>NZ_CEEDBP010000019.1:0-42222 GCF_979252845.1 Belnapia sp. AC561
CGACACCGCAGGCTTGCCCACCACCGCCTCCTACGATCAGCCATGTGATCGTAGGAACTTTGCGATCAGGACACTAGCGTGCATTGGCGTCTGCGGCTATCGGCGGGTGCCGGAATCTGCGGTCTGGTGGGTCAGTCGCGCCCCGCGGCCCGGCCGCGCTGACGCCGTCGGATCGCCTAACAGGCTGTTGAAGAAGTTTGTAGCGCGGCCGACGCCGCAGAGAATTTCGTTCCCCAGTTCCTACCGCTGCAGGGAAAGGGATTCGAACTGTCGGCCCCAACCCACAGGGGTCGACGGTGCCCCGTGATTAGATGGACACCGTAACGTATTGGCATCGTCGGTTGCGGGTCCCCGCATCTCCCTCAATACATCCGAAACCTAAACCAACCCCCGACGGCCCGAGCCTCGGGGGCACATTCAATTCCACTCCACCCGCATATTACCAAAAACGCGCCACAGGATGCGCGCCCAGGCTGCCCATGCTACGCCTCCGTACCCGCCGCGGAGATTGCAATGGCTTTGGTCAAGACCGCCGACATCGCCCGTCTCGGGGCCGCATCCTCGGCCAAACCCGCCGCGCCAGCCGAACCCAAAGCCAATCTCGCCCAGCGCCGGACCCAGGACCGCGCCCGCGCCCGCCGGGAAAAGGCCGCCGAACGCATCGGCAGCGCGACCGAAGAACTGGCCGCCGGCATCACCGAGGCCGGTGCCGCAGCGGAGCAGCTCCGCCAGGCGCTCGAACAGATCGCCGCCGCAGCGGAGGAGACCGCCGGTGCCTCGCAGCAGTCGCAGGCCGCCATCGACAGCCTCGTCGCCGCCTTCTCCCAGGCCCGCGGCCGCGCCGACCAGTCCCGCCGCAAGGCCGATGCGCTGCAGACCCTGCTGACCGAGGTCGGCGTCGAGATCGACGCCTCCATCACCTGGTTCCAGGACAATGCCGCCCGCCAGATCCGCTCGGTCGAGGTCGTCACCACCCTCGAGCGCCAGGTCGGCAATATCGACGAGATCACCACCACCATCGGCGACATCGCCGACCAGACCAATCTCCTCGCCCTCAATGCCGCCATCGAGGCCGCCCGTGCCGGCGACCAGGGGCGCGGCTTCGCCGTCGTCGCCGATGAGGTCCGCGCCTTCGCCGAGACCTCCGAGCGCAGCGCCGGCGAGGTCCAGGGCATCACCAATGCCATCCGTGACGGGGTCCTGGCGATCGCCGCGCGAATCAAATCCATGGCCTCCCAGGCCCAGGCGGATGCACTCAACGGCCGCGGCGTGATCTCCACGCTGGAGACCGTCCGCCGCGAGATGGACGTCATCACCGAGGTCGCCCAGGCTGTCCTGCTCGCCGCGGTCGAGGCCGATGCCGGTGCCCGCGAGGCCCAGCGCAGCGCCGAGAAGGTGGCCAGCGCCGCCGAGCAGCAGGCCTCCGCCGCGGCCGAGGCGCAGCGCGCCGTGCAGCAGCAGCGCACCGCCCTCGATCAGAGCCAGCAGGCCGCCCAGGCCCTGGCCGGGCTCGCCGGCGAGATGCAGTCCGGCACCGCCAGCGCCTCCCGCATCGAGCATATCGCCTCCGCCGCCGAGGAGCTTTCGGCAACGGTGCAGGAACTCTCCAGCGCCGCCGGCGAGATCATGGTCGCCATCGACCAGGTCAGCCGCGGCGCCCAGGTCCAGGCCGGCACCACCCAGGATTCGACCACGGCCATGGCCCAGATCGAGGCCGCCGCGAAATCCACCAATGCCGCCGCGACCGGCGCCGGCGAACGCATGGCGAAGGTCGAGCCACTGCTGGTCCAGGGCCGCGACGCGGTCGCCCAGCTCAACGGCAGCATCGAGGCCGCCCTGCGCGACGCCGATGCGGTCGGCGCCCTGATCGCCTCGGTCGAAGGCTCCGGCCGCCGCATCGGCAAGATCGTCGACCGCATCGCTCTCGTCGCGGTGCAGACCAACATGCTCGCGGTCAGCGGCTCGGTCGAAGCCGCCCGCGCCGGGGAGGCCGGGCGCGGCTTCGCCACCGTCTCGACCGATATCCGCAACCTCGCCCGGGACTCGGCCGAGAATGCCGACCGCATGAAGGACGTCGTCCGCCTTATCGAGGACCAGGTCACCGCCGTGCAGCGCGACCTGCTGCAGATCGCCGGCGCCTCCAGCACCGAGATGAGCAAGAGCCGGGCGATCGTGCTGCGCCTGGCCGCCGCCATCGCCGATACCGCCGACCTCCGCAGCGGCGCCGAGGAGCTGCGCGGCGGCGCCGGCACGATCATCGCCTCCATCCGCGAAGTCCTGGCCGGGACGCAGCAGATCGCCACCGCCGCCGAGGAAGCCGGCAGCGCCGCGATCGAGGCCGCCGCCGCCGCCCGGCAGCAGGCCCGCGGCACCGAGGACCTCGCCGTCGCCATCGAGGAGATCGCCAGCCTCGCCGATGAGCTGAACGGGGCGGATGGCTGAGGCGATGGCCGGCGCCTCCGCCACGGTGGCCGCCGAGGTCCTGTGCTTCCGCATCGCCGCGGAGCAATGGGCGCTGCCGGCCGCCGCGGTCGCCGAGATCATCCGCCTGCGCCCGGTCACCCGGCTGCCGCAGGGCCCGGCCAGCCTGCTCGGCATCCTCAACCTGCGCGGCGGCATCCTGCCGGTGGTCTCGCTGGCCGGGCTGCTGGGCCTGGCGCAGGCGGCGCCCAGCCCGGCCTCCCGCATCATCGTCCTGCAGCAGGGCCAGCGGGTCGGGCTGCTGGTCGATGCGGTCACCGGCCTCGAGCCCGCCGCCGGCCAGCGGCAGGTCGAGGTCGCGGCCCTGCTCGCCCGGGATTTCAGCCGGGCGATGCGCCGCACCGCCGCGCCCCGCGCCGCCGCACCGATGGCCGGTCCGGCGGCCGGCCGGGACGATACCCTGGCGCTGATCGGCGTCACCCTCGCCGGCCAGCACTATGCCCTGCCGCTCGACGGCGTGCTCGAGGTCGCCCGGATGCCGGCCGATGTCACCGGCCTGCCCGCCGTCGATTCGGCCATGGCCGGGGTCATGCCCTTCCGCGACGGCCTGCTGCCGCTGGTCTCGCTGCGGGCCTTGCTCGGCCTGCCGGCACCGCCGCCGGACCGGCGGGAGGCACGGATCGTCGTCACCCGCATTGGCGCCGGCCGCGCCGGCGGCCATCGCGTCGGACTGGTGGTGGACGCCTTGCAGGCCATCCTCCGCGTCCCCGGCGAGGCGGTGGATCCGGTGCCCGCGGTGCTCACCCGCGGCACCGGCGAGGCCCGCATCGAGGCCATCGCCCGGCTCGACGGCGGCCGGCAGCTCGTCTCCATCCTCTCGACCGAGAGCCTCTTCGACCCGGCGACTGCCAGCCGGCTCTCGGCCGGCGCAGACCAGGAAGGGCGCGCGATGACCACCGAGGCCAAGGCCGCCGAGGCGCAGCGGGAAGCCGGGCAATTCGTCCTCTTCCGCCTGGGCGAGGAGCATTACGGCCTGCCCGTCGCCATGGTCGACGAGGTCGTCCGCCGCCCCCCCAGCCTGACCCGCATCCCCCGCGCGCCGGCCTTCCTGCTCGGGGTGATGAACCTGCGTGGCCGGGTGGTGCCGGTCATCGACCAGCGCCGGCGCTTCGAGGTCGCCGGCCCCGCTGCGGGCATCGGCATCCGCGGCCGCATCGTCATCGTCACCATCGACGGCCTGCAGGCCGGCTTCGCGGTCGATTCCGCCAGCGAGCTGCGCAGCATCGCCGCCAGCGAGATCGAGCCGGTCCCGGAGCTGGGCGATGCCGGCGCCCAGGTCTTCGACCGCATCGCCACCCTGGCCGAGGATGGCCGCATGGTCCTGCTGATCGAGCCCCGCGCGCTGCTCGACCGGGCGGAGCGGGACCTGCTCGCCAGCATCGCCGCGGACCTGCCGCCGGCCGTGTCGCCCGCGTGATCAAGCTTCTCGTCGTCGATGATTCGGCGCTGATGCGCCGGCTGCTGGCGAATGTCTTCGCCGGCGAGGGCGACTTCACCCTGGCCTTCGCCAAGGATGGGCTGGAGGCGCTGGCCTGCCTCGCCGAATTCCGGCCCGACGTGATCACCCTCGACATCCACATGCCGCGCATGGATGGGCTCGCCTGCCTCGACCGCATCATGCTGGAGCGGCCCTGCCCGGTGGTCATGGTCTCCGCCATGACCGAGGCCGGGGCAAATGTGACGCTGGAGGCGATGCAGCTCGGCGCGGTGGATTTCATCGCCAAGCCGGATGGCGCCATTTCCCTGGCGATCGACGAGCTGGGGCCGCTGCTGGTGCGCAAGGTCCGCGCCGCCGCCCGGGCCCGGCTTCGCCGCTCGCTGCGGCTGGCCGACCGGGTGCGCCATGCCATCGCGCCCGTGCGCGGCGCCTTGCCGGCCGACCCCCGGGTGGCTGAACCCCGCCTGGCCGATTCCCGCCTGGCCGATCCCATGCCGGCCCCCCGCCCGCAGCCCGCCGCGCCGCCGGACGGCGTCGTGCTGGTCGGCACCTCCACCGGCGGCCCGCCGGCGCTGGATGCGCTGCTCTCGCCGCTGCCGGCGGATTTTCCCTGGCCCATCCTGGTCGCCCAGCACATGCCGGCGGTCTTCACCGGGCCGCTGGCGCGGCGGCTGGACCGGCTCTGCGCGCTGACGGTCCAGGAAGTCATCCGCCCGGTGCCGCTGCTGCCCGGCCATGTCTATATCGGCCGGGGCGATGCCGATATCGTCGTCGCCATGCGGCCCGGCGGGCCGGTGGTGCAGGCCGCGCCCTCCCTGCCGAACTATCCCTGGCACCCCAGCGTGGACCGGCTGGTGACCAGCGCGCTCCAGCATCTCGGCGCGCCCCGGCTGATCGGCGTGATGATGACGGGCATGGGCCATGACGGCGCCGCGGCGATGACCCGGCTGCGCGCCGAGGGCGGCCGCACCATCGCCGAGGCCGAGGAGACCGCCGTGGTCTGGGGCATGCCGGGCGAGCTGGTCCGCGCCGGCGGCGCCGAGGCCATCGTCCCGCTCGATTCCATCGCCGGGACCCTGCTGGGCTGGCTGCCATGACGGATGCGCCGCCGGCCATGGCCACCATCCTCAGCGCCGAGGACATGCAGCGGCTCTGCCAGCTCGTCTACCGCAGCACCGGCATCGCCTATGGCGAGGGCAAGCGCTACTACGTCGAGCGCCGCCTGATCCAGCGCATGGAGGCGACGGCAACGCCGACCATCGCGGCCTACCTGGCCCTGCTGCGCGCCGGCGGGCCGGAGCTCGAGCAGCTCATCAACAGCTTCACCGTCAACGAGACCTATTTCTACCGCGAGCTGCACCAGCTCCAATGCCTCAGCCGGTCGCTGCTGCCCGAGATCGTGGCCCGCCGCGGCCCCGGCGACTTGGTGCGGATCTGGTCGGTGCCCTGCTCCACCGGCGACGAGCCCTATTCCATCGCGCTCTGGCTGCTGGAGAACTGGCCGCTGGTCGATGCCTATCACATCGAGATCGTCGGCTCCGACATCGACACCCAGGCACTGGCGGCCGCGCTGGCCGGCGACTACGGCGAGCGGGCGCTGGCCCGGCTCGGACCCGAGGTGCTGTCGCAGTATTTCGAGCCGGCGCGGGACGGCCGCCGCCGCATCATCCAGGACCTGCGGGAATCGGTGAAATTCACCCAGGCCAACCTGGTCGATGCGGCCAGCGTCGCCGCGCAGGGCCGCTTCGACGTCATCTTCTGCCGCAACGTGCTGATCTACTTCGACGATGCCTCACGCCTGGCCGCCTCGCGCCACCTGCTGGAGGCGCTCAATCCCGGCGGCTTCATCTGCCTCGGCCACAGCGAATCCATGGCCCGCATCTCGGACCGCTTCGCCCTGCGCCGCTTCGAGGATGCCATCGTCTACCAGCGGCCCCTGGAGGCGGAGGCGTGATGGACGAGCTGCTCGACCAATTCCTCATCGAGGCGCCGGAGCTGGTGGAACAGGCCGCCGACGACCTGCTCGCGCTCGAGCGCGACCCGGCGGATGCGGCCCGGCTGGAAAGCGCCTTCCGGGCCTTCCACACGCTGAAGGGCTCGGTCGCGCTCTTCGGCTTCGCCCCGATGGGCCGGGTGCTGCATGCCGCCGAGGATCTGCTCGGCGCGGTGCGGGAGGGGAGGCGGGTGCTGGAGCGGCCGCTGACCGATGCGCTGCTCGCCTGCCTGAACGCCAGCGAGGGCTGGATCGGCGGCATCGCCCGCACCGGCGCCCTGGCCGAGACGGCCGAGGCGGAGGGCGCCCGGCTGGAAGCCGCCCTGCGCCGCCTGCTGGACCCAGAGGCGGCTCCAGAGGCGGATCCGGGGGCGGACCCGGGGATCGATTCCGCCGCCGCCGCAGTCGCTGCCCCAGCGACGGCCGCCTGGCTGCCCGCCTTGCTGGCGCGCGAGGCCGCCGCGGTGGCCGAGGCGCGGGCGCAGGGCAGGGGTCTCACCGCCCTGCGCTTCCTGCCCGCCGCCGATTGCTTCTTCCTCGGCGACGACCCCATCGCCCTGCTGCGCAGCCTGCCGGGGCTGGCCGCGCTGCACCTCGGCCTGCGCGAGCCCTGGACCGCCGCGGAGATCGAGCCCTTCACCTGCAACCTGGTGATCGAGGCGCTGAGCACCGCCCCCGCCGATGCCCTGCGCCAGGCGCTGCGCTTCGTCGCCGACCAGGCCGCGCTGGTGGAGGTGCCCGCCGCCCCCGCCGCGTCCCCGGCCGGCGCGCCGCCGAAGCCGGAGCCGGATGCCGAGGCGGCCTCCCGCAGCCTGCGGGTCGATGCCGACCGCATCGACGGCCTGCTCGACATCGCCGGCGAGCTGATCGTCGCGCGCAACGCCATGGCCCAGGCGACGGCCCGGGCCGCCGCCCTGGACCCGGCGCTGCGCAAGGCGCTGGCCCCCGGCGAGGCGGAGCTGGAACGCGTCATCCGCCGGCTGCACCGGGCGGTCATGAACCTGCGGATGACGCCGCTGTCCCGCTGCTTCCGCCGCTTTCCCCGGCTGGTGCGGGAGACCGCCGCCCGGCTGGGCAAGACCATCGACCTCGATATCCAGGGCGAGGCGGTGGAAGCGGACAAGTCCCTGGTGGACGGGCTGTTCGAGCCGCTGCTGCATGTCCTGCGCAATGCCATCGACCATGGCATCGAGCCGGCCGCAGCCCGGACCGCCGCCGGCAAGCCCGCCACCGGGCGCATCCGGCTGGAGGCGCGGCGGGAGGGCGACCGCATCCTGGTCCTCGTCGCCGACGACGGCGCCGGCGTCGATGCCGCCCGCGTCCGCCAGGCGGCGAAGCAGCGGCGGATCCTGCCGGATGCGGCGATCGACGCCCTGGACGAGGAGGCCGCGGCCAACCTCGTCTTCGCCCCCGGCTTCTCCACCGCCGCCGCGGTGACCGAGATCTCCGGCCGCGGCGTCGGGATGGATGCGGTGCGGAGCGCGGTGGAAGGCATGGGCGGCCGCGTCACCCTCGCCAGCCGTCCCGGCCTGGGGGCGGAGGTGCGAATCGCCCTGCCGAGGGCGGTGGTCGTCACCACGGTCCTGACCATCCGGCTCGGCGAGGAGGCTTTCGGCGTGCCGATCGAGGCCGTGCTGGCGACGACGCGCATCCCGCGCGACCGCATCCGGCCGGTCCGCCACGGCGAGGCCTTCGTGCAGGAGGGCCGCACCATCCCGCTGCTGCGGCTCGCCACCCTGCTGCGCCGCCCGGCCGCGCCACGCGGCGGCCGGCATGCCCAGGTCCTCATCGTTGACTGCGACGGGCAGCCGACCGGGCTGGAGGTGGATGGCTTCGCCGAGCGGCTGGACGTGCTGCTGCGGCCGCTGGGCGGGCTGCTGGCGGGCATGCCGGGCCTGCTCGGCGCGGCCCCGCTGGGCGATGGCCAGGTGCTGGTCGTGCTGGACGTGCCGGAACTGGTCGCCAGGGACCTGGCCGGGGCAGGGCCGGCCGGCGGGGCCCTGGTCGGATGAGCGTGGTGCTGGAGGCCGGGACCATCCACCTGCGGGGCGCTTCCGCGGTGGAGGATGCCGAGGTCCTGCTGGGCCTGCTGCAGGCCGATCCGCCTCCGCCGGTGAACCTGCAGGCGGCCACGGGGTTGCATGCTGCGGTGGTACAGGTCCTGATGGTCATGCAACCCATGGTGACGGGACCTGCCAATGACCCTTTCGTGAACCGTTGGCTCCTGCCCATACTTCTAAAGAACCCGGCAGCGAAGCCAACTTGATGCAAAATAGCAACGCCATCGCGCCAAAGTGTGATTTGGCCGGTTGCGAGATTGCCCCAGGGTTGGGTTTCCCATCATGAGCCAGGACGGGCGCGGCGGAGCTGGTGTGATGAGCGTAGTAATTCTGATCGTTGACGATAGTAAACTCGCCCGTCTCGTCGCCGGAAAGACCATCAAGGCCCTGCAGCCGGACTGGGAAAGGCTGGAAGCCGGCAATGCCGAGGAAGCCCTGGCGATCGTCGCCGCCAGGCAGGTCGATATCGCCCTGCTCGATTTCAACATGCCCGGCATGGATGGACTGGAACTGGCCACCGCCCTGCGCGCCCTGCGCCCGGCCATGCCGCTGGCGCTGATCACCGCCAATGTGCAGGACGAGATCATCGCCCGCGCCCGGGCGGTGAATGCCGCCTTCGTCGCCAAGCCGCTGACCGAGGACGGGCTGCGCGGCTTCCTGTCCGGCGCCGCGCTCCGCCTCCGGGTCAGCCAGACATGACATCGACCGAGGAGGTGCTGACCGAGCTCGAGCGGGATGCGCTGACCGAACTGGTCAATATCGGCGTCAGCCGCGCCGCCGTCGGCCTGCGCAAGATGGTCGGGGAGCAGGTGCTGCTCTCGGTCCCCTCGATCGAGCTCATCAGCCAGCGCGTCGCCGCGGCCCTGGTGGGGGAGCGCGAGGGCCAGGACCTGATCGCCGTGCGGCAGGGCTTCGCCGGCGTCTTTTCCGGCCAGGCGATGCTGATCTTCCCCCAGGCGAAAAGCCTGCAGCTCGTCCGTGCCGTGGTGGGGGAGGAGATGCCGGAGGATGCGCTCGGCGAGATCGAGCAGGAGGCGCTGGCCGAGACCGGCAACGTCATCCTCAACGGCTGCCTGGCGACCATGGCCAACATGCTGCGCCAGCCCCTCAGCATGTCCCTGCCGGAAGTGCTCCGCGGCGACGGCGAGCGGCTGTTCCAGGCCTCCCCGGCCTCCGGCCCGGCGTCTGGCCAGGACGACCTGGTGCTGTTCCTCTACATCAACTTTTCCCTGCTCGACCGCGAGATCCGCGGCTATATCGCAGTGATCATGGATCTGCCCTCGCTGGCGACCTTGCGGGCGCTGATCCAGGACTTCATCGCGCGCGTCATGGACGACGACCTTGGCAATGACGTCTGAAGCCCGGCCCATCGGCATCGACGACCTGCGGCCCCTGGCCGGGGCCATGTTCATGGCGCTGGAACGCTCCGGCCTCGCCATGGTGGTCGTCGCCGCCGATGCCCCGGACCACCCCATCGTCTTCACCAATGCCGCCTTCACCCAGCTCACCGGCTATGCCGCGGAGGAGGCGGCCGGCCGCAATTGCCGCTTCCTCCAGGGGCCGGAAACCGACCGGCTGACCGTGGACCGCATCCGCCATGCCCTGCGGCAGGGCCGCCCGGTCGAGGCGCAGATCCTCAACTACCGCAAGGATGGCACCCCCTTCTGGAATGCCCTCAGCATCACGCCGGTGCAGGGCGAGACGGGCGGCCTGACCTATTTCCTGGCGACCCTCGGCGACGTCACCGCCGCCTATCACGCCGTCTCCTTCCAGGCGCAGCTCGACGAGCGCTACCGCCGGCTGGACGAGACCAACCTGCGGCTGCAGGCGACGCTCGCCATGTCCGGCACCGCCGCGGGCTGGGACTGGCGCATCGCGGAGCGGAAGCTGTTCGGCGATGCGCGCTTCGCCACGCTCTATGGCCTGGACCCGGACGCGCTGGTGAAGGGCGTCGAGACCGCCGTCTTCTTCTCCGCCATCCATCCGCAGGACAAGGCCCGCATCCGGCTCGCCGTCGGCGGCATGCTGCGGGGGGCGGAGGTCTTCGCCAAGGAATTCCGCCTGCTGCTGGCCGATGGGCCGGTGCGCTGGGTCCAGGCCCGCGGCCGCTGCGAGCTGGACGAGCAGGAGCAGCCGACCCGCTTCGTCGGCGCGCTGGTCGACATCACCGAGCAGAAGCGGGTCGAGGAACAGCTCCGCATCGCCCAGACGGCGGGCGGCGTCGGCGCCTTCGAATACGTGGATGGCTTCGCCACCCTGTCCGTCTCCCCGCAATTCTGCCGGCTGCTCGGGCTGCATCCGGCGCGCGACCTGCCGCTGGCCACGGTGAATGCCCTGGTCGTGCCGCCGCATCCGCTGATCATCGACCCCGCCGCGAAGCCCAAGCCGGGCCCGGCCGAGCAGCTTGAATTCGAGATCACCCGCCCGGATACCGGGGAGGTGCGCTGGCTGACGCGGCGCGGCGAATTCCTCCGCGACGCGGAATGGTCCGGCCTGCGCTTCGTCGGCGTGATCTACGACGTCACCGCGGCGAAGCGCACCGAGGCGGCGCTGCGGACCCTGAACGAGACGCTGGAAACCCAGGTCGTGCTGCGCACCGCGGAACGCGACCGGCTCTGGGAGTTCAGCGAGGACCTGCTGGTCGTCGCCGAATACGACGGTTGCCTGCAGCGGGTCAGCCCCTCCTGGCGCCGCCTGCTCGGCCATGACGAGGCCGCCCTGCTGCGCACCCGCTTCATCGACCTGGTCCATCCGGAGGACCGCCAGGCGGCGGCCGCGGCGCTGGCGCATATGCGCGCGACCAGCCAGCCGGCGCGGGTCCAGTGCCGCCTGGCGGCCGCCAACGAGAGCTGGCGCTGGATCGCCTGGACCCTGGCGCCGGAGCCCGGCAGCCAGCGGCTCAGCGGCGTCGGCCGCGACATCACCGCCGAGAAGGCCCAGGCCGAGGCACTGCGCCAGGCCGAGGATGCGCTGCGGCAGTCGCAGAAGATGGAAGCCGTCGGCCAGCTCACCGGCGGCATCGCGCATGATTTCAACAACCTGCTCGCCGGCATCACCGGCAGCCTGGAGCTGATCCGCACCCGCATCGGCCAGGGCCGGCTGGCCGACGTGGACCGCTACGTCGTCGCCGCGCATGGCGCCGCCAAGCGGGCCGCCGCCCTGACCCACCGGCTGCTCGCCTTCTCCCGCCGCCAGACGCTCGACCCCAAGCCGGTCAACATCAACCAGCTCATCCGCGGCATGGCGGAGCTGATCGGCCGCACCGTCGGCCCGGCGATCCAGTTGCAGGTCACCGAGGAGCCCCAGCTCTGGACCACGCTGGTCGATCCGAACCAGCTCGAGAATGCCCTGCTCAACCTCTGCATCAATGCGCGCGACGCGATGCCCGATGGCGGCCGGCTGACGATCGAGACGCGGAACATCAGCCTGGCCGGGGAAGCCGCCTGGGACCGGGACCTGCCGCAGGGCGAATACCTGCTGCTGTCGGTCACCGATACCGGCACCGGCATGCCGCCCGAGGTGGTCAAGCGCGCCTTCGACCCCTTCTTCACCACCAAGCCGCTGGGCGTCGGCACCGGCCTCGGGCTCAGCATGATCTACGGCTTCACCCGGCAGTCCGGCGGCCAGGTGCGCATCGTCTCCAAGGTCGGCGTCGGCACCATGATGAAGCTCTACCTGCCGCGGCATGACGGCCAGGCGGAGCCGAGCGACATCACGGCGGAGGAGGCGGTCCTGCAGCGCGCCCGGCAGGCCGAGACGGTGCTCGTCATCGACGACGAGCCGACCGTGCGGATGCTGGTGACGGATGTGCTGCGCGACCTCGGCTATACCGCCATCGAGGCCGAGGATGGCCCCTCCGGGCTGAAGATCCTGCGGTCCGCGAAGCAGATCAGCCTGCTGATCACCGATGTCGGCCTGCCCGGCGGCATGAACGGCCGGCAGGTGGCGGATGCCGGGCGGATGCTGCGGCCGGATCTGAAGGTCATCTTCATCACCGGCTATGCGGAGAATGCCGTCATCGAGGGCGCGCTGCTGGATGCCGGCACGCAGATGCTGACCAAGCCCTTCGCGATCGACATGCTGGCGAAGAAGATCGCCTTCATGCTGAACGAGCCCACGGCCAGCCCCGAGGCCTGAGCGCGAGCGCCCAGTCTGCTCAGAGTGGGCCGAGCATCCCGAGCTCGGTCGCCTTGATCTGCAGCGCCAGGTACTTCGAGTTGATCCGGCACTGCGCCAGCCCGCCGGCGATGAACCAGATGCCCGGATGCGGCGTGCGCCGGTACATGTTGTTCAGCTCGCCCGTCGCGCTCAGCCCCCAGACCTGGCCGACCCGCGCCGCCACCACCTCGCCGAGCGCCCGCCGCACCAGCTCCTGCTGCGGGAAGTAGCCGGTCGCCAGCACGATGAGGTCGGCCGGCACCACCGTGCCGTCCTTGAGCAGGGCGCCCTCGGCGGCGAAGCGCTCGATCCGCTCGTAGGGCAGCAGGCCCAGCTCGCCCTTGATCATCAGCGCCGAGCTGCCGGCATCGAGGTTGTAGCCGCCGCCGCGGCGGAAATACTTCATCTGGTGGCCGGCCTCGTCCTCCCCCATGTCGTGCTTGAAGCCGATGCGCTTGAGGCCGTCGATGATCTCCCGGTCGAGCTCGACCATGCGCTTGGCCACCGCCTTGTAGCCCTTGAGGATCAGCGGCGGCGTCGCCGAGGCGACGATCAGGTCGCAATCCGCCAGCGCCCCGCCCTCGTCCCAGATCGCCTCGTTCAGCCGGGCGCTCGGGTCGATCGAGACGACGGTGGTCGAGCCGCGCTGGATCAGCGTCGTCTGCACGCCATGGCTATGCAGGTCGAGGGCGATGTCGTTGGCGCTGCTGCCGGTGCCGAGGATGAGCGCCCGCTTCCCCGTCCAGTCGGCGCCGCTGTCGAAGCCCTCGGAATGGATCACCGTGCCCTGGAAGTCGGCCAGGCCCGGCAGCTCCGGGATCATCGGATAGCTGCTGACCCCATTGGCGAAGACCAGGTGCCGCGGCCGCAATGTCCGCTCGGTGCCGTCGCCGCGGCGGACCACCGCGGTCCAGCATTGCGCCGCCTCGTCCCAGGCGCCGCTGACGAATTCGGTCTCCGTCCAGCAGTTGATCTCCATGGCGTCGGCATAGAATTCGAACCAGTTCCCCAGCATGTCCTTCGGGATGTACTTCGGCCAGGTCGGCGGGAATTCCATGTAGGGCAGGTGGTTCAGGTGGATGGAGTTGTGCAGCGCCAGTGAATGGTAGCGGCGCCGCCAGCTGTCGCCGATCCGCGGCCATTGCTCGACCACCAGGGTATCGACGCCGAGCTGGTTGAGCCGCGCGGCGATCGAGAGCCCCGCCTGCGCCGCGCCGATCACCAGCACCGCCGGGTCGCGGTCCGCATAGGCGCTGGCGCGTGCGCGCATGTCCGCCCAGTTGTCGCCGCCGAAATTGCGCGAATAGGCGGCGCCGGTCGGCCGGTTGGCGCCGATCTTCTCCTCATGCCCCGCCAGGGAGTCGAGCGTCGTCGAGAGCAGCCAGGCCTGCATCGCCTCGCCGCCCGTCTCCGCCCCATCCTTCGACGCCGGCGAGAGGCGGATGATGCCGGCGCCGCGGCCCACCGCGGTGGTGAATTCGAAGAGCGCCTCGATGCTGTCGATGCCGAGGCGCTTCACCCGGCGCGGCGCCCGGCGTCCCGGCGGCAGGTGGAAGCCCTGCGCGCCGACCCGCGGCTGTTCCGCCGCCAGGCGCGCGGCGATCTCGTCCCGGCCGGCGGCGGCGCTGAAGTTCCAGGTGAAGGCGAGCACGTCCCGCCAATGGGCATCCGCCTGGAACAGCGCGGCGATCCGCCCCGCATCCCGGGACCCGAGCGCCGCCTCGAAGGCCTGCAGCCAGGCCGCCGCGGCGCGCCGGGTCTCCTCCGCCCGCTGGAATTCCCGCAGGGCATCGTTCGGATCGTCCATCATTCCCTCGTTTCGATGCGTCGTTCTGGCGTCTCGCTTCGAGGGAATACTAGGCAGGTCGACCGACCATCGTCCATGCAGGCGCCTGGACCGGCCCTGGGGTCAGGCGATCGGCTCCAGCACGACCACCGGGATCTCCCGCTCCGTCTTCCGCTGGTAATCCGCATAGGGTGGCCAGAATTCCAGCGCCTGCTGCCAGAGCCGGGCGCGCTCCTCGCCGGTCACGGTCCGCGCCCGCGCCTTGGTCTTTCGGGTGCCGACCTGCACCTCGACCTCGGGGTTGGCCTCGATGTTCTTGTACCAGCCGGGATGATCCGGCGCGCCGCCCTTGGAGGCAACGATGACGTAGCCATCCCCGACCGCGCCGTAGAACAGCGGGAAGATGAACCGCTCGCCCGACTTCCGCCCGGTGGTGGTCAGCAGCAGGGCAGGGACCACCATCTCCGCATAGCCGGGCGGGGTGACGGTATACATGTGCCCCTCGGTGCCCCCGCTCTCCAGGTAGCGGTTCGCATGGGTCACCATCCACTCGGGCAGGTTGGGTGCCAGCTTTGCCTCAGACATCGTGCATCTCCTCGAAGCCGGTGGCAGCCTATCACGGGCCGCGCCGGATGTGGGGCAGGGGCTTCCCGTGCCGGGCCATCGGCCGGCATGCTCGCACGGAAACCAAGGAGCGGAACCATGGTGACGCGACGCTTGCTGCTGGCCACCGCCGCCCTTGCCCCCGCGGGTCGCGTCATGGCCGCCACGCCCGCCGAGGCACGGGCCGAACTCGCCCCCGGTGGCACCCTCCGCGCCGGGCTCAACATGCGGAATGCCCTGCTCGTCACCGGCCGCACCGCGCAGGGCGAACCGGATGGCGTCGCCCCCGACATGGCCCGCGCCATCGCCGCCCGGCTCGGCGTGCCGCTGCGGCTGGTGCCCTACGACAGCCCCGCCCTGCTCGCGGCCGCCGGCGGCACCGGCGCCTGGGACATCGGCCTGGTCGGCGCCGAGCCGCAGCGAGCCGAGCGCATCGCCTTCAGCCCGGCCTATTGCGAGATCGAGGCCACCTATCTCGTCCCGCCCGGCTCGCCCATCACCGCGATGGACCAGGTGGACCGGCCCGGCATCCGCATCGCCGTCAGCGCCGGCGCCGCCTATGCGCTCTGGCTCGAGCGCAATCTCCGCGCGGCGACGCTGGTGCCCATCGCCGGCGGCGGCGGCCCCGCCTTCCAGGCCTTCGTCGAGCAGCGGATGGAGGTCTTCGCCGGGCTGCGGCCGGGGCTGCTCGCCGATGCCGCCCGGCTGCCCGGTGCCCGCATCCTGGATGGCCGATTCGCCGCCGTGCAGCAGGCCATCGGCACCGCCCGCACCAACCCCGCCGGCGCCGCCTTCCTCCGCGACTTCGTGGCCGAGGCCAAGTCCTCCGGCCTCGTCGCCAGGCTGATCGAGAAGCACCAGGTCCGCGGCCTCTCGGTCGCCGCCTGATTGCGGGGATACACCGTTCCGCCTATGCCCGGCCGCGCAACGCGGAGGACGCCATGGCCATCACCCTCGACAATCCGGTGAAGCGCAAGCTCGCCGAAGGCGGCGCCGCGCTCGGCCTCGCGGTGCATATCGTCCGCTCCGCCGAGATCGCCCGCATCGCCAAGGCGCAGGGCTACGACTTCCTCTTCCTTGAGGTGCAGCACGGGCTCTTCACCCTGGAGACCCTGGGCCATCTCGCCCAGGCGGCGCTCGCCATCGGCATCGCCCCCATGGTCCGCGTCCGCGGCGTGCACGACCAGGACGTGCAGGCGCTGCTCGACAATGGCATGACCGGCATCATCTACCCGGACGTGAATACCGCCGCCGAGGCGAAGCAGGCGGTGCGCACCGTGCGCTTCGCCCCGCTCGGCCGCCGCAGCGTCACCGGCGCCTATCCCTTCTTCGACTACCGCAGCCTGCCGCCGGGGGAAGCCCTGCCGGCGATCGATGCCGCGACGCTCCTCGTCTGCATGATCGAGGCGCGGGAAGGCGTGGCGAATATCGAGGAGATCGCCGCGGTGCCGGGGATCGACGTGATCTATGTCGGGCTGAACGACCTGCTGATCGACATGGGCCAGCCCGGCCAATACGCCGACCCGGAGCTGCTGGCCGCCGTCGCCCGGGTGCAGGACGCCTGCCGCAGGCATGGCAGGTATTTCGGCATGGGCGGCAACCGCGACCCCAGGGCCCAGGCCGCCGCCATCCGCCAGGGCTCGCAGTTCATGAGCACGCAGACGGATATCGGCATGCTCTCGGCCGGCGCCGGCGCCTGGATGCGCGGCATCCGGGAAGCCCTGGCAGCGGACCCTTCGGATTAATCCGCCAGGGCCACGCAGGCGAAGCCGACCCGCGCCTCGGTCGGCACGCCGAACAGCGCGGTATGCCGCGCCGGCAGCCCGCCCGGGAAGTGCTTCACGTATTCGGCGTTGCAGGCGGCGTAGTCGGCCCGGTCGCTGATCAGCATCGTCACCTGCACCACCCGGTCGAGCCCGCTGCCCGCCTCCGCCAGCAGCCCGGCGATGAAGCCCAGCGCATTCCGCACCTCCTCGGCCGGCGTCGCGCCGCGGTGGAGGCCGCGGGCCGGGTCATGCGGCGCCGAATGGCCGGAAACCCAGACCATGCCATGGGCCTTCACCGCCCGGCTGAAGGGGCGCGCCTCCCGCGCTGCCGGCTGGCCGAAGAATTCCATGCACCTGTCCCCCCCTGCTGCCGCCCTGGGGCGTGCCGGCTTGCGCCCCGCCCGGCCGCCGCCCAGCATGCCGTGCTGCCGCAGGAGAATGCCATGGCCCAGCCGCAAGTCCCCATCGAGGTCGATCCCGAGACCGGCATCTGGACCACCGATGGGCTGCCGATGATCTACCTGCCGCGGCATTTCCTGGTGAACATGCAGAAGGGCATCGAGGCCGCCATCGGCCCCGCCGCCTACCGCGAGATCCTCTATGCCTCCAGCGACCTCTCGGCCCTGCAGTGGTGCCGGGCGGAGGCGAGGACGCATGGCCTCGCCCCGGTCGAGACCTTCCGCCACTACCTGAGGCGCCTGGCGCAGCGCGGCTATGGCCAGATCGACATCGCGTCGCTCGACGAGACGGCCGGCACCGCCGCCGTCACCGTCCGCCACTCCGCCTTCGCGCTCGGCTATGGGCCAGCCACCGGCCGCCCGGTCTGCTTCATGTTCGAGGGCAGCTTCGCCGGCGGCATGCGCTACATCCTGGAAGCCGCCGGCCGGTCGGGCCAGCCGTCGGGCCAGCCGGCCTGCCGGGAAGTCGCCTGCGCCGCCCAGGGGCATCCCGAATGCCGCTTCGAATTGCGCTGCGAAGCCCTGGCCTGACCCGGCGGTTCGGACCGCTGTCTTCGCCGGATGCCAAGCGACCCGGATCGCGCTAGACTGGGCGCCAATGTCTGTAGAGCGCTGCGATAGCCCAGCCCCTCCGGCCGATGGGCGCAGCCCGACCCCGCCGCCCCGGCCGGCGGACCGGATCTCGCCCTCCAGCTCCCTGGCCTCGCGCCTGCTGCTGCTGGCCGCCGCCATCGCGGTGCCCCTGCTCTGCCTCGCCTCCGGCATCGTCTGGCTCGCCTATGCGGATGCCCGGGCCCGGGCGGAGGAGACGCTGCTGGTGCAGGCCCGGGTCCTGGCGGTGGCGATGGAGCGGGAATTCGACCTGGCGAAGGCGGTCTCCGCCAGCCTCGCCGTTTCCTCCGCCCTGGCCGCCGGCGACCTGGCCAGCTTCGAGCGCGAGATGCGCGCCGTCTCCGCCCAGTACGACGGCGCCGCCATCACCCTGGTGAACCAGGCGGGCGACATCGTCCTGCTGACCGCCTGGCCGCCCGGCGCGCGCCCGCCGCCGCCCCGCGCCGTGGAGGCGGCACAGCTTGCGCTGCGAACCGGCCAGCCACAGGTCAGCGACCTCTTCCTCGGCGTGGCGAGCGGCCGGGCCTCGGTCGCCGTCGCGGTACCGGTCTTCGCCCCGCCCGATCCCGCGTCACCCGGCCCCGATGCCGCTGCCCGCCGCGTCACCGCCGTCATCGGCTTCGCGCTGCCGCCCAGCAGCTTCGCCCGCGTGCTGGCGGAACAGGGCATTCCCGATGGCCCCGGCTGGACCGGCGCCATCACCGACCGCGCCGGCCGCATCGTCGCGCGCAGCCGCAACGACGGCCGCCTGACCGGCCAGCCGATGCGGCCGGAGATGCAGGACCGCATCGCCGCCAACCGCGAAGGCGTCCTCCTCGCCAGCACCACGCGGGAAGGGGTGCCGGCCATGGTCGCCTTCACCCATGCGGCGAACAGCGGCTTCATCGCCGTGCGGACCATCCCGGATGCCGAATTCCAGGGGCCACTCCGCGCCGCGCTTTTCCGCATCATCGGCTTCGGCACCCTGGTCACCGCCCTGGCCCTCGGCCTCGCCCTGCTGGTGGCACGCCGCACCGTCGCGGCCTTCCAGAGCCTGACCCGTCTGGTCGAGGGCCAGGGCCCGCCCGACCGCAGCGGCCTGCGCACCGGCCTGCGCGACGCCGACGAGCTCGCCGCCGCCTTCGCCTTCGCGCTGGAGGAGCGCAGCCGCAGCGAGCGCCACCGCCGCCTGGTCGTCGCCGAGCTGAACCACCGGGTCAAGAATGTCCTGGCCACCGTCCAGGCGGTGGCGGCGCAGACCCTGCGCGGCCATCCCGGCGGCGATTCGGCGCAGATCGGCGCCGACCTCGATGGCCGGCTCCGCGCCCTGGCCCGGGCGCATGACATGCTGACCGCCATCTCCTGGGAGGATGCGGCGCTGCAGGATGTCGTCCAGGCCGCGCTGGCCCCCTGGCGCGGCGACGATACCGCGGCGGCGCGCATCGACCTTTCCAGCCTGACGGCGCTGGCGCCGAGCCAGCCGCTCTCCCCGGCGCAGGCCCAGACCCTGGCCCTGGCGCTGCATGAGCTGGCAACCAATGCGCTGAAATACGGCGCGCTCTCGACCCCGCAGGGCCGGGTCACGGTGGAATGCCGGATGGGGCCGGAGGGCGAGGTGGCGCTGGACTGGGTCGAAGCCGGCGGCCCGCCGGTGACCGGGCCGCCGACGCGGCGCGGCTTCGGCATGCGGCTGCTGGAACGCGCCCTGGCCCGGGACCTCGGCGCCGGCGCCGGGGTGGAGCTGCGCTTCGAGCCGGGCGGCGTCCGCGCCACCATCCGCTTCAGCCCGCCCCGGACCGCGGCGGCCTAGCCGCCCCCCGAACGACCCTCGGCGTCCCGCACCTCCGCCTCGATCGCCGCCAGCAGCCGTGCCGGCAGGTGGCGCGGGATGCCCTGGCCGATTAGCACGATACGGCTGCGGGTATCGGCGCTGGGCCACTCCTCCAGCCATTCCAGCGCATGCACCACATGCTGGATGGCATGCACCACCACCGGCCGCCCGGGATCCTCGGCCAGGGCCACCAGCCCCTTCAGCCGCAGCAGCCGGGCGCCGGCATGTTCCGCCAGCGCCTGCATCCACAAGGTCAGCGCCAGGGCCGGGATCGGCGCCTCACGCTCGAGGGTGATGCCGGCGACCCCGGCGCTGTGCTTCGCGCTGGCATCGAGGAATTCCGGCAGGGTGCCGGCGGCGAAGAGCCAGTCCGGCTCGACCGCGCCCTGCACCGCGGCGCGGATCGGCGCCGCCGGGTTGTGGCCGCGGAGCGCCGCCTCCAGCGCCGCGGTATCGCCGCCAAGGTCCGGCTTGGTCAGCAGGATGCGGTCGGCCAGCATCGCCTGGCGCTGCGCCTCCGGGTGCCGCGCCAGGGTGCCCGCGCCATGCAACGCATCCACCAGGGTGACGACGGATTGCAGCCGGTGCGTCGCCGCCACTGCCTCGTCGGTCATCAGCGCGTGCAGGATCGGCGCCGGATCGGCCAGGCCGGAGGTCTCGATCAGCACCCGTGCATAGGGCGGCACCGTGCCCGCCGCGCGCTGCCGCAGCAGGTCCATCAGGGTGGCGGTCAGGTCGGAGCGCACCACGCAGCAGAGGCAGCCCGTCGAGACATTGACCAGCACCTCCTCGCTCGCCGCCAGCAGCTCGTGGTCCAGCGGCACCTCGCCGAACTCGTTGACGATGACCGCGCTGTTCGCCCAGTCCGGGTCGCCCAGTACCCGCCGCAGCAGGGTGGTCTTCCCCGCGCCGAGGAAGCCCGTCACCACCGAGACCGGGATCACGGCATCGCCACCCGCAGCCGCCGCGCCTCGCCGTCGCCGGCGCCCACCGCATTGCGGAGCGTCCGCAGCAGCCCGACGACCGAGGTGCAGGGCCGCCGCTGCCCCGGCTTCTCCACCCACCAGCGGATCGGCCGGTCCACGGCCTCCGCGGCCACCACCCGCAGCGGCGTCCCATCCGGCGCGCGCAGCGCCACGCCGCCATCCACCACCGCCACGCGCCCCGATACCTCCCAGAGCGCCAGCGCATCCGCCAGCAGGTCGCGGAGTTCCGGTGGCGTCAAAGCGCCGCGCCGGCCCTGATCTCGGCCGGGATGTTGCGATGGATCCATTGCCCATCCTTCCCGTCGCCCAGCCACTTGTCGCCCTCGACCATGATCTTGCCGCGCAGGATGGTCATCGCCGGCCAGGCATCGACGGTGCGGCCTTCCCAGGGGCTGTAGTCGGCCTCGTGCATCACCTCGGCCCGCACGGTGCGCTTGAGCGCCGGGTCGAGGATGCAGATATCGGCATCCGCCCCAGGCGCGATGGCGCCCTTCCGCGGATACATCCCCATCACCTTCGCCGCATTGGTCGAGACCGCATCGACAAACTGCCGCAGGGTGAAGCCGCGCTTGCCCACCATCTCGGAATACATCACCGCCACGCGCGGCTCGACGCCGGAATTGCCGCCCGTCGTGTCGTCGATCCTGTTGCCCTGCGTCTTCACCGCGAGGGAGCAGCACAGCTCATCCGTCGCCACGCAGTTGATGCTGCCATCCATCGCCCCGCGCCACAGTGCATCCTGGTCCGCCTGCGACTTCAGCGAGGGATAGGTGTGGTACATCTGCCCGTTCGGCCGCTTGTAGTCCTCGGACGTGTACAGCATGTACTGGTGCAGGCTCTCGCCATAGACCGGCTGGTTCTTCGCCCGCGCCTCGCGGATCGCCTGCACGCCATTCGCCGCCGAGACATGCAGCATATAGAGCGCGGTGCCCGGCACCTGCTCGGCCAGTCGCAGCACGCGGCGGAAGGAGAGGTCCTCGGACAGCGTGTTGTGCACCTCGGCCATGTTCTCGAAGCCGGCGCGATTCTCGCGGAACAGCTTGGCGTACATGTGCATGACGATGTCGTTGTCCTCGGCATGGATGACGCCGAGCCCGCCGTGCTTCGCCAGCACCTGGAAGACCTCCCAGATGTCGCCGAAATCGACCATGCGGCCTTTCCGCGATGGCGTGATGTCGGTGGTGAAGATCTTCACCGTCGGATGCCCGGCGGCGATCGCCTCGGCGAGCTGCCCAGGAATCTCGGGCGGCAGGTCGCCCTCCACCATGGTGTGCAGCGCCCAGTCGCAGGGGCAGCCATCGGCGGTCCAGTCGGCCATCCGCTCCTCGATGGCGCCCATGATGGTCTTGCCATGCATCCAGCGGGTGAAGTCGATGATGGTGGTGGTGCCGCCGAACAGCGCCGCCTTGCCCACCACCGAGGGCCCCTGGGTCAGGGTCGGCGTGCCGTCCGGCACCACCACCGGCCAGAGGCAATGGGTATGCGGGTCGATGCCCCCCGGCATCACGATCTTGCCGCGGGCATCGATCAGCCGCGCCCCGGCCGAGATCGGGAAGGCGCCCGGCGCGGCGACCGCCACCACCTTGCCGCCCGCGATCGCCACATCCGCCGGCCCGATGGCATGCGGCGTGACCACGCAATCCCCGGTGATGACCAGATCCACCATGACCCCAACCCCTCGCGATTGCGGCGATGCTGCCCCCGTGAGCCTTGCCTCGCAAGGCCGGGCAGGCGGATTATGGTCGGATGACCAAGACCCTTTTCGCCAAGCTCTGGGACCCGCATGTCGTCGCCGACCTCGGCGAGGGCTGGTCCCTGCTGCACATCGACCGCGTGCTGCTGCACGACCTTTCCGGCGCCCGGGCGCTGGCCGAGGTCGCCGCCGCCGGCCATGCCCTGGCCCGGCCCGACCTGGTCTTCGCCACCCCCGACCACGCCATCTCCACCGCCCCCGGCCGCACCGGCGAGACTTTTCCGGTAGGCGCCGCGCCGCTCGCCGGCCTGCGGCAGCGCGCCCGCGAAACCGGCATCCGCCTCTTCGACCTCGGCCAGCCCGGCAGCGGCATCGTCCATGTCATGGCGCCCGAGCTCGCCATCGTGCTGCCCGGCACGACGCTGGTCTGCGGCGACAGCCATACCTGCACCAATGGCGGCGTCGGCGCGCTGGCCTTCGGCATCGGCGCCAGCGAGCTCAGCCACGTGCTGGCGACCCAGACCCTGATGCAGCGCCGCCCGCGCGCCATGCGCATCCGCTTCGAGGGCACCCTGCCGCCCGGCGTGACGGCAAAGGACATGATCCTGCACGCCATCGGCCGCTTCGGCACCGCCGGCGGCACCGGCTTCGCGGTGGAATACGCCGGCGCCGCGGTCCGCGCCCTGCCGCTGGAGGCACGGCTGACCCTCTGCAACCTCTCGATCGAGCTGGGCGCCAAGATGGGGCTCATCGCCCCCGACAACACCACCTACGAGTACCTCGCCGGCCGCCGCTTCGCCCCCAAGGGCGCCGCCTGGGACGCCGCCCTGGCCGACTGGCGTCGCCTGCCCAGCGACCCCGACGCCGCCTTCGACGCCGACCATCGGATCGAGGCCGCCGAGATCGCCCCCCAGGTCACCTGGGGAACCAGCCCGGAGCAGGTGCTGCCCATCACCGGCCGCATCCCGGCCCCCGCCAGCGCCGCCGACCGCGCCGCGCTGGACTACATGGGCCTGGAAGCCGGCCGCCCGATCGAGGGCACCAGGGTCGACTGGGTCTTCATCGGCTCCTGCACCAATAGCCGGCTGTCGGACCTGCGCGACGCCGCCGCCATGCTGCGCGGCCGCCGGGTCGCGCCGCATGTCACCGCCTGGGTCGTCCCGGGCTCCGAGACGGTGAAGCGCGAGGCCGAGGCCGAGGGGCTGCACCGCGCATTCCTCGCTGCCGGCTTCGAATGGCGGGAGCCCGGCTGCTCGCTCTGCGTCGCCGCCAACGGGGAGACGGTGCCGCCCGGCGCCCGCAGCGTCTCCACCAGCAACCGCAACTTCGTCGGCCGCCAGGGCACCGGCGCCCGCACCCACCTGGCCAGCCCCGCCATGGCCGCCGCCGCGGCGCTGGCCGGCGCCATCACCGATCCGAGGCGCCCGTGATGCAGCCCTTCACCACCGTCACCGGCCTCGCCGCGCCGCTGATCTGGGCCAACGTCGATACCGACATGATCATCCCGGTGCAGCGCCTGGTCGGCTCGACGCGGGAGGGCCTCGGCCCCTTCGGCTTCGAGCGCTTCCGCGGCCGGCCCGACTTCCCGCTGGACCAGCCGCCCTTCGCCGGCGCGCCGATCCTGCTGGCGGGCGAGAATTTCGGCTGCGGCTCCTCCCGCGAAGGCGCGGTCTGGGCGCTGATGGGCATGGGCATCCGCTGCGTCATCGCGCCCAGCTTCGGCGACATCTTCCACAACAACTGCTTCCAGAACGGCCTGCTGCCGGTCCGCCTGCCGCTGGACCTGATCCGCCGCATCGCCGAGGCCATGGAGGCCAGCCCCGGCAATGCCCGCGTCACCGTCGACCTCGAGCGGCAGGAGGTGGTGACCCCCTGGGGCGAGGCGGTGCCCTTCGCCATCGACGCGCGGAAGAAGCAGGCGCTGGCGGAAGGCCTGGACGACATCGCCCTGACCAAGCAGCGGGAGGCGGAGATCCTGGCATGGCAGGCGAAGGACCGCGCCGCCCGCCCCTGGGCCTGGGACAGCCTGGCCTGAACCGCGCCACCGCCGCCCGATCCACGGGCCGGGGCCCGTGGATGACGCCCTGAACTAGACCGCCAGCTTCCGCCCGAAGGCCGCCTCGTAGCGCGCCGCGAAGCGACCAATCACCTCCGGATTGATCACCCGCGGCGGCAGCCGCCCGTTCGCCGCATCGACGAAGGCCAGCGCCGCGATCGTCGTGATGTTGCTGCGGCTCTCATGCGTCACGCCGGCGGTGTGCTGCGTCACGATGACGTTGTCCATGTTCAGCAGCGGATGCGAGGGCGGCGGCGGCTCCTGTTCCCAGACGTCGAGGCCGGCGGCGGCGATATGGCCGGAGGCCAGCGCCTCCTGCAGCGCCGGCTCCTCGTGGATGTTGCCGCGCGCGGTGGTGACGAAGATCGCGCCCTTCCGCATCCGGGCGAAGCTGCCGGCATTCATCAGCCCGCGGCTGTCGGGCGCCAGCGGCAGGTGCAGGCTGACCACGTCGCTCTCGGCCAGCAGCTCCGGCATCTCCACCTTGCGGGCGCCGCGCGCCGCGACCGTCGCCGCATCCACGTAAGGGTCGCAGGCCAGCACCGGGCAGGAGAAGGCGAGGCGGACGATCTCCGCGACGCGCGTCCCGACGTTGCCGATGCCGACCAGCCCGACCGTCCGCCCGCGCAGCTCCCGGCCCATCAGCGCATTGCGGTCCTTCGCCTTCCCGGCCCGCATCGCCGCCTGGGCCTCCGGCATCCGCTTCAGCAGCGCCAGCATCATCCCGACCGCATGTTCCGCCACGCCCTCGGCATTGCCGCCGGCCTGGTTCACCAGCAGCACGCCGGCGGCGGTGCAGGCGAGGGGGTCGATCGGGTCGTAGCCGGCACCGGTGCTGCCCACCATCAGCAGCCGCGGCAGCTTCGCCAGCAGCGCCGCGCTGACGTGGAAGGGCTTCGGCAGCTCGTCGCGGGAGGCCATGCAGTAATAGGCATCCACCCCCTGCAGCCCGGCCAGCACCGCCGCCTCCGGCTGGTCGAGCGGGATGCGGACCACCTCCACCTCCGGATGCCGCGCCAGCGTCTCCAGGAAGGAGGGATGCGGCACGTAGGAGAGGTAGCCGACCTTGAAGCGGCGCGGTTCGGACATGCTTTGGGTTTCCTCGTTGTCAGCCTTGCCCCGGTTGTATCCCGCGGCCCCTCGCGCGAAAACCCGGGCCACTGACATGGCAGGGGCGGGGCGCGTGACATTGGGAATGGCGGTTATCCTGCTGGGGGCCGCCGTGGCCGGCTTCGTCCAGGGCATGTCGGGCTTCGCCTTCGGCCTGGTCGCCATGGCCTTTTGGTCCTGGACGCTGGAGCCTTCGGTGGCCGGGCCGCTGGTGGTCTTCTGCTCGATCATCGGCCAGGGCATGGGGATGCGGTCGCTGAAGCTCTCGGCGATCCCCCGGGCCATCCCCTTCATCCTGGGCGGGCTGGTCGGCGTGCCGCTCGGCGTGGTGCTGCTGCCGCGGGTCAATCCGCAGATCTTCCAGGCCGGGCTCGGGCTGCTGCTGCTGGTCTGGTGCCCGGCGATGCTGCTGGCGACGAAGCTGCCGCGCGTCTCCCATGGCGGGAAGCTGGCCGATGGCGTCGCCGGCGCGCTCGGCGGCATCATGGGCGGCATCGGCGGGTTGCCGGGGCCGATCCCGACGCTGTGGTGCGTGCTGCGCGGCTGGGACCGGATGACCCAGCGCAGCGTCTTCCAGCTGGTCTTCCTGACCATGCATGTCACGACGATGACCGGCTACCTGCTGACCGGGACGATCTCCGCCCAGGCGGCCTGGCTGTTTCCGCTGATGGTGCCGATCGTCATCGCCTCGGCGCTGCTCGGCGCCCGGGCCTATCAGATGCTGGGCGACATCGGGTTCCAGCGCATCGTGCTGGGGCTGCTCGCCGTCTCCGGCGCGGTGCTGCTGCTGTCCAGCGTGCCGAAGCTGCTGGGGTAGAAAAAGGTCCGGCGCAGCCCTTTCGGGCTGCGCCGGGATCAGCCTCGGCTCAGGCCAGGTCTCAGGCCACGGGGCCGCGGTAGATGTTGATGATGTCGGAGAGCAGCTGCAGCGCCTCCGCCTTCGGCCGCTGGAAGGTGTTGCGGCCGATGATGGAGCCATTGCCGCCGCCGGCATGGATGCCGCGCGCCATGTTCATCATGCTCTCGACCGTGCCGGATTCGCCGCCCGAGAAGACCACCAGCCGGCGGCCGCCGAAGCAGGCCTGCACGATATGGGTGATCCGGCCCGAGAGCTCGCCCAGGTTCGGCACCGGCGACTTCTCGTAGGTCTTCTTCGCCGCCTCGAAGCTGATCGCCTCGGTCGGCGGCTTCACCTTGATGATATGCGCGCCGCAGAGCGCCGCCATATGCGCCGCATAGGCGCAGATATCGAGCGCGGTCTCGGCGACCTTGTCGAGGTTCGGGCCGCGCGGATAGGACCAGACCACCACGGCGAGGCCGGCGGCCTTGGCCTCGGCGGCGAGCTCGCGCAGCTCCTCCATCATCTCGAACTGGTACTCGGAGCCCGGGTAGATGGTGAAGCCGATGGCGGCGCAGCCGAGGCGCAGCGCGTCGGAGACGGTGCCGGTGACGGCCTGGTCCTTGGTGGTGGACAGGCTGTTGCTGCTGTTCACCTTCAGGATGGTCGGGATGGCGCCGGCATAGGTGCTGGCACCCGCCTCGATCATGCCGAGCGGCGCGGCATAGGCGTTCAGCCCGGCCTCGATCGCCAGCTCGAAGTGGTAGCGCGGGTCATAGGCGGCCGGATTCGGCGCGAAGCTGCGGGCCGGGCCATGCTCGAAGCCCTGGTCGACCGGCAGGATGACCATGCGGCCGGTGCCGCCCAGCTTACCTTCCATCAGGATGCGGGACAGGTTGCCCTTGGTCCCCGGATTGTCGCTCTCGTACCAGGAGAGGATTTCCTTGACCTTGCGCGACAGTTTCATGGGATGCCCTTTGCAGCCGGTTCTTGGCGGATGGCGTCCTGTAGCGCGGGGGTTGCGGCTTGTCACCCGGCCCGCCGTAACCATCCCGCCAGCTTGGCCCGCCCCCCCGGCTTGCCGAGGTCGAGCCGGCCGAGGTCGAGCGCCGGCGGCCGGGTTGGCCAGACCGCCGCCCCGCATTCCGCCGCGGCGCCGGCGACGGCGGCGAAGGCGGGGCAGGGGGCCAGCACCACCGCCCGCAGCCCGGCCCGGATCGCCGCCAGGGCATGCCCCGGCGCATCCGCGCAATCCAGCACCGCCAGATGCGGCACCCCCGGCCGGGCCGCCGCCGCGGCGGCGGCCAGCGCCAGGAACCAGGCCGGCCCCAGGCTGCCCGCCGCACCGGAGGCGGAAAGCAGCACCACCCCGGCCGGCCCGGCCAGTTCCAGCGCCAGCGCGGCCTCCGCCGGCGCATGCACCACCACCGCCGGGCTGATTCCGCCGTCTCGATCCGCTGGCCGTTGACCCGCTCCGGCGCTCATGCGAAGGCTTCCAGCATGCCGGAACGGGGGCGTCCAGCGCGCTTTCCGGCCACCACCATCTGGCAGGAGCGGCATGAGCGACGGCGCAAGGGATCCTGTGGCAGCGGCGGCGGCACGGCTGGAGGCCGCGGTGGAGCGCCTCGCCGCGGCGGTCGCCCGCCCGCGGGCACTGGCCGAGGAGGCCGATGCGGTCCCCCGGGCCGAGGTTGCCGCCATGGCGGAACGGCTCGATGCCACCATCGCCCGGCTGCGCGCCGCCCTGTCCGAGGAATTGCGCGCCCCCGACACCAATCCCGGCGAACCGGATTAAGGGAGCATCGCGTGGGGCAGGTTACCGTCCGGGTCAATGGCTATGGCCATACCATCGGCTGCAAGGATGGCGAGGAGCAGCACGTCTCCGCCCTGGCCGCGCAGATCGAGGAGAAGGTGAAGCTCATCCGCGGGATGGGCGGGCAATTCTCCGAAGCCCGCATGCTGCTGCATGTCGCGCTGCTGCTGGCCGACGAGGGCGGCGACCTGCGCGGCGAGGTCGCCCGGCTGCGATCCGCCAACCCCGGCGCCGTGCCGGTCGACCCGCAGCTGGCCGAGCGCCTGGCCCGCATCGCCGAACGGATCGAGGGCCTCGCCCAGTCCCTGGATACCCAGTCCCTGGATGCCGCACCCTAGCCACCATACCCCTGGCCTCCACCCCTAGCCCCGGGCTTCGCCGCCCCCTATATCAGCGGCGCGGGGCTGCCCGGTGCGTCAGGTCATTTATCCCCAGGGCCAATAAGCATCCTCCGGGAGCTGGCTCTGTCCGGATCTTGGTCCGGATACCCGGTGCCCACCTGCTCACGCAGGCCTTGGGAGGATAAGGCACCGACGGCCATGGTGGCTCCGCACTCAGACGACACCGCCTTCTGCGCCGAGCTGCTGGCCGGGCTGAAGGCCGAGGCCCGCCGTGCCGCGCTCGCCCGCCGCGCCGCCTGCGACCCCGCGCTCGGCACCCAACTCGCCACCCGCCTGTTGGCCGAGGCGCCGCCGCCGCCCGGGGCCGTGGTCGCGGGCTTCTGGCCGATGGGCCAGGAGATCGACATCCGCCCGCTGCTCCAGGCGCTCGAGTCCCGCGGCCATCCGCTGCTGCTGCCGGTGACGCCGAAGCGCGGCCAGCCGCTGCGCTTCCGCCGCTGGGCCTGGGGCGACCCGCTCGCGGCCGGCCCCATGGGCACCCGCCAGCCTGCCGCCGGGGAGGAGCTGGACCCCGACTGGCTGCTGGTCCCGCTGCTGGCCTTCGACCGCGCCGGCCGCCGGCTCGGCTACGGCGGCGGCTATTACGACCGCACCCTGGCCAGGCTGCCCCATGCCGTGGCAATGGGCGTCGGCTATGCCGCCCAGGAAGCGGCCGAGGTGCCGGCCGGGCCGCTGGACTTCCGCCTGCGGCAGGTGGCGACGGAACAGGGTGTGATCACATGCGGGGCCTGATCGGTTGAGAATTCTTTTCCTCGGCGATGTCGTCGGCCGCTCCGGCCGGGATGCGCTGACCACGGCCCTGCCGGGCCTGAAATCCAGGCTCCGCGCCGACCTGGTCATCGTCAACGGCGAGAATGCCAGCCATGGCTTCGGCCTGGCGCCCGACATGGCGCGGGCCTTCCTCGCCGCCGGGGCCGATGTGATCACCCTCGGCAACCATAGCTGGGACCGCAAGGAGATCATCCCCTACATGGAGCAGGAGCCGCGGATCCTGCGGCCGGCGAATTTCCCGCCCGGCACCCCCGGCCGCGGCGCCGTGGTGGTGGATGTCCCCGGCAACCGGAAGGCCCTGGTCATGCAGGTCATGGGCCGGCTCTTCATGGACCCTCTGGACGACCCCTTCCGCGCGGTGCAGGCCGAGATCCAGAAGCACCGGCTCGGCGGCACCATCCAGGCCTCCGTGCTCGACATCCATGCCGAGGCCAGCAGCGAGAAATGCGCCTTCGGCCACAGCTTCGACGGGCTGGTGAGCCTGGTCGTCGGCACCCATACCCATGTGCCCACCGCCGACCACCAGATCCTGCCCGGCGGCACCGCCTTCCAGTCCGATGCCGGGATGTGCGGCGACTACGACAGCGTCATCGGCATGCAGAAGGGCGGCGCGGCGCTGCGCTTCTGGCGCAAGATGCCGGGCGAGAAGCTGGCCCCGGCGGAGGGCGAGGCGACGCTCTGCGGGGTCTTCGTCGAGACCGACGACGCGACCGGGCTGGCGACGCGGATCGAGCCGTTGCGGCTCGGCGGGCGGCTGTCGCAGGTGATGCCGGCGGCCTAGGAAAAAGAAAGGTTGGGAGAAGGTATTCTCCCAAACCCTCATCTATTTCTATTCGTCGCGCAGGGGGTGCTTGCGGGTCGGGGTGATGTCGACGGGGCCGCCGCGGGCGGCGGCGGCTTCGCCCATCTCGCCGGGCTGGACCTCGCCGGGGGAGACCGGGTTGTCGATGGTGCCCGCGGCGCGGTCGTCCTCGTTGTCCGCCGGGGTCGGATCGGTGGCCGGCTTGCCGGGTTTCTTGTCGCTCATGGCTTGGCCCTGTCTGCTGCAGCCTCGCCAACGCCCTCCCAAAATCCCGGTTGCCCTTTTTCTTGCTCAGAAAGACAGATGAGGGGCTTGGGGAGAATACCTTCTCCCCAACCTTCCTTCCCTACTTCATCGCCGCCGCCAGGGTCCCCTGCATCTCCTCCAGGATCGTCGGGTCGTCGATCGTCGGCGGCACCACGTAATCCTCGCCATCGGCGATCTTCCGGAGCGTCGCCCGCAGGATCTTGCCGCTGCGGGTCTTCGGCAGGCGGGAGACGATCCGGGCATCCTTGAAGGCGGCGACCGGCCCGATCCTCTCGCGGACCATGGCGACCAGCTCGCGCGCCAGCTCGGCCTCGGTCTTGGTGATCCCCGCCTTGACCACCACCAGCCCGAGCGGCAGCTGGCCCTTCAGGCTGTCCTTCACCCCCACCACCGCGCATTCCGCCACATCCGGATGCGCCGCCAGCACCTCCTCCATCGCCCCGGTGCTCAGCCGGTGGCCGGCGACGTTGATGATGTCGTCGGTGCGGGACATGACGGAGACATAGCCATCGGCATCCACCACCCCGGCGTCCGAGGTATTGTACCAACCCGGAAAGGCCTCGAGATAGGCCTCCCGGCAGCGGTCGTCGGCATGCCACAGGGTCGGCAGGCAGCCCGGCGGCATGGGCAGGCGGATCGCCAGGGTCCCGGTCTGCCCGGCCGGCAGCGGCTGCCCCGCCTCGTCCAGCGCCGCGACCTCATAGCCGGGGGAGGGCTTGCCGCCGCTGCCGAAGCGCGCCGGGAACAGCCCCATCCCGCGGAAGTTGCCGGTGATGGGCCAGCCCGTCTCGGTCTGCCACCAGTGGTCGATCACCGGCTTGCCCAGCAGCGCCGCCGCCCATTCCGCGGTCGGCGGGTCGCAGCGCTCTCCCGCCAGGAACAGCGCCTCCAGCCGTGAGAGGTCGTAGGCGGCAAACAGCCTGCCCTCGGCATCCTCCCGCTTGATGGCGCGGATGGCGGTGGGCGCGGTGAAGAAGACCTTCACCCGGTGCTCGGCGCAGACCCGCCAGAAGGCGCCGGCATCCGGCGTCCCCACCGGCTTGCCCTCGTACAGCACGGTCGTCGCCCCGATCAGCAGCGGCGCATAGACGATGTAGGAATGCCCGACGACCCAGCCGACGTCGGAGGCGGTGAACATCACCTCGCCCGGCCCGACGCCATAGAGCATGCCCATGGAGTTGTGCAGCGCCACGGCATGGCCGCCGTTGTCGCGCACGATGCCCTTCGGCTTGCCCGTCGTGCCGCTGGTATAGAGGATATACAGCGGGTCCGTCGCCGCGACCGGTACGCAGGGGTGCGGCTTGGCCGCCGCCTCCGCCGCCAGCAGGTCCTGGTCGCGCCCGGGGATCAGGTCACAGGCCAGCTCCGGCCGCTGCAGGATCAGGCAGCCCAGCGGCTTGTGCGGGGAGAGCGCGATCGCCGCATCCAGCAGCGGCTTGTAGGCGACGACGCGCCCGGGCTCGATCCCGCAGGAGGCGCTGACGACGACCTTCGGCTGCGCATCGGCGATTCGTGCCGCCAGCTCCGCCGCGGCGAAGCCGCCGAAGACCACCGAATGCGCCGCGCCGAGCCGGGCGCAGGCCAGCATCGCCACCGGCGCCTCAGGCACCATCGGCAGGTAGATCACCACCCGGTCGCCCGGGCCGACGCCCAGCGCCGCCAGCGCCCCGGCCAGCTTCGAGACCCGCTCCAGCAGTTGCGCATAGGTCAGCGTCGCGGCCCGGCCGGTGATCGGGCTGTCGTAGATGATGGCGGGCTGCCCGCCGCGCCCGGCCGCCACATGCCGGTCCACCGCATTGTGGCAGGTGTTCAGCCGGGCATCGGGGAACCAGCGGCCATAGACCCCGGCGTCGGCATCGAAGATCCGCTCCGGCGCGCGGTCCCAGTCGATGCCCTTCGCCGCATCGCGCCAGTACTGTTCCGGGTCGGCCCGCCAGGCCGCATAGGTGGCGTCATAGCCCGTCATGCTGTCGCTCCCCGTGATTTCTTGGCCGCAGGCTCGCAAGGCCGCCGGCCGGCGGCAAGCGTCGCCCCACACAAAAAAGGCGCCAGGGTTGCCCCTGGCGCCCTTTCGGACCCGCCGCGGTTCAGCGACGGGCGGAGCCGGCGCCATCCTCGGAGAAGATGTCGACGTTCTTGGTCTCCGGCACGAAGAGCGCACCGACCACCACGGTGATGAGCGCAATGACGATGGGGTACCAGAGCCCGTAATAGACATCGCCGGTCTGGGCGATCATGGCGAAGGAGGTCGCCGGCAGCAGCCCGCCGAACCAGCCGTTGCCAATGTGGTAGGGCAGCGACATGGAGGTATAGCGGATGCGGGTCGGAAACAGCTCGACCAGCGCCGCGGCGATCGGCCCGTAGACCATGGTCACGTAGATCACCAGGATCGTCAGGATGCCGATCAGCACCGCCGGCTGCTCGCGGAAGATGTCGAAGGGGCTCGCCATCTTCACGACCGAGGGGTTGGACGCCGCCGGATAGCCCGCCGCCGTCAGTGCCGTGCCCAGGTCCCGCGCGAAGGTCGGCGAGTCCGCCATGATCGGCGCGGCGCCCTGGATGCGGACGCCGGCGACGGTCCCGGCCGGGGCCTCCTCGACCGTGTAGTTGACCGAGGCGCGGGCCAGCGCCGCCTTGGCCAGGTCGCAGGGCTGGGTGAATTTCGCCGTGCCGGTCGGGTTGAACTGGAAGGAGCAGGTGGACTTGTCCGCGATCACCTGCACCGAGATCTCGGAATGCGCCTTGTGCAGCGCCGGATTGGCCTCCGCGCTCATCAGCTTGAACAGCGGGAAGTAGGTCAGCGCCGCCAGCAGGCAGCCGCCGAGGATGATCGGCTTGCGGCCGATCTTGTCGGACAGCCAGCCGAACAGCACGAAGCCGCCCGAGCCCAGCAGCAGCGACCAGGCGATCAGCATGTTGGTGGTGAAGCCATCCACCTTCAGCACGCTGCCCATGAAGAACAGCGCGTAGAACTGACCGGTATACCAGACCACCGCCTGGCCCATGGTCAGGCCGATCAGCGCCAGCAGGGCGATCTTGGCGTTCTTCCACTGGCCGAAGGCCTCGCCGATCGGCGCCTTGGAGCCGGTGCCTTCCGCCTTCATCTTCACGAAGGCCGGGCTTTCCTCCATCTGGAGACGGATCCAGACCGAGATGCCAAGCAGCAGCACCGAGAGCAGGAAGGGAATGCGCCAGCCCCAGGCCTTGAAGGCATCCGGCCCGACCGCGAGCTGGGTGAAGAGGATCACCAGCAGCGACAGGAACAGGCCGGCCGTCGCGGTGATCTGGATGAAGCTGGTGTAGAAGCCGCGCCGGCCATGCGGCGCATGCTCGGCCACATAGGTCGCCGCACCGCCGTATTCGCCGCCCAGCGCCAGGCCCTGCAGCATGCGCAGGACAATGAGGATGACCGCGGCCGAGATGCCGATATCCGCCGAGGTCGGCAGGATGCCGACGACGAAGGTCGAACCGCCCATGATCAGGATGGTGACAAGGAAGGTATACTTACGCCCGACGAGGTCGCCGAGCCGGCCGAAGACCAGGGCGCCGAAGGGCCGCACCAGGAAGCCGGCAGCGAAGGCCAGCAGCGCGAAGATGTTGCGCGTCGCCTCGTTGAACATCGGCTGGCCATCGGCGCCGAGCGGGTTGAAGAAATTCGCCCCGATCACCACGGCCAGCGAGCCGAACAGATAGAAGTCGTACCATTCGAAGACCGTGCCGAGCGAAGATGCGATGATGACCTTCCGCTCTTCCTTGGTCATCGGTCGCGTCTTGTCCGCGGCTTGCGGCGATGCAGTATATGCGCTCATTTCCTGCCCTTCTCCCGGCCGTATGGCACCGGGTTCACGTCATCCCGGGGGGCCTTGGCCGGCTGGATCACGCGATCCCTGACGATCTGGTTTCCCCCCTGCAACGCAATCTCCGGAAGGTCGCAGCGCTACTCAACTATTAAGAAAATGACAACGAGTTTATCTGGGCGCAAGAAACCTTCGCCGAGGGTCAGGTCCGCGCCGGTTTTCGCAACGGAAACCCCTGCGGCCCGCCCGGCCCGGCGGAAGGCAGGCCGCCGCCGCCCGGGATGCCGTCGGAGCGGCAGCGTCAGGTCGCCCATGCCCCCGGACATCCGGCCCGGGAAGGCGTTAACGAGGCGGTACAATGCGCCGGCGCAAATTACCAAATTCTATCAGCGAATTCATCATTCCGGCCGCCACCCGCAATTCGCCGCCCGCTGTGGCCGCGAAGTAACGAGCCGGTTCGCCGCCGCCCCTATTTGGTGACGAAGGCCTTCTCGACGACATAGGTGCCGGGCGCGTTGTTGGAGCCCTCGGTGAAGCCCCGTGCTTCCAGCAGCGCCTTCACATCGGCATTCATCGCCTCGGAGCCGCAGAGCATCACCCGGTCCCGCTCGACCGAGAGCGGCGGCAGGCCGAGGTCGGTGCAGACCTTGCCGGATTCGAGCAGCGTGGTGATGCGGCCCTGGGTGGGGAAGGGCTCCCGCGTCACGCTCGGGTAATACAGCAGCTTGCCGCGCAGCATCTCGCCCAGGAACTCGTGCTCGGGCAGCTCCTTGCTGATGACGTCGCGGTAGGCGAGTTCCTTCACCTCCCGCACGGTATGGGCGACCACGACATGCTCGTAGCGCTCATAGACATCCGGCTCGCGGATCAGCGACATGAAGGGGGCGAGCCCGGTGCCGGTCGCCAGCAGCCACAGCGTCTTGCCCGGCAGCAGGTTCTCGGTCAGCAGGGTTCCGGTCGGCTTCTTGCCGATCAGCACGGTATCGCCGAGCTGGATATGCTGGAGCCGCGAGGTCAGCGGCCCGTTCTGCACCTTGATCGAGAGGAATTCGAGTTCCTCGTCCCAGGGCGGGCTCACCACCGAATAGGCGCGCACCAGCGGCTTGCCTTCGGCCATCAGGCCGATCATGGCGAATTGGCCGGCCACGAAGCGGAAGCTCGGGTCCCGCGTGCAGCGGAAGGAGAACAGCCGGTCGGTCCAGTGATGGATCCAGGTCACCGTCTCGCCGAAGAAGGCGGGCGGAATCGTCGGCTTCGGGCGGGGGGCGAGGGCGTCCATGGACCAGCTAGATGCTGCGCTGCGGTGAAAAGCGCAACCACTTGTGGCGCGGGATTGCCATGCACCGCACGCGACCGGCCGCTGCCTGGCAGGACCCATGTTCACGTTTCCGTGAAGTCCGCTCCCGCTTCACGCCGGGCAACAGGCAGGGACGGCTTCCGCACCGGATTTATCCGGCCGAACCCGAGCATTACAATAAAATAACCCGTCACTGTCCGGGATGGCGCGCAGCCGGCCGGTCCGCGCCACCCCCGGGCCCGCCGTCGCGCCGCGGCATGCGCCGGCGCCCCGCCGCGCTACTCTGTCGCCCCGCAGCACAGCAGCCATGGATCGAGCGCCACCATGCCGGAGCCCATCACCGACCACGCGGGGAACGACACCGCGGGCGCCTTCGTCCCCGGCCCCCGGGTCAAGATCGCCGGCGCGCCGGCCGGCCCGCTCGCCGGCCTCGGCTTCGCGGTCAAGGACCTCTTCGACGTCGCCGGCCACCCGACCACCTACGGCAATCCCGACTGGGCCCGCACCAACCCGCCCGCCGCCGCCACCGCCCCGGTGGTCCAGGCCCTGCTCCAGGCCGGCGCCGGCCTGCGCGGCAAGACCAAAACGGTCGAGCTCGCCTATGGCCTCACCGGGGAGAATGTCTGGCACGGCACCCCGCTGAACCCCGCCGCGCCGGACCGCTTCCCCGGCGGGTCCTCCTGCGGCTCGGCCGCGGCCGTCGCCGCCGGGCTGGTTGATTTCGCCCTCGGCTCCGATACCGGCGGCTCGGTCCGCATCCCGGCCAGCTATTGCGGCGTCTTCGGCATCCGCCCGAGCTGGGGCGCCGTCAGCCTCGCTGGCGCCCGCGGCCTCGGCCCCAGCTTCGACACCCCCGGCTGGTTCGCCCGCGACCCGGAGATCCTGGCCCGCGTCGGCGCCGTGCTGCTGCCCGAGGACACCGGCGCCTCTGCCTTTGGCCCGCTGCTGCGGGTGGACGAGGCCTGGATCAACGCCGTCCCCGCCACCGTGGTCGCGCTGGCCGAGCCCATGCTGGTGCTGGAAGGCCTGCTCGGCCGCGCCATGCGGGTCGATATCGCGCCCGAGGGCCTCGATGCCCTGTACGAGCATTTCCGCTGCACCCAGGCCGAGGAAGCCTGGGCCACCCTCGGCAGCTGGGTGGAGGCGACCAGGCCCGCCTTCGGCCCCGGCGTCGGCGAGCGATTCGCCGCCGCCCGCGCCATGGATCCGGCCAAGGCCGCCGCCGGCCGCGCCTTCCGCCGCGGCTTCCAGGCCCGGATGCGGGCGCTGCTGGCCGGCGGCGCGGTGCTCGCCTATCCGACCTCGCCGGTGCCGGCGCCGCGGCTCGATGCCTCCATGGCGGAGCAGAATGCGGTGCGGGAGCGGACCATGGGCGTCACCGCCATCGCCGGCCTTGCCGGCCTGCCGGAGGTCTCCCTGCCGCTCGGCCGGGCCGAGGGCGCGCCGGTCGGCCTCTCCCTGGTCGCCGCCGCCGGGCGGGACCGCGCCCTGCTGGCGCTCGCCGGGCGGCTTGCGGCGGCGCTCGGCAGCGCCACCTGAGGCCGGCCGTGCTTGTACCCGGCGCCGCCGCCGTCTAGGACGGGTCCTCCGCCAGCCGCCGCAACCGAGGGATGCCGCATGATCATCCGTGATGCCGGGCCGCAGGATCTGCCGGCAATCACCGCCATCTACGCCCACCACGTCCTCCACGGCGCCGGTACCTTCGAGGAGGTGCCGCCCGACCAGGCCGCCATGGCCGAACGCCTCGCCAAGGTGCAGGACAGCGGCTGGGCCTGGCTGGTCGCCGAGGAGGAGGACGAAGGCCAGGGGATCATCGGCTTCGCCTATTACGCCCAGTTCCGCGACCGCTCCGCCTTCCGCTACACCGCGGAGGACAGCATCTATGTCCGCGACAACGTGCGCGGGCAGGGGGTGGGCAAGGCGCTGGTCGCGGCGCTGCTCGCGCGCGCGACGGAGGCCGGCTTCCGCCAGATGTTCGCCCTCATCGGGGACAGCGACAACGTCGGCTCCATCGGCCTGCATCTCTCGCTCGGCTTCCGCCAAGCGGGGGTGCTGCGGGCGGCCGGGCTGAAGTTCGGCCGCTGGGTCGACCTCGTCTTCATGCAGCGCGGCATCGGCGAGGCCGATCGCGACGTCCCAGGCTGACATTTCAGGCCCGCGGCTCCATCATCCTGCCGCGATGATGGAGCCAGCGATGCCTGAGACCCGCGCCTTCTTCGACGCCGCGACCAATACCGTCAGCTACCTGGTCTGGGACCCCGCCACGATGGAGGGCGCGGTCATCGACCCGGTGCTGGACTGGGACAACCGCAGCGGCAGCGCCGATACCGCCGGCGCCGATGCCATCCTGCAGGCTGCGGCGGCGGCGGGCATCACCCTTCGCTGGGTGCTGGAAACCCATGTCCATGCCGACCACCTGACCGCCTCGCCCTATATCAAGGCCCGCACCGGCGCCCGCATCGGCATCGGCGAGCATATCCGCGACGTGCAGGCCATATTTCGCCCGGTCTTCGATGCCGCCGACCTGGCCCCGGATGGCGGCGACTTCGACCATCTGTTCGCCGACGAGGAGCAGTTCGCCATCGGCGGCCTGACGGTCCGGGTGCTGCACGTGCCCGGCCATACCCCCGCCTGCGTCGCCTACCTGATCGGCGATGCGGTCTTCGTCGGCGATACCCTGTTCATGCCGGACTACGGCACCGCCCGCTGCGACTTCCCCGGCGGCGATGCCCGCCAGCTCTGGCATTCCATCCGCCGCCTGCTGGCCCTGCCGCCCGCGACCCGCATCTTCACCTGCCACGACTACAAGGCGCCCGGCCGCGACGAATTCGCCTGGGAAAGCACCGTGGCGGAGCAGCGCGCCCGCAACCCGCATGTGCGGGACGGCATGACGGAGGAGGAATTCGTCACCATGCGGGAGGGCAAGGATGCCAAGCTGGCACCGCCGCTGCTGCTGCTGCCGAGCATCCAGGTGAACATGCGGGCAGGGCGGTTTCCGCCGGCGGAGGCCAATGGCGTCCGCTACATGAAGATCCCGGTGGTGCTGCGCGGTGGCCTAAACAGTCAGTAGCTTCCGCACCGCCTCATCCTCCAGCTCCCCCACCGGCCCGCCGAGGGCCACCTCGCCCCGCACCATCACCGCGATGCGGTCCGCCAGGTCGCGGGCGAATTCGTAGTATTGCTCCACCAGCACCACCGCCAGCGTCTTCTCCCGCGCCAGCAGCCGGATGATCCGGGCGATGTCCTTGATGACGTTGGGCTGGATGCCCTCGGTCGGCTCATCCAAAATCAGCAGCCGCGGCCGCGCCGTCAGCGCCCGGCCGATCGCCAGCTGCTGCTGCTGCCCGCCCGAAAGGTCACCGCCCCGCCGCGCCAGGAACTGCTTCAGGATGGGGAAGAGCACGAAGATCTCCTCCGGCACCTTGGACCCGCGCGGCGCCGCCGCCAGCGCCGTCTCCAGGTTTTCCTGCACCGTCAAAAACGGAAAAATCTCCCGCCCCTGCGGCACGTAGCCGATCCCGGCCCGCGCCCGCTCGGCCGGCGCCATGCGGGCGATGTCCTTGCCCTCCCAGAGGATGCGCCCGGACTGCACCTTCTCCAGCCCGACGATCGCCCGCATCAGCGAGGACTTGCCGACGCCGTTCCGCCCCAGCACGCAGGTGATGCGCCCCGGGTCGGCTTCCAGCGAGACGCCCCGCAGGCAGCGCGAGGCGCCATAGGACAGGTCGATGTTCTCTACCCGCAGCATGCTTCAGCGCCCCAGATAGACTTCGATGACCCGCGGGTCGTTCTGCACATGGTCGATGCTGCCCTCCGACAGCATCGCGCCCTCGCAGAGCACCGTCACCTTGGAGCCCAGCGCGCGGACGAACTCCAGGTCGTGCTCGACGACGACGACGCTGCGGGCGCCGGCGATCCGCACCAGCAGCGCTGCGGTATGCTCGGTCTCCTGGTCGGTCATGCCGGCGACCGGCTCATCCACCAGCAGCAGCTCCGGGTCCTGCATCAGCAGCATGCCGATCTCCAGCCATTGCCGCTGGCCGTGGCTGAGGATGGCCGCCCGGTCATGCGCCCGCGCCGTCAGCCCCACCTCCGCCATCGTCGCCTCGATCTTCTGGCGGGAGGTGCGGTCCAGCCTCCAGCGCAGGCAGGAGAACGGCCCGCGCGGCGCCTTCAGCGCCAGCTCCAGGTTCTCGAAGACGGTCAGCGCATCGAACATCGTCGGCTTCTGGAACTTCCGCCCGATGCCGAGATTGGCGATCGTCGCCTCGTCCAGCCTGGTCAGATCGTGGTCGTGGAATCGCACCACCCCCGCGGTCGGCCGGGTCTTGCCGGTGATGACATCCATCATCGTCGTCTTGCCCGCGCCGTTCGGGCCGATGATGGCCCGCAGCTCGCCCGCCTCGACGATGAGCGAGAGGTTGTTCAGCGCCCGGAAGCCGTCGAAGACCACCGAGACGCCATCGAGGTAGAGGACCGCGTCGCTCATTTGGGCGCCTTGTGGAACAGGCCGATCAGGCCGCGCGGCAGGAACAGCGTCACCGCGACGAACAGCCCGCCGAGCGCGAACAGCCAGAGGTCCGGCGCCACCGTCGTCAGCCAGGTCTTCAGCGCATTGACCGAGAAGGCGCCGAGCAGCGCCCCGACCAGCGTGCCGCGCCCGCCGACCGCCACCCAGATCACCGCCTCGATGCTGTTGCCCGGGCTGAACTCGCCGGGATTGATGATGCCGACCTGCGGCACGTAGAGCGCCCCGGCGATCCCCGCGATCATCGCCGAGAGCACGAAGACGAAGAGCTTGTGCTGCGTCACGTCGTAGCCGAGGAAGCGCGTCCGGCTCTCCGCATCGCGGATCGCCACCAGCACCCGCCCGAGCTTCGACTGCGTGACCCTCGCGCAGATCCAGAGCGAGCCCAGCAGCACTGCCAGCGAGGCGTAGAACAGCGTGCTCCGCGCCGAGGGCGTGTTCAGCGGCATCCCCAGCAGCTCCTTGAAGTCGGTGAAGCCGTTGTTGCCGCCGAAGCCCATGTCGTTGCGGAAGAAGGCCAGCATCAGCGCATAGGTCAGCGCCTGGGTGATGATGGAGAGATAGACACCGGTGATCCGGCTGCGGAAGGCGAGGAACCCGACCACCCCCGCCAGCAGCCCCGGCACCGCGACGGCCATCAGGATGGCGAAGGGGAAATGCTCGAAGCCCAGCCAGAACCAGGGCAGCTCCTGGTAGCCGAGGAAGACCATGAAATCCGGCATGGTCGGATGCCCATAGACCCCGCGCGGCCCGATCAGCCGCATCAGATGCATGCCGATCGCGTAGCCGCCGAGCGCGAAGAAGGCGCCATGCCCGAGCGAGAGGATGCCCGCATAGCCCCAGGCCAGGTCGATCGCCAGGGCCAGGATGGCATAGGTGATCCACTTGCCGGTGATGCTGACGATGAAGTCCGAGACGTAGACGGCGCTGTCCTGCGGCAGCCGGTTCAGCACCGGCAGCATCGCCAGGATCAGCACCGCGGCGATCAGCAGCAGCCGCAGGGTCATGCGGCCGGCACCCGAGGGCGCCGGCGCGGCGAGTGTCGCGCTCATGATTCCGCGGCCCGTCCCTTGAGTGCGAACAACCCGCGCGGCCTTCGCTGGATGAAGAGCATGATGGCGACCAGCACGAAGACCTTGGCGAGCACCGCCCCCGCATAGGGCTCCAGCATCTTGTTCACCACGCCGAGCGTCAGCGCCCCCACCAGGGTCCCGGCCAGCGAGCCGACGCCGCCGAAGACCACCACCATGAAGCTGTCGATGATGTAGCCGGTGCCGAGGTTGGGGGAGACGTTGTCGATCTGGCTGAGCGCGACGCCCGCCATGCCGGCGATGCCGGAGCCGAAGGCGAAGGTCAGCGCATCGACGCGGCCGGTACGGATGCCCATGGTCGCCGCGATCCGCCGGTTCTGCACCACCGCCCGCATCTCGAGCCCGAAGCGCGTGTAGCGGATGGCGGCGATCACCAGCAGCAGCACCGCGATGCCGAAGACGATGATCCAGAGCCGGTTCTGCGTCACCGCGATCCCGCCCGGCAGCATCATCGTGCCCTGCATCCAGGCCGGCGAGGTCACCTCCCGGTTCTGCGCCCCGAAGATGGTCCGCACCGCCTGCTGCAGGATCATGCCCACGCCGAAGGTCATCAGCAGCGTCTCGAGCGGCCGGCCGTACAGGTGCCGGATCAGCCCGCGCTCCAGGATCGCGCCCGCCGCCGCCGCCAGCAGGAAGGCCGCCGGCACCGCGAGCGGCAAGGACCAGGGCGCCAGCCAGGGGATGCCGCGGCAGGCCTCCTGCACCATGAAGGTCGCATAGGCGCCGAGCATGACGAACTCGCCATGCGCCATGTTGATCACGCCCATGACGCCGAAGGTCACCGCCAGCCCCAGCGCCGCCAGCAGCAGCACCGAGCCGAGCGAAAGCCCCTGGAACAGCGTCTCCGCCGCCCGCCGGATCGCCAGCTTCTGCTCGATCGCCGCCAGCGAGACGCCGATCGCCGTCGCCATCTCCGGATTGGCGATGCGCGCCTCGATCAGCAGCGCCCGCGCCTCCGTGGTGCCCGCGCTGCCCAGCCGGGCGATGGCACTGCGCTTGGCCTCCGCATCCGTGCCGACGAGCTGGGAGGCGGCCAGCGCCAGCTCCATCTGCTCGCGGATCCGCGGCACGCTCTCCTTCGCCAGCGCCGCCTCCAGCAGCGGCACGTTGGCGGCGCTGCGGCTGCGGAACACGCCCTCGGCGGCCGCGAGGCGCTCCCCCGCATCGGGCGAGACGATCTGCAGCTGCCCGAGCGCCCCGCGCAGCGCCTGGCGCACCCGGTTGTTCAGCCGCACCGTCTCGGCGCCCGCCGCATCGGCCGGCTGGCCGGTCGCGGGATCGACGAAGCCGTCGCTCTGCGGGAGGCGCAATGCCCCCTCCGGCGTCTTCAGCAGCTTGCCGTCGGTCATCGCCCGCAGCACCGGCAGCGCCCGCGGATCGGCCGAGGCGCCGAGCTGCTCCACCGCTGCCGCCGCCTCGCCGAAGCCGCCGGCCAGGCCGGGCAGGGCGGCGGTGAATGCATCCTGCGCCCTGGCCGGCAGGGCCAGCAGCAGCAACAGGAGGAACCCTGAAATGAGCTTTTTCATAATGCCCTTCGGACCGGCGGCGCCGGTGTAGAAGATGTTCTTGCTCTCCTCCTCGCCCTCGTACTGGACGGGGTAGAACAG
>NZ_CEEDBP010000019.1:42232-108974 GCF_979252845.1 Belnapia sp. AC561
GCGCCGGCATGAGCCGGCGCCGCCCCAGCATGCTTACCGACGGCGGTTGGCATTCTCCGGGATATACGGCGACCAATTCTCGGCCTTCACCGCATCCGGGGTCTTCCAGACGGTGTTGATCTGGCCATCGGCCTGGATCTCGCCGATCAGCACCGGCTTCGAGAGGTGATGGTTCGGCAGCATCTCCTCCTCGTAGCCGCAGGGCGCCATCAGCTTCTGGCCGATCAGCGCCGGGGTGACGGCACCGACCGCGGTGGACTTGGCCTTCTCCGCCGCCTGCATCCACATGCGGAAGCCGGTATAGGTGGCCTCCATCGGGTCGTTGGTCACCCGCTTCGGATTCTTGATGTAGGACTGCCAGAGCGCTTTGAACTCCTCGTTCGGCTTGCCCGGCGTGGACATGAAGTAGTTCCAGGCGGCCAGGTGCCCGACCAGCGGCTTGGTATCGATGCCGGCCAGCTCCTCCTCGCCCACGCTGAATGCGACGCAGGGGATGTCCTCGGCCTTGATCCCCTGGTTGCCCAGCTCGCGGTAGAAGGGGACATTGGCATCGCCGTTGATGGTGGAGACGATGGCGGTCTTCTTGCCCTCGCCGGCGAAGCGCTTCACCCGGGCGACGATGCCCTGCCAGTCGGAATGCCCGAAAGGCGTGTATTCCTCCATGATGTCGGCATCGGCGATGCCCTTCGACTTCAGGAAGCCGCGGAGGATGCGGTTGGTGGTGCGCGGATAGACGTAGTCGGTGCCCAGCAGCGCGATGCGCTTCGCCTCGCCGCCGTCCTTCGACATCAGGTACTCGACCGCCGGGATCGCCTGCTGGTTCGGCGCGGCGCCGGTGTAGAAGATGTTCTTGCTCTCCTCCTCGCCCTCGTACTGGACGGGGTAGAACAGCAACCCGTTCAGCTCCTCGAAGACCGGGAGGACGGACTTGCGGGAGACCGAGGTCCAGCAGCCGAAGGTCACGTCCACCTTGTGCACTGCCAGCAGCTCGCGCGCCTTCTCGGCGAACAGCGGCCAGTTGGAGGCGGGGTCGACCACCACCGCCTCGAGCCGGCGGCCGAGCACGCCACCCTTGCTGTTGGCGTATTCGACCATCATCAGCACGGTATCGCGCAGCGCCGTCTCGCTGATCGCCATGGTGCCGGACAGCGAATGCAGCACGCCGACCTTGATCGGCGCCGACTGGGCGAAGGACGGCTTAATGGAGGGCAGGGCGAGGGCGGCGCCGAAGCCGCCGAGCGTCGCGCGCCGGGTGAAGCGGGGGGTGTTCGAGGTCACCGATTTTTCCTTCCTATTGGCGGCAAGCAGCCGCGTCACCCTTGCCGGGCGTTCGGATGCGGACACGGTATTGCGAGATGCATGCCAAGCGCTGTCCGGCCGGATCAGGCCGATACGCAACCGTTCCGCCCAAATTTCATGCAAAAGCGCGAAAAACCGTCCATTGCTGCGGCGCAGCGCAGCAGGACCGCTATCCGAGGCCCGGTGACCGCCGGACAGGTTGCGTCTTTGTCATCAAGCCCGGCGTGCCGCCGGCCGGTTCACCAGCCAGAGGCCCAGCGCCACCAGCACCACCGCCGCGCCGAACAGGCTGCCAAGCCGGTCCCCCATCAGCGCCCAGCCCGCCACCACCCCGAAGATCGGCGTCAGCACGCTGAAGGCCGCGAGCCGCGAGGCCGAATGCTTCGACACCAGCCCGAACCAGACCGCATAGCTGATCCCGGCTATCCCTAAGCCCTGGTACAGCAGCGCCCCCAGCACCAGCGGCGTCGGCGCGATCCGCCAGTCCTCCCCCAGCGCCCAGGAGGCCAGCAGCAGCAGCGGCGCCGAGACCGCGAGCTGGTAGACCAGCACCAGCAGCGGCGGCGCCGCCCTGAGGCGGGAGGCCTTCACCAGCACCGTCGTCGCCCCCCACAAGGCCCCGCCCAGCAGGCACAGCGCATCGCCGAGCAGCGCCATCTCCCCGGCCGGCGCCCGCAGCCCCTCGGCGAAGGCCAGCGCCAGCCCGCCGAAGGCGACCAGCAGCCCGACGGCCTTGGCCGCGTTCAGCCGGTCGTCCGGGATCAGCCAATGCGCCCCCAGCGCCACGAAGAAGGGCGCGCCATAGAGGAAGACCACCCCGCGCGAGGCCGTGGTCAGCCCGACGCCGATGAACAGCGCAACGAATTCCACCGCGAAGAGCGCCCCGGCCACCACGCCCGGCAACAGGGTCCCGTCCCGCCACCAGTCGCCGAAGCGGATGTCCCGCCAGCGGCACCAGCTTAGCAGCAGCACCCCGGCGATGACGGACCGCAGCCCCGCCTGCAGCACCGGCGCGATCCCCGCATTGCCCAGCTTGATGGCGACCAGGTTCAGCCCCCAGACCAGGCAGAGCATGAGCATGGCGGCGACCGCCCGGGGCGGCAGGGCTCCGCCATTCGCAGCGCGTGGTTGATCTGGCATCGCCGCCAACCTGCGGTGCCGCGCCGCATCCGTCCAGCCCGGGGCGTCCAGCCCGCTTGCCGCCGCACCGGCGCCTGCCCTAGCCTCGCGGCACGGAAGCGGGGGGCGGATCACATGCTGCGACGGGATATGCTGCTGGCGGGCGCCGGCACGGCCGCGGGCCTCGCCCTGGCTCGGGATGCCGCGGCGCAGAAGGCGCAGGACACCCTCCGCATCGTCGACCGCTTCGCGCTGCCGAATATCGACCCCTACTACAACTCGCTCCGCACCGGCCTCGTGCAGGCGCACCAGGCCTGGGACACGCTGGTCCACCGCGACCCCGACAGCTTCGAGCTGAAGCCGCTGCTCGCCACCGAATGGCACTGGGTGGACCCCAAGCAGCTGGAGTTCACCCTCCGCCGCGGCGTGAAGTTCCACGACGGCAGCGCCTTCTCCGCCGATGACGTGGTCTATACCCTGAACCTCGCCAGCAGCCCGGAAAGCCGGGTGGCGACGCCCAGCAACTTCTCCTGGATCGCCAATGCCGAGAAGATCGACGACTTCAAGGTCCGGGTGAACCTGAAGCAGCCGACCCCGGCCGCGCTCGAATATTTCGCGCTGGTGATCCCGATCTACCCCGCGGCCTATCGCCAGCGCGTCGGGCCGGAGGCCTATACCAAGGCCCCCGTCGGCTCCGGCCCCTATCGCATCACTAAATTCGAGCCCGGTGCCAGCGTCGAGTATGAGCGCTTCGAGGACTACTGGGCCGGCAGCCCCAAGGGCCGCCCCGCCATCCGCCGCCTGCAGGTCCGCTTCGTCCCCGACGCCACCACCGAGATGACCGAGCTGCTGTCCGGCCGCGCCGACTGGGTCTGGAACGTCAATCCCGACCAGTTCGACAACATCAACCGCCTGCCGATGGTCCAGGCGGTGCGCCAGGAGTCGATGCGCGTCGGCTACCTCTCGATCGATGCCGCCGGCCGCAGCGGCCCCGGCAATCCGCTCACCAACCTCAAGGTCCGCCAGGCGATCTGGCATGCGATCGACCGCGAGACCATCGCCAACCGCCTCATCACCGGCGGCTCCCGCGTCCCCGCCGCGCCCTGCTATCCCTCGCAGTTCGGCTGCGACGCCTCGGCCGCCGTCCTCTACGACTACAACCCCACCAAGGCGAAGGCACTGCTCGCCGAGGCCGGCTTCGCCAATGGCTTCGAGATGGAGCTGGTCAGCTACGTCACCCCGCAATGGACCGCCTCGGTGCAGAGCTACCTCGGCGCCGTCGGCATCCGCGCCAAGGTGAACCAGATGCAGGTCGCCGCGGCGGTGCAGCGCGCCTGGGAAGGCCGCAACCCGCTGTATATGGGAAGCTGGGGCAGCTACTCGGTCAACGACGTCTCCGCCATCCTGCCGGTCATGTTCGGCGGCGGCTCCGAGGACTACACGCGTGACCCGGAGGTCCAGAAGCTCATCGCCGAGGGCGGCGCCACCACCGACGAGGCCACCCGCAAAACCGCCTACAGCGCGGCCATCCGCCGCATCACCGAGAACGCCTACTGGCTGCCGCTGCACACCTACGTCACCATCTACGGCTTCAGCAAGCAGCTCGACTTCAAGCCGACGCGGGACGAACTCCCGCGCTTCTACCTGGCGAAGTGGAAGTAAGCCGCATGGCGCTCAAGGCCGCCGTCATCCCCGTCACCCCCTTCGAGCAGAATTGCTCGCTGTTCTGGGACGACGTCACCCTGCGCGGCGTGGTCATCGACCCCGGCGGCGAGGTCGACCGCATCCTCACCGCCGTCGCCGAGCTGAAGATCACCGTCGAGTCCATCCTCCTCACCCACGGCCACATGGACCACGCCGGCGGCGCCGCCGAGCTGAAGGATGCCCTGCCGGACAGCCCGCCCATCATCGGCCCCGATCGGCGCGACGAATTCCTGCTCCAGGCGCTCGAGACCCAGGGCGCCAAATACGGCCTCGCCAGCCGCAACGTGACGCCGGACCGCTGGCTGGCGGAGGGCGATACCGTCGCCATCGCCGGCGAGGATTTCGCCGTCCTCCACTGCCCCGGCCATACCCCGGGCCACATCGTCTTCGTCAGCGAGGCGCTGCGCCTGGCGGTCGTCGGCGACGTGGTCTTCCGCGGCTCCATCGGCCGCACCGACTTCCCCTACGGCGACCATGCCGCGCTGCTGGCCGCCATCCATGGCAAGCTGCTGCCGCTGGGGGACGACATCTCCTTCCTCTGCGGCCATGGCCCCGGCTCGACCCTGGGCCATGAGCGGAAGCGGAATCCTTTCCTGCAAGGCTGAACCGCCGGTAACCCAAATCGAGGGGGTCCGGCCGCCAATTTCGACGGACCTCCATATTTTTCCGCTGGTTGCGCATCCGGCCGCATTGCAGGCCCGTAACCCATCCGATGGACCGCCGGGTTCATCCTATGGGAGACGACAGCAGCATGGCCTGGAAACAGTTCGATTTTGCGCCGATCGCCGACATCCTGCAGCAGGTGAAGGCGCCGCTCGCCAGCCTCTGGCGCGGCCGCCACGATGATACCGCCCGCCTCGACGTTACCAAGGACGCCGCCACCAGCCAGGACCTCGGCAAGGGCGAGGACACCGTCCTGGTCAAGGGCGCCGCCGAGCAGGTCCGCCTCACCTTCACCAGCGCCGAGGTCGGCAACGGCAACCCGCTCGATTCCAACACCATGGCCAACCAGGACGGCGGCCTCGCCGTCCGGCTCCAGGCCGAGGACGGCGCCGATGGCCTCACCGGCCCGGTCAGCCGCTTCGACGACGAGGGCATCACCTTCAAGTCGGCCAGCCCCGGCCTGACCTTCGACGTCCGCGACCTCGTCGCCGGCACCCAGCGCGGCGACCAGTTCGATGCCGTCACCCTCGGCACCGCCGGGAACGACCGCATCAACGAGAGCGGCAGCCGCGAGGCCTATTACATCAACGCCGGCATGGGCAACGACAGCCTGACCGGCGGCCGTGGCAACGACTTCCTGGTCGGCGGCGCCGGCGACGATCGGCTGAAGGGCGGCCGCGGCGACGATTCCCTGCTCGGCGGCGCCGGCAACGACACCGCCGTCTTCAAGCCCGCCCGCGACGGAGCCGACACCGTCGATCTCGGCGCCGGCGACGACACGGTGCTGGTCCAGCACGGCCACGGCCAACAGATCCGCCTGACCTTCACCAGCGCCGAGGTCGGCAACGGCAACGCCAACGACGGCGCCACCATGCTGAACCAGGACGGCGGCCTCGCCGTCCGCTTCCAGATGGAGGACGGCGCCGACGGCCTGAAGGGCCCCATCAGCCGCTTCGACGACGAGGGCATCACCTTCAAGGCGACCCACGGCTCCACCTTCGACGTCCGCGACCTGGTCGCCGGCACCCAGCGCGGTGACCAGTTCGAGGCGGTCCAGCTCGGCACCATGGCGAACGACGTCATCGACCACAGCCACGATACCGAGGCCTACTACGTCAACGCCGGCATGGGCGACGATGCCGTCACCGGCGGCAGCGGCCGCGACTTCCTCGTCGGCGGCGCCGGCAACGATACCCTGACCGGCGGTGCCGGCCAGGATTCCCTGCTCGGCGGCGGCGGTGCCGATACCTTCGTCTTCGACAGCTGCGACACCAGCCCGGACAGCATCGTCGACTTCGTCGCGGCCGACGATACCATCCAGCTCGACGGCCGGGTCTTCCAGGGCCTGCCCGCCGGCGTGCTGGCGGCGGACTCCTTCGCCCTGCTGTCCGCGGCCGAATCCGCCGATGACCGCATCCTCTATGACGCGGATACCGGCAATCTCTTCTTCGACGCGGATGGCGGGTCGCGCGATGACCTCGTGAACTTCGCGGTGCTGACGACGAAGCCGGCGGGGGTGTCGGCGGCGGATTTCGTGATCGCGTAAAGAAAGGTTGGGGGGAGGTATCCCCCCAATCCCCCTTCTATTTTTATCAGTCGGCCGCCAGCAGGCATTCCACCGCGCCGCGTTGCGGCACATCGATGGCGCAGCGCGGCTCCGCGATCGGGCAGCGCGGGTGGAAGCGGCAGCCGGGCGGGATATTCGCCGGGTCGGGCAGCACATCCCCTAGCCCTACATCCGGCACGCCAAGCCCAGGCTCCGGCGTCAGCACGCTCGCCAGCAGCGCCCGCGTATAGGGATGCCGCGGCGCCCGGAACAAGGCATCCGCCTCTCCCCGCTCGACGATGCGCCCGAGGTACATCACCGCCACCTCCGTCGCCACGTGCTCCACCACCGCCAGGTTGTGGCTGATGAACAACAGCGTCAGGTCCAGGTCCCGCCGCAACTGCGCCAGCAGGTTCAATATCTGCGCCTGCACCGACACATCCAGCGCCGACGTCGGCTCGTCGCAGATGACGATCCGCGGCCGCAGCACCAGCGCCCGCGCGATCGCCACCCGCTGCCGCTGCCCGCCCGAGAGCTGCGCCGGATACCGCCCCGCCTGCTCGGCCGAGAGCCCGACCCGCCCCAGCATTTCGAGGACCCGCGCCTCCACCTCCCGCCGCGCAATGCCGCCCTGCGCCTCCAGCGGCATCGCCACGATGTCGCGGATGCGCCGCCGCGGATTGAGCGAGGCGAAGGGGTCCTGGAACACCGGCTGGATCAGCCGCGCCCGTGCCCGGCGGTCCATGGTGTCGAGCCGCTGCCCCTCCACCAGCACCTCGCCCGCCGTCGGCGGCAGCAGCCCGAGGATGACCCGCGCCAGAGTGGACTTGCCGCAGCCGGATTCGCCGACGACCCCCAGCACGCCGCCCTTCGGCACCTGGAAGGAGACATCGTCGACCGCGACCACCTCCCGGTCCCGCCCAAGCAGCCCGCCACCCACGCGGAAGGTCCGCCGCAACCCCCTGACCTCGATCGCCGGCCCGCTCATGCCGCCCACCCCGGCTGGAGGCGGCAGAGGTAGTCATGCCCGCCCCCCGCATCCTGCCGCGGTACCGGCGCCGCGCATTCCGCCGCCGCATGCTCGCAGCGGTCCCGGAAGCCGCAGCCGACGAAGCCCGGCGCGATCCGCGGTACCACGCCGGGGATGCTGCCCAGCAGGTCACCCCGCTTCACCTTGCCCGGCACCGGCACGCAGCGCAGCAGCCCGCGGGTATAGGGATGCGAGGGCGCGGCGAAGATCGGCGCCGTCGCCCCGCTCTCGACCACCTCGCCGGCATACATCACGCTCACCTTGTGGGCGATCCGGGCGACGATGCCGAGGTCATGAGTGATGAGCAGGATCGCCAGCCCCAGGTCGCGCTGCAATTCCGCCAGCAGCCGCAGGATCTGCGCCTGCACCGTCACGTCGAGCGCCGTCGTCGGCTCGTCCGCGATCAGCAGCTCCGGGTCGCACATCAGCGCCATGGCGATCATCACCCGCTGCCGCAGCCCGCCCGAGAGCTGGTGCGGGAACTGCCCCAGCCGCATCCCCGGCGCGGTGATCCCGACGCGGCCGAGCAGGCCCGCCGCCCGCTCCAGCGCCGCCGCCCGGCTGCCGCCGCGATGCCGGGTGAAGACCTCCGCCATCTGCGAGCCGATGGTATAGGCCGGGTTCAGGCTGGTCATCGGCTCCTGGAAGATCATCGCCATCCGGTCGCCCCGCAGCGCCGCCATCCGCTTGGCCGGCAGGGTCAGCAGATCCTCGCCGCCGAACGTCATCCGGTCCGCGCTCCGCCGCGCGCCCCGCACCAGCAGGTCCATCACCGCCAGCGCCGTCACCGACTTGCCGCAGCCGCTCTCGCCGACGACGCAATGCGTCTCCCCCCGCGCCACGCTGAAGGACGCCCCGCGCACGGCCGCCGTCTGCCCGAAGGTGACCCGCAGCCCTTCGATTTCGAGAAGGCTCACCGCGTATCCCCCGTCCCCAGCAGGTCCCGCAGCCCGTCGCCCAGCAGGTTGATCCCGATCACCAGCACGAAGAGCGCCACGCCGGGAATGAAGATTACCCAAGGGCTGAAGAACATGTAGTCCTTCCCCTCCGCGATCATCAGCCCCCAGGAGGGCAGGGGCGGCGGCACCCCGAGGCCGAGGAAGCTCAAGGTCGCCTCCAGCAGAATGGCCAGCGCCATCTCCAGCGTCGCCACCACCGCCAGATGGCTGGCGATATTCGGCAGCACCTCCCGCAGCAGGATCCGCGGCGTCGAGCACCCGGCCGCCCAGGCCGCCGCCACGTAATCGAGGTTGCGCACCTGCATGGTGGTGGACCGCGCCACGACGGCGAAGCGGTCCCACAGCAGCAGCCCCAGCACGAGAATGACCAGCGTCAGGCTCGACCCCAGCAGCCCCACCACCGCGAGTGCCACCAGCACCACCGGGATCGCCAGCCGGCAGGTGATGGCGAACAGCACCGCATCATCGACGCGGCCGCCGAAGAACCCGCCGACCACGCCGAGGGTGATGCCGATCGCCCCCGAGGTCACCACCGTTAGCAGCCCGATCAGCAGCGAGATCCGCGCCCCGTAGATCAGCCGCGAGAGGTAGTCCCGCCCGATCCCGTCGGTGCCGAACCAGAAGCCCGGCTTCGTGCCCTCCATCCAGAAGGGCACCGCGAGCCGGTTGTCGAGGTCCTGCGCGAAGGGATCCTGCGGCATGATCCAGGGCGCGAAGACTGCGCAGACCACGACGATGCCGATGATGATCCCGCCGAGGATCAGCCCCGCCTTCTTCATTGGGCGCGCAGCCTGGGATCAAGCAATCCATTCAGCAGGTCGGCCGCCATGGTCAGCGCGATGTAGATCAGCGCCAGCACCAGCACCACCGCCTGCACCACCGGGAAGTCGTTCTTGCTGATGCTCTCCCAGGCGAGGAAGCCGACGCCATGCAGCGCGAAGACCGTCTCGATCACGATCGACCCGCCCAGCATGAAGCCGAGCTGCACCGCCGCAATGGAAACTACGGGGATCGCCGCATTCCGCAGCGCATGCTTCCCCAGGATCGACAGCCGCGACAGCCCCTTGGCCCGCGCCGTGCGGATGTAGTCCGAGCCCAGCGCCTGGATCATCCCGCTCCGCGTCAGCCGCGTCAGCGCCGGGATGGCGGAAAACGCCAGCACGATCCCCGGCATGACGAAATGCTCCCAGGACCCCGTCCCCGAGATCGGCAGCCAGCCGAGGTTCAGCCCGAGGGTGATCATCAGGATCAGCCCCAGCCAGAAGCTCGGCATCGCCTGGCCGATCATGGCAAACAGCTGCACCAGCCGGTCCACCCAGCTGTTCTCCCGGACCGCCGCCAGCACGCCGAGCGGGATCGAGACCACCAGCGCGATCGCCAGCCCGGTCAGCCCGAGGGTCAGGGTGATCGGCATCCGCTCGAAGATCAGGTCGGAGACCCGCGCCTTGAAGAAATAGCTCTCGCCGAAGTCGCCCACCGCCGCGCGCCCGACCCAGTCGAGGAACTGCACCGCCAACGGCCGGTCCAGCCCATAGGCCGTGCGGATCAGCGCCACGTCCTGCTCGGTCGCCGAGGCCCCGGCGATGGAAATCGCCAGGTCGCCCGAGACCCGCGTCAGCGCGAAGCTCAGGGTCATCACCGTCAGCGCCACCAGCAGCGCCACCACCAGCCGCCGCAGCGCGAAGCGCAGCACGCTAGTAGGCCCCCGCCCAGCCATCCCGCCGCGGATCGTTCCCCGCCGCCCGCACGCCGTTCTCCAGCACCCGGATGGCGGCGACGCTGCAGGCCCCCTCCAGCGGCGGCACGAGTTTCACCTGGTGCCCCAGCGCCTCCAGCCCCGGCGCCGCAGCGGCCAGCCCGGCCTCCATGGTCAGCACCGCATCCCCGCCATGCGGGTAATTCGCCGCCTGGCCCGGCTGGCTGCTGGTCCAGCGCGGCGCTTCCACCGCCTGCTGCGCATCGAGGCCGAAATCCGCCATCCCCACCAGGATCTGCAGGTTCACCTGCACCTGGTTGTCCGCCCCCGGCGTGCCGAACAGGCCCCAGAGCTGACCGTCGCGGAGGACCATCGGCGCATTCATCGTATGCCGCACCCGCTGCCCGGGGCGGAGCTGGTTCGCATGCCCCTCGTCCAGGTGCCAATAGGCCATGCGGTTGTTCATCAGGACGCCGGTATCCCCCGCCGTCACCCCGCTGCCGAAGGCCGAGTTGATCGACTGGATCGCCGAAACCGCATTCCCCGCCTTATCGACCACGCAGAAATAGGTCGTGTCGCTTTCCGCCATCGCCCGCACCGGCAGGTGTGCCGCCCGCCCCGGGTCGATCGCCGCCGCATGCATCGCCACGTGCTCGGCCGAGAGCAGCCGGTCCAGCGGCACCTCCCGCAGCCGCGGGTCCGCCCCATAGGTCTCGCGGTCGAGGAAGGCCCGCTTCTTCGCCTCCACCAGCAGGTGGATCAGCGCCGCGCTGTCCCGGCCCAGCGCCGCCACGTCGAAGCGCTCGATGATCCGCAGCATCTGCAGGAAGCTGAAGCCGGTCGAGTTCGGCCCGGTCTGCCGCACCTCGAAGCCGCGATAGGGCACCGAGATCGGCGCCTGCCGCTCCGCCGCGCAACCGGCCAGGTCGCCCTCCGCCACCAGCCCGCCCGCCTTGGCGATCCCGGCGGCCAGCCGCCTGGCCAGCTTGCCGCGATAAAAGCCCTCCGCTCCGTCGCGGGCGATCTCGCCGAGCGTTTCCGCCAGCTCCGGCTGCGCCAGCACATGGCCCAGGGCAGGGGCCTCGCCCGCTACCAGGAAGCGCGCCGCGCTCCCCGCATCCCGCCGCAGCCGCCCGAGATTCTCGGCGGCGAAATGCCGGTAGGCATGGGTCGCGGCGAAGCCCTCCCGCGCCGCCGCCTCGGCCGGCGCCACCAGCCGGGCCCAGGGGAGGGTGCCATGCCCGGCATGCAGCATCGCCAGCCCGGCCAGCAGCCCCGGCGTCTGCACGCTGAGCGGCCCATCCACCGGCACGCCGCCTTCGGCCCGGTACCGCGCGACGGTCGCCGCCGCCGGCGCCGCCGCGGTCGCGTTGACGCAGAGGCCCGGCCGGCCCGGCAGATGCACGTTGAAGAAGCCGTCGCCGCCGAGGCCCGACATCTGCGGCTCGACCACGCCGAGGGTCAGGGAGATGGCGACCGCCGCATCCATCGCCGTGCCGCCGGCCCGCAGCACGTCCAGCCCCGCCTGGGTCGCCACCGGATGGTTGGTCGCCACCGCCCCGCTGCGGCCCATGATCAGCGGACGATGCGAACGCAGACTCGGATACATGGCGGCGCTCCCCTGGTGCCGTCACCCCACCACGAACCAGCCTGCCGGGGAAGCGCCGAAAACCCTGCATCCCGTCTCGACATTCCCGCCATCGGCGCGGAGAATGTTACGATATACGGGATAATTCGCCCGCGTGATCTTCGCCTCCTTCGAGTTCCTGTTCCTCTTCCTCCCGCTGTTCTTCGCGGTCTATTTCGCCACGCCCTTCCGCTGGCGGAACTGGCCCATCCTGATCCTGTCCTGGGGCTTCTATGCCTGGTGGCGGGTCGATTTCCTGGCGCTGCTGGTCGCGGTCACCGGCTTCACCTTCGTCACCGCCCTGGCGATGGACCGCGCCGGCCCGGGCACGCCCCGCGGCCGGCGGCTGCTGGTCCTCGGCCTCGTCGGCAACCTCGGCGTGCTCGGCTACTTCAAATACGCCAATTTCGGCGTCGCCAGCCTCAATGCGCTGCTGCTGGCCGCCGGCCTCGCCCCCATGCCCTGGGCCGGGATCCTGCTGCCCATCGGCCTGTCGTTCTACGTGCTGCAATCGGTCAGCTACCTCATCGATGTCCGGCGCGGCGACGTCCCGGTCAGCCGCCGCTTCGTCGACTATGCCGCCTACAAGGCGATCTTCGCCCAGCTCATCGCCGGGCCCATCGTCCGCTATGCCGAGATCGAGCGGGAGCTGCGATCCCGCGCCCATTCCCTGGCGCAATTCGGCCTCGGCGCCCGCCGCTTCATGCTCGGCTTCGCCATGAAGGTCTGCCTCGCCGATACGCTTGCGCCGCTGGTCGATGCCGCCTTCACCCTGCCGGCGCCGAGCCTGGCCGATGCCTGGACCGGCGCCATCGCCTATACCCTGCAGCTCTTCTTCGACTTCGCCGGCTATTCCGCCATGGCCATCGGCCTCGCCGCGATCTGCGGCTTCCGCTTCCCGGAGAATTTCGACAATCCCTACCTCGCCGGCAGCATCCAGGAATTCTGGCAGCGCTGGCACATGACCCTTTCGCGCTTCCTGCGGGACTATCTCTACATCCCGCTCGGCGGCAACCGCCGCGGCCCGCGCCGCACCACCATCAACCTGCTGCTGACCATGGTCATCGGCGGCTTCTGGCACGGCGCCAACTGGACCTTCGTCGCCTGGGGCGCCTGGCATGGCGGCCTGCTCGCCGCGCATCGGTCGTGGCGCGCCGCCGGCGGGCGGCCGCTGCCCTGGCTCGCCGGCCATGCCCTGCTGATGCTCGCCGTCATCCTCGGCTGGGTCGTCTTCCGCGCTGCCGATCTCGCCGAGGCCGGGCGGGTCTATCGCGGCATGCTCGGCCTGAACGGCGGGCCGCTCTCCGACGAACTCGCCTGGCAGGTCACGCCGGACCAATGGGGATGCCTGCTCATCGCCGCGGTGGCGATCTATCTGCCGCGGCTGCGCTGGCCCGCGCTCCTGGCGGCATCGGGCCGGCTGCTCGCGCCCGTCGCCCCGCTCGCCGCCTTCGCCCTCGGCATCGTGCTGCTCTACAGCCGCGCCGCCGTCCCCTTCCTGTATTTCCAGTTCTGAGCGCGCCGCCATGCCGATCCGCATCGCTCGGCTGCAGGCCCTCGCCGCCATCGCGCTGCTGCTCTGGGGGGCGGGGCAGGGCATCGCCGCGCTGGCCGATCCCGCCTCCCGCCAGCGCCTGGCCGAGTCCCTGACCTGGGAGGCCTTCCTCGCCGGCCGCACCGCCGGCGCCATCAACCACGTCATGGCGCATGCCCTGCCGGCCGACCCTTGGCTGCGCGCCGCCGGCGGGCTGCTGCGCTGGGGCCTCTTCCGCTCCGGCGGCCCGCAGGTCGCGGTCGGCTGCGACGGCTGGCTCTTCCTGACCGAGGAGCTGCGCCCCTGGCCCGGCGCCCAGGCGGCGATGGCGGCGCGTGCCGCCGCCCTCGGCCGCATCGCCGCCGCCCTGCGGGAGAGGGGCATCACCCTCGTCGTCGCCATCACCCCGGACAAGGCGCGGGTGAACCCGGAACGGCTCTGCGCCGCCCGCCCTTCCGCCCAGGCCGGCCGCCGCCATGCCGAGGCCACCACGTTGCTGCGCCAGGCCGGGCTCGCCCCGGTCGATTGGCTCACGCCGCTCCAGGCCGGCAAGGCCGCTGGCCCCGTGCATTTCCGCACCGATACCCATTGGAGCCAGCACGGCGCCGCCATCGCCGCCGCCGCCCTGGCCGAGGCCACCGCCAGCCTGCCGCTGTCCCGCGCCGAGACCTTCCGGACCCGCGCGGCCCCGGCCGAGAGCGAGGGCCCCGGCGACCTGCTGCGGCTGATGAGCCTCGATCGCCTGCCCGACGCCTTGCGCCCCGCGGCGGACCGCCTCCGGGTCGAATCCACCACGCCCGAGGCGGCAGCCTCCGGCGGCGGCCTGCTGGACGAGGCCCCGGCGCCCGAGATCGCCCTGATCGGCAGCAGCTACAGCCTGAATGCGAATTTCCACGGCCGCCTGCAGCAGGCCCTGCGCGGCACGGTGGTGAATTTCGCCCAGGCCGGCAGCGGCTTCGCGGGCAGCGCCCGCGCCTTCTTCGCCAGCCCGGCCTGGCGGGAAACCCCGCCCCGGGTGGTCATCTGGGAAGTGCCGGAACGCGCCCTCGGCCAGCCCATCGGGTTGGAGGAAGCTGCCTTCCTCGCCGGCTTCCCGTAGCGCGGGCCCCTAGCTGCGGGCCGGCATATCCGCCGGCTGCCACACCGCCATGCGGATATAGCCCAGCGCATAGGCCAGCCGCCACCGCAGCCCCAGCGCGAGGCTGCTGCTGGCGGGGATGAGCGCCGCCGGTGCGAACAGCAGCGCGACGGCCAGCCGCCGCGGCAGCTCGCGCCAGACTTCCTCCTGGTGCCCCAGCAGCCGCCGGGTGGCGACGGTGGAGGCGCCCTGCCAGTACAGCCGGTTCAGCAGCCATTTCGGCGTCAGCCGCTGCGCCTGGATGCTGTGGTGCACCACGATCCGCGCATCGTGCCGGGTCGAGCGCCCGCTGTCCTGGAGCGCCCAGGCGAGATGCACGTCCTCGTCCGAGAGCAGCATGTTGCCGCGCCGTCCCAGGTCCTCGATGAAGCCGCCCATCGCCAGCAGCGCCTCGCGCTCGACGATGAAATTGGCGCCATAGGGGCCGATGCCTTCCGGCACTTCCTTGGTCCGGTACTCGCCGCGGCCTTCCCATTCGGTGATGGTCAGCACGCCGATCAGCTTGTCGGGCCACCAGGCGGGGAGGGGCGCCTCCCAGACCGGCAGGGCCCGGCCGCCGAGCACCGCCGGCCGGGCCGGCGCATCGGCCACCACCTGCATGATCTGCTCGACCCAGTCCGCGGCCGCCTGGGCATCGTCGTCGATATAGGCGACGTAGTCGCCCGTCGCGGCCCGCGCCCCGGCATTCCGCGCCAGGCTGATGCCGAGGGTATCGACCCGCACCATCGTGGCATTCGGCATGGTGGCGACCAGCCGGGCGATCTCGGCCGAGGCCTCCGGGCCGGAGCAGCTATCGACCACGACGATGCTGAAGCCCTGGGGCCCGACGGTCTGCCGCCGCAGACTGTCGAGACAGCTTCGCAGGTAATGGGTTCGGTCATGCGTGCAGATGCAGACAGTGACGGCCCGCCCCTTGGGAGGGGAGGGCGCCTCGGCCATCGCCGCGGTTTCTGCTGAAACTTTCATGGCCTAGGACAGTACCTGCGGTTGTTGCATGAGCTCGCCTCCTGCATGGTAACCAAGGGGATTTGGTTTCCCCGGTTCCATGGATGACGTCGAATTTCGGCGGCCTCGCGGTTTGTTCTGCGATGGACTGATATATCTTGCCAAAATTTTAGCCCATGTGGTGGAATTACCCTGCACCCCCAATAGTAGCAGATATCCGTTATTGCCAATCGGTCCTGGCGTGGCTGTGATCGCCTCACGCGGATAAAGGTTGTGATATACCAATGCCATGGCTTGTGCGGTCGCGGCAATGCCGGTGACGCTCGCGGGAAGTCATTCGCAGGCGCAACCAAGTAGAAATCGCGCTTATAGTAACGGTGGGCCCGACGAAGCGGCTGTGATTTGTATTCGATCACGCCGCATGGCAGGACCCCATCCCTGACTTCAGGGACTACCCGATGCCTATCGCAGCTTCGGTCATCATTCCCGCGCATAATACAGCTGATTTTCTACCAGAAGCCATCAGTAGTAGCCTCGCCCAGACCCTCGATGACATTGAAATCATCATCGTGGACGACGGCTCCCGCGATGCGACCTGGGACGTCATCACCGCCGCCGCGGCGGGGGACCGGCGCATCCGTCCGCTTCGCCGCGCCACCGCCGGCGGCCCCAGCGCGGCGCGCAATGCCGGGCTGGCCCTGGCCCGTGGCCGCTGGATCGCCCCGCTCGATGCCGATGACCTGATGGCCCCGGACCGGCTGCGGCACCTCATCTCCCGGGCCGAGCGACTCGGCGCCGAGCTGGTCGCGGACAACCCGGAACGGCGCGACTTCGCCAGCGGCCGGCCGCTCGGCCGGCTGCTGCCGGATGCGCTGCCGCAGGCCCCGCTCGACCCCCTGGAGCTGGTCCAGGGCGACATGCCGGACCAGCCGCCGGAGGGCAAGCTCGGCTTCCTCAAGCCGCTGTTCCGCCGCGACTTCCTGGTGCGCCACCGGCTGCGCTACGCGGAGGAGATCCGCGTCGGCGAGGATTTCCTGCTGCTGTTCGCCTGCCTCGCCAAGGGCGCCCGGCTGCATCTGCTGGACGAATCCGGCTACGTCTACCGCATCCGCCCCGGCTCGCTCTCGAACCATGGCCGCGGCGCGCGGCATCTGGCCGCCGCCAATCGCCGGATGCGGGCGCTGGTGCCGGCGGCGGACGAGCCGCTGCAGGCCCTGCTGCGCCGCCGCCAGCACCTGCTGGACCTCGACGGCTTCGTCCAGGCCCTGGCCGAGGGCGAGCCCGCCGCCGCCCTGCGGCACGTGGTCTGGGGCAGTCCCGGCCTCGCCTTCCGCCAGGCCCGCATCGCCGCCGGCGCGCTCCGCCGCCGGCTGCGGGCCTAGGTAAGCGCAGGCCTAGTCAAGCGCGGGCCTGATCAAGCGCAGGCCCCAGGCGGGCAGGAACCTAGCTCGGCCGGACCATCGCCGCCCGCAGCAGCGCCGGCGGCAGCTTGCCCCCCAGCGCCAGCCAGGCGACCGCGACATAGGTGAGGCCACCGGCCCCCACCGAGGCCAGCACCCGGGCGATCGGCGGCAGGTCGAGCCCCTGCTCGATCAGCGCCACCACCACCGCCATCGCCGCGGTGGCGAGCACCCCCGGGGCCACCTTCCGGCCCAGCCAGAACAGCGACCGGCGGAGCTGGCGCAGCACCACCCAGGCCAGCACCGGCGCAAACAGCAGGCATTGCGCGCCCCAGACCATCGCCACCGCCTCCGGCGTCTCCGGCTGGATCACCACCAGCGCCACCATCGGCAGCACCAGGGTGCCGAGCGCCACGTAGAAATTCCACTTCGCCCGGCCGATGGCGACGAACAGCGCGACATGGTCGCCGTAGAGGAAGGTCACCAGCACGGCGCAGCCGGCGACCCGGGCGGCACTCGCCGCCCCGGCCCATTCCGGCCCGAGCAGGCCATGCACCAGGTCGGGGGCGATCAGCGCCAGGCCGGCGGCGATCGGCAGGCCGAGCAGGGCCTGGAGCTGCGCCAGCTCGCCATAGGCCTCGGCCATGGCGGACCGGTCGTGCTGCAGGGCGCAGAGCCGCGGCATCGCCAGCCGCCCGACGGTCTGCCAGACGATGGCCAGCGCCGCATCCAGCAGCCGGAAGGCGAAGTGGGAGACGGCGAGGACGGACTGGCTGACGACGAAGCCCAGCGCCAGCAGGAACAGCCGGTAGCGCCCGACCATGACGGCGACGCCGGCCACCTGCGGCCCGGCCACCGGCCAGAGGTCGCGCAGCGCCGCCATGTCCCAGCGCGGCCGCAGCTTCAGGTTGCCGCCGCGCAGCAGCAGCAGGAAGGTGATCACCGTGGCGACGCACTGGTTCACCACCATCGCCCAGGGCCCGTAGCCGGCGGCGGCCATGCCGAGCCCCGCCGCCAGGGCGATCGGCTGGCCGACCAGCAGCCGCATCGACATCAGCCGGTAGCGCTGGTCGCGCAGCAGCAGGCCCGAGGCGGTGCCGGAAAAGGCCGTCAGCGGCATCATCGGCGCGAGCGCGAGGATCAGCCAGACCACCTCCGGGCTCCCGGTCCTGGCCGCGATGAAGGGGCTGGCCGCCGCCATCGCCAGCCCCAGCACCAGGCCGAGCAGGACGGAGGCGGTGGCGGCGCTGCTCGCATGCCGCTCGTCCAGCTTGCGGTACTGCACCAGCGCATCGGGGAAGAGGGTGGCGCCGAAGACCTCCAGCAACAGGAAGCTGGCGATGGCGATGGTGCCGACACCGGTCGCATGCGGGCCGATGACCCGGCCGATGACCATCATCGAGGCGAAGGAGAAGATCGCCGCAGCGATGCTTTCGGCCAGCACCCAGGCGGGGGCATGGGGTCCAGGCAGGCGGATGCGCAAGCTATGGTGCCTTTTGGTTGCGGGGGATGGGCCCCGTTATGAACCAGTGGTTCCGCGCCGGGGTGTCACGGCGGGGTGTGGCGGCGGTCCTCGCCGAGGTGTCATCGCGGCCCAGGTCGGGGTATCATGGATCGGGCCATCGTGAAGCGGAGTATCAGGTCGCAGCCGGGAGGGCCGCCCGGGGCCTTCGGGCACCCGGCATCGGACGCCCCCTTAGCCCCACCGGCAGCGGCCGCCCATTCACATCATGGCGTGATCACCCCCCCGCGCATGGGAGGGCGTGGCTGGATGTGCCATTCCCCCCCCGAATATCAAGGAGTGGCGGTTTGACGGTGGAGATGGGAGCGGCGCTGCCCTACAGCCTGCGCGTGGTGGGCGACCCGCCGCAGCCGGCCCCGGGCGAGGTGGTGGGCGTCATCGTCGCCCGCAACGAGGCCCTGCGCCTGGGCGCCGCCCTCGGCGAGGCGCGGCGCATCGGCATCGGCCCGATCATCCTGATCGACAACCTCTCGACCGACGAGACCCGCGCCATCGCCGCCGGCTTCGACCGGGTCCATGTCGTCGAGGCGCCCGAAAGCTATGCCGGCTCGGTCTTCGGCATCCACTGGATCAATGCCGTGCTCGACCGCTGGGCCCGCGGCCACTGGGCGCTGATGTTCGACGCGGACGAGGTGCTGGTCTTCCCCGGCGCCGAGGCCGATGGCGCCCTGCCGGCGCTCTGCGCCCATCTGGAGCGGCTCGGCTCCGAGGCCCTGCGCGTCGTCATGCTCGACCTTTTCCCCCGCCAGCCCCTCGCCGAGGCCGGCTACCGCCCCGGCCAGCCGCTGGCCGAGGCGGCGGGCTGGTTCGAGCTGCCCCGGCTGCGGCAGGAAGCGGCGGCCGACTTCCCCTATGTCGCCGAATACGGCGGGGTGCGGGAACGGCTGTTCTTCCCCGAGGCCGATCCCTCCCGGCCGCTGCGGCTGCTGCAGCAGAAGCTCTACAACCTCGGCTGGCGCCTGCCCGCCCTGCGGGAGGCCCCCTGGTACCGCGCCCTGGCGCCCAAGCGGTCCCCCAACATGACCAAGGTGCCGCTGGTCCGCTGGCGGGAGGGGGTGGGCTTCGTTTCCGCCCATGCCCTGAGCCCGGTGGCCATCGCGGAGGAACAGCCCAGCGGGGTGCTGCTGCACTTCAAGTTCCTGCAGGATTTCCATGCCCGGGTCATGGATGCCGTGGCGCGGGACGCGCATTTCGACGGCTCGGCCGAGTACCGGCGCTACCTCGCGGCCCTGAAGCGGGACCCGGCCTTCAGCCTGCATGGCCCGCGCAGCCGGGCCTATGAGGGCCCGGCGCAGCTCGTCGAACTCAGCCTGATGCGGGACACCCCGGCCTGGCGCCAGGCGCGCGGCGGCTAGCCGGCGGCCCGCGCTAGTCCAGCACGAATCGCGCCTGCACCCGGTGCCCATCCGCCATGGCGCCGGTGAAGACCAGCCGCGCCGCCGCCACCGGCCCGGCGAGCCGCCCGACCAGCCGGTTCGGCTCCGCCGGCGCCAGCGGCACCGTCGCCGTCTGCCCGCCCGACTGCACCACCACCCGGCCGGAGGCCCCCCGGCTGGAGGAGGGCCGGCCATCCTCGCCATTGAGGAAGACGGTCACCTCCAGCCCCGCGACCCGCAGCTCGATCGGGTGGCCATCCGCCACCACGACGATGCCGCCATTCGGCCCCGGCGCCCGCTGGGCCGCGGCGAGGGAAGGGGCCAGGACCAGCGCCCCCAGCAGCATCCGGCGATCGATCATGCGCATTCTCCCTGTTCTCAGAAGGATTCGACCAGTCGGCCCGGGGGCACCGCATCCCCCTCGGCCCGCAGCCGCCCGAGCGCGGCGCGCCCGATGCGGCGGAACAGCAGCGGCGTCAGCACCGCATCCAGCAGCGTCGCGCTGACCAGCCCGCCGAAGATCGTCACCGCGACGGGGTGCAGGATCTCCCGCCCCGGCTCGCCGGCGCCGAACAGCAGCGGCACCAGCGCCAGCCCGGCCGAGAGCGCCGTCATCAGCACCGGCGCCACCCGCTCCCCGCTGCCCCGCAGCAGCAGCCGCCGGCCCCAGGGCACCCCCTCGTGCAGCGCCAGGTTCAGCATGTGGCTGACCTTCAGGATGCCGTTGCGGGCGGAGATCCCCGCCAGGGTGATGAACCCCACCATGGAGGCGACGGACAGCGGCAGCCCGGCGAGCCACAGCGCCGCCACGCTGCCGATCAGCGCGAGGGGGATATTCCCCATCACCACCAGCGCCAGCGCCGCCGACCGGTAGCGCTGCCGCAGCACCACGAAGACCAGCGCGAGCGAGACCAGCGACAGCAGCCCGATGGTCCGCATCGCCTCCTCCTGCGCCCGGAAATTCCCCTCGAGCACCGCCGCATAGCCGGCCGGCAGCGGGAAGCCGGCGATCACGGCGCGCAGCTCGGCGGCGATCGCCGCCATGTCGCGCCGCCCGTCGCCGTTGCCGGAAAGGACGATGCGCCGCTGCCCGCCCTCCCGCAGCACCTGGTTCGGCCCGTCCACCTCCTCGATGCTGGCGACCAGCCGCAGCGGCACATGGCCCTGCGGCGTCGCCACCAGCAGCTCGCCCAGGCCCTCGGTCGTGCGGTCGCTGTCGGCCAGCCGCACCACCACGTCGAATCGCCGCACCCCGTCGAGGATCTGGCTGACGATGCGGCCGTTCGAGAGCCCCTCCAGCGCCGCCGTCAGCGCCGCCGGCGTCAGCCCGTACAAGGATGCCTCGGCATAATCCGGCACCACCCGGAGCTGCGGGATCCGCACCTGCCGCTCGACCTGCAGGTCGACCAGCCCGGCGATGCCCGCCAGCCGCGCCCGCAGCCCCTCCGCCAGGGTGCCGAGGCTGTCGAGGTCCGGGCCGAAGAGCTTCACCGCCACCTCGGCCCGCACGCCGGAGAGCATGTGGTCCAGCCGGTGCTGGATCGGCTGGCCGAGGTTGATCGCCGCCGGCAGCGGCGCCAGCCGGGCGCGAAGATCCGCCAGCACCGCGGCCCGGTCGCGGCCGGAGGGCCGCAGCGCCACATCCAGCTCGCTCACGTGCACGCCCTCGGCATGCTCGTCCAGCTCGGCCCGGCCGGTGCGGCGGCCGACCGAGACCACCTCCGGCACCCCGGCCACCAGCCGCTCCGCGACGGCGCCCAGCCGGGCGCTCTCGGCCAGGGATATGCCGGGGCGGAAGCTGACGCCGACCAGCACCGTCCCCTCGTTGAAGGCCGGCAGGAAGGCGCGCGGCAGCAGGGTCGCGCCCCAGGCCGCGCCGAGGAACAGCAGCGCCACCGCGCCGAAGACCAGCCGCGGCCGTGCCAGCGCCCGCAGCAGCGCCGCCCGGTTCAGCCGCTTCGCCCAGCGCAGCACGAAACTGTCGGGCCGATGCGCCGCCGCCGGCCGATGGCCCAGCAGCCAATAGGCCAGCACCGGCGTCAGCGTCACCGAGACCAGCAGGCTGGCGAGGATGGCGACGATGTAAGCGACGCCGAGCGGGGCGAAGAGCCGTCCCTCGATCCCCGGCAGGGCGAACAGCGGCAGGAAGACCAGCACCACCACCGCCGTCGCATAGACGATGCCGGAGCGCACCTCCTGGCTCGCCGCCGCCACCACCGCCAGCACCGGGCGGGGCATCGCCCGCGCCGCATTCTCCCGCAGCCGGCGGAGGATATTCTCCACATCCACCACCGCGTCATCCACCAGCTCGCCGATGGCGATCGCCAGCCCGCCGAGGGTCATGGTGTTGATCGTCAGCCCGGCGAGGTGGAAGACCACCACCGTCGCCAGCACCGAGACCGGGATGGCCACGAGCGAGACGGCCGTCGCCCGGACATCCAGCAGGAACAGCAGCAGCACCACGGCGACGACGGCCGCCGCCTCCAGCAGCACCCGCTCCACGTTGGCGATGGAGGTGGCGATGAAATCCGCCTGGCGGAACTGCACCCGGCTCGCGTCCAGCCCGGGCGGCAGGCCCGGCTGCAGCGCCGCCAGCGCCGCCTCCACCGCCCGGGTGACCCCGATGGTATCCGCCCCCGGCTGCTTCTGGACGCCGAAGATCACCGCCGGCCCGCCCTGGTAGCCGGCATCGCCGCGCTTCGGCCGCGCCGCGAATTCCACCGCCGCCACCTGCCGCAGCAGGATCGGCGTCGGCGCGCCCGGGCGCTGGGCCACCGGCGTATCCGCCAGATCCTCCAGCCGCCGGGTCAGGCCGAGGTTGCGGATCAGATATTCCCGCCCGCGCTGGTCGACGAAGCCGCCGCCGGTATTGGTGCCGAAGCGGGCGACCGCCGCCTCCACCTCCGCCGCGCTCACCCCCAGCGCCAGCATCGCCGCCGGGTCGGGGGAGACCCGGTACTGCCGCACCTCGCCGCCGATCGGGATGACCTGCGCGACGCCGGGGATGGCCAGCAGCCGCGGCCGGATGGTGAAATCCACCGCCTCCCGCGCCTGCATCGGGCTCAGCCCCTCGGCGCGGACCGCGACCAGCATGATCTCGCCCATGATGGAGCTGACCGGCCCCATCACCGGCGCGACATTGGCCGGCAGCGCCGACCGCACCACCGACAGCCGCTCCGCGACCAGCTGCCGGGCGCGATACAGCTCCGCCGACCAGTCGAATTCGACGGTGACGATGGAAAGCGAGACGGCCGAGACCGAGCGCACCCGCATCACGCCGGGCATCCCGTTCATCGCCGTCTCGAGCGGGAAGCTGACCAGCCGCTCCACCTCCTCCGGCGCCAGGCCCTCGGCCTCGGTCAGCAGGGTGACGGTCGGGCGGTTGAGGTCGGGGAAGACATCCACCGGCACCCGCGGCAACACCAGCACGCCATAGCCGACCAGCAGGGCGGCGGCGATCAGCACCAGCATCCGGCTGCGGAGGCTGGCGGAAACCAACAGCGCGAACATGGCTCAGCGCTCCGATCGGTGACGGCGCGCAGCGCCGGAAGCGTGAATCGGCCGCATCATCAGCGCACCTGGTTCAGGAGGCCGGCGCCCTGCACCACCACCCGTTCCCCGGCGGCAAGGCCCGCGGCGATCAGCACCCGCGCCGCATCCAGCGGCTCCACCCGCACCGGCGCGGCGGCGAAGGTTTCCGGCTCCACATGCCGCCAGACCACCGGCTCGCCATTCGCCGCCCGCACCACCGCCGCCCGCGGCAGCACCAGCCCGACCAGCGGCTCCGAGACCTGCGCCACCACCGTCACCGGCTGCCCCAGCGACAGGCCCGGGGCCGGCGCCTCCACCCGGAACTGCGCCAGCGTCGCGCCCTGCTGCACCGCCCGGCCGAAGCCCTGCAGCTCCAGCCGCATCGGCGGCCCGCCGCGCACCGAGGCGCTCGCCCCGCGCAGGTCCATCGCCGCATCGCCGCCGAAGACCAGCGCCTCCACCCAGAGCCCGCCGGGATCGACGATCTGGAACAGCACGTCCTGCGCCGCGACGACCTGCCCGGCGACCGCCCGGGCGCTGGCGATGACGCCATCGGCCGGCGCCCGGATCTCCTCCGGCGCCACCCGGTTCTGCGCCAGCAGCACCCGCCGCCGCCGCAGCCCCTCCAGCTCGATCTCGGTATCCACCACCATCACCCGCGTCCCGGCGCCCGAGGCCGCCAGGTTCCGCGCGCGGGCCAGCCGCGCCTCGGCGGTCGCGATCTGCTGCGCCAGGTCGCCCGAGCGCTCGGCGATGGTGGTCTGGTCGGCGACCGGGATGGCCGGCTCCACCACCGCCAGCACCTGGCCGCGCCGAACCGGCTGGCCGAGCCGCGGCAGCCCGCCCTCCGGCGGGGCGATGCGGCCGCCGGCCAGGCTCTGCGCGACGCCGCCGCGATTCGGGTCGGCGACGATGCGGCCGACCAGGGTGACGGTGCGGGAGGCCGCGCCCTCGCGCAGGGTCTGGGTGCGGAGCTCCAGCAGCCGCTGGCTGACCTTGGGCAGGAAGACCCGCCCATCCGGCAGCCGGACCGGCGCATCCAGCATGGTGCCCGCCGGCGCCGCATCCTCCGCATGGTCGTGCCCCGCATCCGCCCGCGCCCCCGCCGGGGCCAGCAGCAGCGCCAGCGCGGCCGCGACGGCCACCCGCCGCCGCCGGCGCGGCCGCGCCAGGGCCAGCCCCGCGGCCAGCCCGGCCAGCATCCCGCCGCCGGCGACCAGCCAGGGCCGATGCGCCAGCCATTCCCGCGCCGCGTGCCAGGGGTCCTCGAAGGGGCCTTCATGCGGGTCGGGCGCGGGCAGCGCCGGCAGCCTGCCGCTCAGCAGGTCATCGCCCTCCGGCCCGCCGAGGATGGCGAAGACCAGCTCCAGCGGCACCCCGGCCCGTGCCAGCAGCGGCGAGACCAGCCGCCAGGTGCCATCCGGCTCCGCCTCGGCCGCGACGGTCTCCTCGCCGATCGCCACCTCCAGCCGCGCCTCGGTCACCGGCGCATTGCCCTCGAAGCGGTCGAGCCAGAGGCGCAGCCGGTCCGGCGCCTCCCGCACCGCGACGATCTCATAGAGCTCGGAATGCACCGCGACGCGCGGCCGGGCCGGGGCGGCGGCCTCGCCCGCCTCGTCATGCCCCTCATGCGCCGCGACGGGCGCGGCCAGGGAGAGAAGGACTACGCAGACAAGGGCACGCAGGCAGGCAGCCGCGCGCGGGACGGGAAGGGGGGACATGCTGGGCCTTGCAGACAGGGAGCGGGACGCGACCGACCGCGCCCGTCCTTCGACAGGCCGCGGCTAGAGGATCGTCGGGACTCGCGGTGGCCGCGCCGGCACGCCGCCCGGCAGGCCCTCCGGCGCCGCCGCCATCGCCAGGGCCAGCGCCTCGCCCGGCATCACGCCCGGCACGCCGGCGCCTTCCGGCAGCGGCAGCATCGCCCGCACCGCATGGCAGAGCCCGCAATGCGCCGGCGCCGCCTTGTCCGGCGCCGGCACGTTGCCCTGGTCCGCCATGGCCTGCTCACAGCCCGCCGCCATGGCCGCTTCCGCATGCCCATGCGGCAGCACCCCAGCCACCAGCAAGGCGGCCAGAAGGGCGAGGATGCGGCAGCAGCGGAGCCGGAGGAGGCGGGCGAGCATGAACCGCCTCCGAGATGGCCGGCCGCTGCCGCCGCGTCAAGCCGCATGCCGCGACCCCTTGCGCCGCAAAATCCATAAGGATATGTTTATATCGCGATGGTCCCGCGCGAGCGGGTGAAAAGGGAACGCCGATCTCGTCGGCGGCTGCCCCAGCAACTGTAGGCGGTGAGCCGCCGGCCTCCCCACGCTTCGGGGACACGCCACTGCATGGTCCGCCATGTGGGAAGGCCAGGCCGGCAGCGACGACCCGCAAGCCAGGAGACCTGCCATCGCCGGCCACCCCGAACCGGGGGCCGCAACCTTTTCCGCCGGGCTGGGTGCACCGGGGGCGGAGCACGCGACAGCCATGACCATCGCCGCCAACCTCGGCTATCCCCGCATCGGCCCACGCCGCGAGCTGAAGGCCGCGCTCGAATCCTTCTGGGCCGGCAAGACCCCGGAGGCCGAGCTGCGCGCCACCGCCGCCGGCCTCCGCGCCGCCTCCCGCCGGCTGCAGCAGGGCGCCGGCATCGGCCATATCCCGGGCGGCGACTTCGCCCTGTATGACCACGTGCTGGAGACCGCCTGCGCCCTCGGCGCCATCCCCCCCGGCCATGGCTGGAAGGGGGAGGGGCCGGTCTCGCTGGAGACCTACTTCTCCCTGGCCCGCGGCGGCAGAACCGAGTCCTGCTGCGGCCACCACGCGTCCAGCGCGCTCGAGATGACCAAGTGGTTCGACACCAACTACCACTACCTCGTCCCCGAGCTCGCCGCCGGCCAGCGCTTCGCCCTGACCGCCAATCCCTGGGCCGATGCCGTGCGTGAGGGCCTGGAATCCGGCTGCCGCACCCGCCCCGTGCTGCTCGGCCCGGTCTCCTTCCTGCTGCTGTCGAAGACCACCGACGGCAGCGCCGCCCTCGACCTGCTGCCCGCCATCCTCCCCGCCTATGCCGAGGCGCTGCGCGGCATGGCCGAGGCCGGCGCCGCCTGGGTGCAGATCGACGAGCCCTGCCTGGTGACCGACCTGCCGCCCGGCGCCGCCGAAGCCTACCGCACCGCCTTCGCGGCGCTCGCCGAGGCCGCCCCCGGCCTCGACCTGCTGCTCGCCACCTATTTCGGCGGCCTGCGCGACAACATGGCGCTGGCCTTCGGCCTGCCGGTCAACGGCGTCCACCTCGACCTGGTCCGCGATCCCGGCCAGCTCGAGGCCGCACTCGGCCTCGCCCGGCCGGAGCAATGGCTCTCGCTCGGCGTGGTCGATGGCCGCAACGTCTGGCGCACCGACCTCCGCGCCGCCCTCGGCCTGCTGGCCCAGGCCGCGCTCCGCCCCGGCGGCGCCCGCCGCCTGATGGTCGCCCCCTCCTGCTCGCTGCTGCACGTCCCCCACAGCCTGCGCGAGGAGACCGCGCTCGACCCGGCGCTGCGCCGCCGCCTCGCCTTCGCCGAGGAGAAGCTGGCCGAGGTCGCGACGCTCGCCCGCGCCATGGATGAGGGCGAGGCCGCCGTCGCCGAGGCGTTGACCGCCAGCGACCGCATCGCCGCCGAGCGCCGCGCCGAACCCCCAGCCGCGCCGATCGACCTCGGCCCCGCCGCCGAGCACCGCGCCAGCGCCTACCCCGCCCGCGCCGCGGCGCAGCAGGCCCGCCTCAACCTGCCGCCGCTGCCGACCACCACCATCGGCTCCTTCCCCCAGACAGCGGAGGTCCGCGCCGCCCGCGCCGGCCTCGCCCGCGGCACCCTGGACGAGGCCGGGTACGAGGCCGCCATGCGCGACCTGATCGCGGAAAGCGTCCGCTGGCAGGACAGCATCGGCATCGACGTGCCGGTGCATGGCGAGTTCGAGCGCAACGACATGGTGAAGTATTTCGGCGAGCGCCTCGCCGGCTACGCCTTCACCAGGCACGGCTGGGTGCAGAGCTACGGCAGCCGCTGCGTCGCCCCGCCGATCATCTGGCGCGACGTGACGCGCCCGGAGCCGATGACCATCCGCTGGAGCGCCTATGCCCAGTCGCTGACCAACCGGCCGATGAAGGGCATGCTCACCGGCCCGGTCACCATGCTGCAATGGTCCTTCGTCCGCGACGACATCCCGCGCGAGGCGGTCTGCCGCCAGATCGCGCTCGCCATCCGCGAGGAGGTGCTGGACCTCGAATCCGCCGGCATCCCCATCGTGCAGATCGACGAGCCGGCCTTCCGCGAGGGCCTGCCGCTGCGCGCCTCCGACCGCGCCGACTACCTCCGCTGGGCGGTCGCCTGCTTCCGCCTCTCGGCCGCCGGCGTGCGCGACGAGACGCAGATCCATACCCACATGTGCTACAGCGAGTTCGGCGACATCATCGAGGCCATCGCCGCGATGGATGCCGACGTCATCTCGATCGAGACCGCCCGCAGCCGGATGGAATTGCTCACGGCCTTCGAGCAGTTCGACTGGCCCAGCGGCATCGGCCCCGGCGTCTGGGACATCCACAGCCCGCGCGTGCCGGATGCCGGCGAGATGGCCGGGCTGCTGCGCCTCGCGCTGCGCAACCTGCCACCGGAGCGGGTCTGGCTGAACCCCGACTGCGGGCTGAAGACCCGCGGCTGGGCGGAGGTCAGGCCGGCGCTCGAGAACCTCGTCGCGGCGGCGCGGCTGGTGCGCGCCGAGCTTTGACCGGGATGGGCGGGGGGAGAAGGCTCCCCCCCGCTTCTCCCGCTGCACGCCAGCCCTATTGGTCGTAGCCGTTGCGGCGGCTGTAGAGCAGCAGCGCCACCAGCCCGCCCGCCACCGCCAGGCTGAAGAAGATGCCGAGCGCCAGCGCCAGGAAGCCATGGCCGCTGACCTCGGTATCCCCCACCGAGACCCAGCCCACCCAGGCCGCCCGCATCGCCAGCCCCAGCAGCAGCACCAGCACGCCGAGCCCGACCCAGCGCCGCCACGCCCCCGGCGCCCCACCCGGCGTCAGGGCCGGATCCCCCGCGCCGTCTGCCCGGCCCCGCGCAGCTTCTCCGCATAGCCGGCGAACTCGACCAGCAGCCGCCGGGTCTGCCGCGGGTCGATCACCTCCTCCGCCCAGAAGGCCTCGGCCGTCCGCAGCGGGCTGCGCAGCAGCTGCAGCCGCGTCTCGATCTCCGCCAGCTTCGCCCCCCGGTCCTCCGCCGCGTCGATGTCGGCGCGGTACGCCGCCTCGATCCCGCCCTCCAGCGGCAGCGACCCCCAGCGCGCCGAGGGCCAGGCATAGCGGATCGAGTAGCGCCCCGCCGGCTGGTGGATCGCCCCCGCCACGCCGAAGGCGTTGCGCAGGATGACGGTGCACCACGGCATGGAGGACTGGTTGATCGCCGCCATCGCCCGCACGCCCCAGCGGATGGTCGCCCGCTGCTCCGCCTCGAGGCCGATCATGAAGCCGGGGCAGTCCATCATATGGACCACCGGCAGGTGGAAGGTATCGGCGAGGTCGACGAAGCGGATGATCTTCGCGCAGGCATCGGCGGTCCAGGACCCCGCGTAGTGCATCGGGTCGCCGGCGATCACCGCGACGGGCAGGCCATTGAGGCGGGCGAAGGCGGTGATGACGGACCGCCCGTAGAGCCGCCCCATCTCGAAGACGCTGCCGGCATCAAAGATGCTCTCCAGCAGCGGCCGCGCCTTGTAGGGCTTGCGGATGTCGCGCGGGATGGCCGACAGCCAGCTCTCCTCGACCCGCGCCGGGTCATCCGCGCAGGGCCCGCGCTCCGCCGCCTCGAAGACCGAGCTCGGCAGGTAGGAGAGGAAGCGCCGCGCCGCCGCGAAGGCCTCCTCCTCGCTGTCCACCGCATGGTCCACCGCGCCGGCCCGGCACTGGATCTCCCAGCCGCCCAATTCCTGCTTGGTGTATTTCTTCGACCCCAGCGCATTCACCACCGGCGGCCCGGCGACGAACATCGCCGAGGTCTCCTTCGTCATCACCGAGTAATGCGTCGCCGCCAGCCGCGCCGCCCCCAGCCCGGCGACCGAGCCCAGCCCCAGCCCCACCACCGGCACGCGCGACAGGTTGTCGCCGGTGTGGTGGTACAGCCAGGTCCCGCCGACGCCGCCCGGCAGGTTCGCCCGCCCCGTCGTCTCGATGGTCTTGACCGAGCCGCCGCCGCCCGAGCCCTCGATCACCCGGATGATCGGCAGCCGCAGCTCCCCGGCCATGCGTTCCGCCATGATCGGCTTGTCGCGGATGGTCGCATCGGCGCTGCCGCCCCGCACCGTGAAGTCGTCGCCGACCACCACCACCGGCCGGCCATCGACCAGCCCCCGCCCCATGACGCAGTTGGAGGGGGTGAACTCCGCCAGCCTGCCATCCGGCCCATAGGCGGCCTTGCCGGCGATGGCGCCGACCTCGTGGAAGCTGCCGTCGTCCAGCAGGCCATCGATCCGCTCACGGACCGTCAGCCGGCCGCCGTCGTGCTGGCGCTTCACCTTCTCCGGCCCGCCCATGGCCCGGGCCATCGTCTCGCGCGCCGCCAACTCGTCCAGCTCGGCCTGCCAGCTCATCGCATTCCCTCCGTCCTTTGCGCCACGCTAGCCGGGCCGGGCGGGGGCGCCTATCCTCCCCCGAAACCCGAGGAGAACCGTCATGGCCGAAATGCTCGACGCCTGCATCGTGGGCTGGGCCCATACCCCCTTCGGCAAGCTCGAGGACCCGGATATCGAGAGCCTGCTGGCCCGCGTCGGCCGCGCCGCCATCGAGGATGCCGGCATCACCCCCGCTGATGTCGATGCCGGCTTCCTCGGCGTCTTCGGCGAGGGCTTCACCAACCAGGGCTTCCCCGCCTCCCTCGTGCTGCAGTCCATCCCGGAGCTGCGCTTCAAGCCCATCACCCGCTACGAGAATGCCTGCGCCACCGGCTCGGCCGCCATCCACGGCGCGCTCGACTTCCTCGCCGCCAAGCGCGGCCGCTTCGCCCTGGTGCTGGGCGCCGAGAAGATGACCGCGACGCCCGGCCCGCAGGTCGGCGAGATCCTGCTCAACGCCAGCTACCGCAAGACCGAGCAGGATATCCGCGGCGGCTTCGCCGGCGTCTTCGGCCGCATCGCCGAGGCCTATTTCCAGCGCCACGGCGACCAGTCCGATGCGCTGGCCGCCATCGCCGCGAAGAATCACAAGAACGGCGTCGACAACCCCTGGGCGCAGATGCGCAAGGACCTCGGCTTCGCCTTCTGCCGGGCCGAGAGCGAGAAGAACCCCTTCGTCGCCCCGCCGCTGAAGCGCACCGACTGCTCCCTGGTCTCGGACGGCGCCGCCGCCATGATCGTCACCGATGCCGAGACGGCCAAGGCCATGGCCAAGGCCGTCCGCTTCCGCGCCGCGGTGCAGGTGAACGACTTCCTGCCCATCGCCAGCCGCGACATCACCCGCTTCGAGGGCCCGCGCGAGGCCTGGTCCCGCGCCCTGTCGCAGGCCGGCCTCGGCAATGTCACCGACCTTTCCTTCGTCGAAACGCATGACTGCTTCACCATCGCCGAGCTGATCGAATACGAGGCGATGGGCCTGACGCCGGAAGGGCAGGGGGCGCGGGCGGTGCTGGAGGGCTGGACCGCAGCCGACGGCCGCCTGCCGGTCAACCGCTCCGGCGGGCTGAAGGCCAAGGGCCACCCGATCGGCGCGACCGGCGTCTCGATGCATGTGCTGACGGCGATGCAGCTCACCGGCACCGCCGGCGCGCTGCAGCTGCCCAAGGCCGACCTCGGCGGGGTCTTCAACATGGGCGGCGCCGCGGTCGCCAACTACGTCAGCGTGCTCGAACGGGTGAGCTGAGGGCCGGCGACGGGCCGCCGGCCTGGAGCGTGATCGTCTGAGGTGCAATCACCGACAGACGTAAATCACGCGAGAACACGAAAAGTCGGACCATGCCGGCTGCGTCTGCCGGCGCCGGGCATGGTCTAGAGGCGGCCCAGCAGTTCCGTCTTCTTCGCCACGAATTCCTCCGCGGTCAGCACCCCCTGGCGATGCAGCACCGCCAGCCGCTCGATCAGGCCGAGCGGATCGGCAACCGGCAAAGGGCCGGGTGCCGGCGTGGCCAGGTCTTGCCCCGCCACGTCCCGCCCGGCCAACTCCGGCCCGGGCATTCCCGGTTCGGACGGCGCCTCCGGCCCGGCGCCATCCTGAGGTGCGACGGCCTCGCGCAGCAGCGCCGCCGCCGCCTGGGCCAGCGCCTCCACCCGCGCCCGCAGCGCCGGGTTGAACATGTCGCCGACCATGGTCAGCCCGCCGGCCATCCACTGCCCCGGCCCGCCCAGCTCCGGATGGCTGAACTGCGCCATCCGGCCGCCGCCCTCCGCCACCGCCCGCAGCAGCGCCTGCGCCGCCTCCGGGCTCACCCCATGCCGGGCGGCGAGTGCCGCCAGCGCCGCGCGCATCGCCTCGGTCAGCTCCGCCATGACTTATCTCCTGGAACTCGCCCGCGTCGAACGCCCGAGGCCGGCAAAAGCCCCCGGCGAACAGATCGCCCGCCCCGGCGTTGTGCCCGGAAACCAGGACCGGAGGCCGCATGCCCGCCATGACGCCAGACGCCGACCCGCCGCCGGAACGCCCGCTCGAGCCGCCGCTGCCGCTGCCCGGCGAACCGCCCGCCACCCCATCGCCCTTGCCGACCGAACCCGAGCCCGAGGACGCCTGACCCCGATGCCCACCTGGACCCATGTGGCCGACCCCGCGACCGAGACCCATCTGCTGCCGGCCTGGTTCGCCCGCCGCATGCTCGGCGCCCGGCAGGGCGCCTTCGGCCTGCTGCTGACCACCGGGGACGTGCTCCGCGTCGCCGCGCTGCGCGCCGCCCACCTCGGCTCGGACGGCACCATCCTGCTCGATGTCCAGCTCGACCACGCCGGCGTCCCCGCCCGGGCCGATACCGCCTGGCAATCCAAGCACTACCTCGGCGCCCCGGTGCCCGGCGCGGTCGAGGCCACGGTGAACCTGGCCCAGGTCGTCGCCTGCGTGGAATTCACCGCCCCGCTCGGCGCCGATGCCGCGCAGCAGGATGACGCCGCGACCGAGGCCGCCGTCGCCGCCACCGTCACCGGCCTCGCCGAGGCGGCCGAGACTGCGGCCCAGCGCCAGACGGTCGCGCCGCAGCAGGCCGATTGATCAGTCGGCCCGGACCCCCGCCGCCCGCATCAGCCCCTGCCACTTCACCGCCTCGGCGGCGATGAACTCATCCACCCCGGCGGGGGTGATCCCCGGCCGCAGCGCCAGCCCCAGCTCCTCCAGCCGGGCCTGCAGCGCCGGCTCGGCCAGCACCGCGGCCATCGCCGCATGCATCCCGGCGATGGCCGCTGGCGGTGTCCCGCTGGGGGCGAGGATGGCGTTCCAGGTCCAGGCGGCATAGCCGGGGATCGTCTCCGCCACCGTCGGGATCTCGGGCGCCAGCGGGACCCGCTCCGGCGCCGTCACCGCCAGGGCGCGCAGCGTGCCGCCGCGGACCTGCGGCAGGGTGGTCGCCATGCTCTCGACCACGAAGGTCAGCCGCCCCGCCGCCAGGTCGGTCAGCGCCGTCGGATTGCCGCGATAGGGGATGTGGTTCACCTGCACCCCGGCCATCGCCTGCAGCAGCTCCGCGCCCAGGTGCTGGGCCGAGCCGTTGCCGGCGCTGCCGTAGTCGTGGCCGCCCGGCCGCTCCCGCAGCATCGCCAGCAGCCCGGCGAGGTCCTGTGCCGGGCTCGCCGCCGGCACCACCAGCAGCAGCGGCACCGTGCCGATCAGCCCGACGCCGCGAAAATCCGCCACCGGGTCGAAGGAGAGCGTCCGGTACAGCGCCGGATTGACCGCATGGGCGACCGTCGCGGTCAGGAAGACGGAGCCGTCCCTCGGCCCCCGCGCCACCGCCTCGGTCCCGAGGATGGAGCCGGCGCCGGGCCGGTTCTCCACCACCACCCGCTGCGGGAGCTGCCGGCTCAGCGCCTCCGCCAGCAGCCGCACCGCGACATCGGTCGGCCCGCCGGCGGGGAAGGGGATGACGATGCGGACCGGGCGGTCGGGCCAGGCAGTGCCCCCTTGGGCGAGGGCAGCCGCGGGAAGGCCGGTGGCAACAGCAAGCAGGGTGCGACGTTTCATGGCATGATCCAGCAATCGCCATGCCGCCGAGGGAGTCCCGATGACCGACAGCTACATGCAGGACCAGGCCGCCGCCCTGGCCGAGCACCTCCGCCTGACCGATGGCAAGTCCGGCTATGTCGAGGCGACCGCCGATGGCTTCGTCGTCTACCTCCGCCGCAAATGGCCGGGCAAGCCGCTGGCGAGCTGGGACGGGATGCCGGTGGAATGGAACGAGAATGTCGGCACGCACAAGGCGGCCAATCGCTGAGACGTTGCGTTTCGCAATCGTTCGTGATTTGATCCGACCTTGCCAAGGGGGCTTTCTCGCCCTTGGCGGGCCGGGTCGGCCAGGAAGCCCCCCTGGCGACCGGATGCCCCTGGCAGCAATGCTGCAGGAACAATGGCTTACGGGGCGTTCCTGAGGTCGAAACTCATAAAATTTGAGGCGAATTTTACGGAATTGAGCGGAATTTTAGCGAATTGAGCCGGATTTAGCGCAATTTAGCAGAGTTTATCCGCCCGATTTCAGCCCGGCAGCAGCACCATCGCCGCCGCCTGGGCCGCAATCCCTTCGCCCCGGCCGGTGAAGCCCAGCCGTTCTGTCGTCGTCGCCTTCACGCCTACCTTGCCCGGCTCGACGCCCAGCAGCTCAGCCAGCCGTAGCTGCATCGCCTCCCGGTGCGGCCCGATCTTCGGCCGCTCGCAGAGGATGGTCACGTCGACATTGGCGATGACCCCGCCCCGCGCCGCCACCCGGGACGCCGCATGGGTCAGGAATTGCGCGCTGTCGGCGCCCTTCCACTGCATCTCGCTGGGCGGGAACCAGCGGCCGATGTCGCCCTCCGCCAGGGCGCCGTAGATCGCGTCGCACAGGGCATGGATGCCGACATCCGCATCCGAATGCCCCTCCAGCCCGAATTCGCAGGGCACCACGATGCCGCAGAGCACCATCGGCCGCCCGACCTCGGTCCGGTGGACGTCGAAGCCGGTGCCGATCCGCGGCAGCAGCATCCGCTGGCCCATCTGGGCGGCCACCCTGTCCAGATCCTCGGGAAAGGTGATCTTCACATTCGTCTCCGATCCTGGGACCAGCCGCACCGCCGACCCGGAGAGTTCCAGCAGTTGCGCATCGTCGGTCGCCTCCGCCGCCGCCGCCCGATGCGCCGCCAGCAGCACCGGGAAGCGGAAGGCCTGTGGCGTCTGCGCCCGAAACAGCCCGGCCCGCGCCACCGTCGCCTCGATCCTGCCCTCGCTCGCGCGCTTCAGCGTATCGGCCACGGGCTGGGCGGGAATCGCGCCCTCGGCCTCGTCCAGCGCCGCCAGCAGCGCCGGGATGGTCCCGGCCGGCACCACCGGCCGTGCCGCGTCATGCACCAGCACCACCGCGGGCGGTGCCGCATGCGCCGCCAGGGCCTCCAGCCCGGCGCGGACGCTGGCCTGGCGGGTGGCGCCGCCGGCGATGGGCGGCAGCACCCCGGGGAGGCCCTCCAGCAGCCCGGCGACCCGCGCCTCCTCGCCGGCGGCGCAGACCGGCAGCAGCAGGGTCACCCCGCCCTCGGCCAGCAGCGCCTCCGCCGCGTGGCGGATGACGGGGCGGCCCAGCAGGGGCAGGTATTGCTTCGGCAGGGCGGCGCCGAAGCGCGTGCCGCTGCCGGCGGCCATCAGGAGTGCGGCGATGCTCATCCCCGGCAGGCTAGCCCAGATGGCCTCCCTGCGGAATCCCCGCCCCCGGCTGGACGCCGCGATGCACCAAATTGGGACGTCTCTCGCCTTTCTGCCGGAGGCGCGTTGCCGAAAGCGCCGACTTCCCCTATTTTGCCCAAATCATGAGCATCGACATGCCCGCCCCTCAGGCCCCCGCGGCCACAATTGCCGTTGAAGCGAGCGGTTTGCCGCCGATCATGGTCGGCGACGTCCCGATCGCGGTGCCGGTCTATCTCGCGCCGATGTCCGGCGTGACCGACCTGCCCTTCCGCCGCCTCGCCCGGCGCCTCGGCACCGGCATGGTGGTCAGCGAGATGATCGCCTCCCAGGCCATGGTCCGGGAGAATCGCCAGACCCTCAAGATGGCCGAGGTCGATGGCTTCGGCGCCCCCTCCGCGGTGCAGCTCGCCGGCTGCGAGCCGGCCGTCATGGCTGAGGCCGCCCGCCTCGCCGCCGACCGTGGCGCCGCCATCATCGACATCAACTTCGGCTGCCCGGTGAAGAAGGTGGCGGTCGGCCAGTCCGCCGGCAGCGCCCTGATGCGGGACGAGCTCCGCGCCGCCGCCATCCTCGAGGCGGTGGTCAAGGCGGTATCGGTCCCGGTCACCCTGAAGATGCGGATGGGCTGGGACCACAGCTCGCTCAATGCGCCGAAGCTGGCCCGCATCGCCGAGGACTGCGGGATCCGGCTGGTGACCATCCACGGCCGCACCCGGCAGATGCTCTATACCGGCACCGCCGACTGGGGCTTCGTCCGGCTGGTCAAGGATGCGGTCCGCATCCCCGTCCTGGTCAACGGCGACATCCTCAGCCCGCAGCATGCGGCGGAGGCGCTGCGCCTTTCGGGCGCCGATGGGGTGATGATCGGCCGCGGCTGCTACGGCCGCCCCTGGTTCCCCCGCCAGGTCGCGGACTACCTGGCGACCGGCCAGGAGCCGGCCGAGCCAAGCCTTGCGGAACAGCTGGCGACCCTGCTGGAGCACTACGCCGACATGCTGTCGCACCACGGGACCATCACCGGCGTCCGCCTCGCGCGGAAGCATATCGCCTGGTATTCCAAGGGCCTGCCGGGTTCCGCCGAGTTCCGCTCCGGCATCAACCAGGTGGATACCGCGGCCGAGGTCGCCGCCCGGATCGAGGGCTTCTACCGCCCGCTGCTGGACCTGGGGCTGGAGGCCGCCCGCGCCCGCTTCCATGCCCTCGGCCATGCGGGCGAAAAGATCGCGGCATGAGCGGCGCCTTCGCCACCCGCACGCGCCAGCCGCGGCTGCCCATCGCCCCGGCACTGCCGGCGCCGCTGCCGGATTGCGCCGCCATCCTGGCCGCCCTGCCGATGCCGGCCGTCGTGCTGGATGCCGAGGACCGCTTCCGCTACGCCAACCAGGCGGCGGAGCTCTTCTTCCACCTGTCCTTCGCCACCCTGGCGGCGATGCGGCTCGGCGACCTGCTGCCGCCGGACAGCCGGCTGTTTGCCCTGCTGGCCCAGGTCCGCCAGCATGAGGCGCCGGTCTCCGACCATGACCTGGTGCTGGACAGCCCGCGGCTGAACCGCCGCGGCGTCGCCGCCCACGGCGCGCCACTGCCGGAGATGCCGGGCGCCGTGGTGCTGACGCTGCAGGACGGCTCCACCGCGCAGATGATGAACCGCCAGCTCAACTTCCTCGGCGCGGCGCGCGGCGCCTCCGCCATGGCGGAGATGCTGGCGCATGAGGTCAAGAACCCGCTGTCCGGCATCCGCGGCGCCGCCCAGCTGCTGGAGCAGAATGCCAGCGAGCCCGACCGCGAGCTCTGCGTGCTGATCCAGGACGAGGCCGACCGCATCCGCAACCTGGTCGAGCGGCTGGACATGTTCTCCGACCGCCCGGTCGAGCTGGCCCCGGTCAATATCCATCAGGTGCTGGACCATGTCCGCCGCGTCGCCCAGACCGGCTTCGCCGCGCATCTCCGCATCGTGGAGGAATACGATCCCTCCCTGCCGCTGGTCTGGGGCAACCGGGACCTGCTGGTGCAGCTGCTGCTGAACCTGGTGAAGAATGCCGCGGAAGCCGTTGATCCGCTTGGCGGCGAGATCGTCCTCGCCACCGCCTATCACCATGGCGTCCGCATCGCCGTGCCCGGCAGCAACGAGCGGGTACATGTGCCGCTGCAGGTCATCGTCCGCGACAACGGGCCGGGGATCCCGGAGCCGGTCCGCGCCACCCTGTTCGAGCCCTTCGTGACCACCAAGCGGGGCGGGCAGGGGCTCGGCCTCGCCCTGGTGGCCAAGCTGGTCGCCGACCAGGGCGGGCTGATCGAATGCGACAGCCGGCCCGGCCGGACCATCTTCCGCCTCTCGCTGGCGATGCCGCCCGCCAGCTTTCGCGGCGCCGATGCGTCGCGCGCCAAGGACCGTTCATGACCGATAGCCGTACCATCCTGATCGCCGACGACGACCGGGCCATCCGCACCGTGCTCAGCCAGGCGCTCGGGCGCTCCGGCTATCAGGTGCGCGCCACCTCCTCCGCCTCCACCCTCTGGCGCTGGGTCGAGGACGGCGAGGGCGACCTGGTCATCACCGACGTGGTGATGCCGGACGAGAATGGCCTGGACCTCGTCCCCCGCATCAAGCGCATCCGCCCCGACCTGCGGGTGGTGGTGATGTCGGCGCAGTCGACCTTCATGACGGCGCTGAAGGCCGCCCAACGCGGCGCTTTCGAATACCTCCCCAAGCCCTTCGATCTGAAGGAATTGCTGGCGGTGGTGGAGCGCGCCCTGGCGGCGCCGCAGGCCCCGGCGCCGGCCGAGGAGGAGGAGCCGGAGGAGCGCCTGCCGCTGGTCGGCCGCAGCGCGGCGATGCAGGAGATCTACCGCACCGTCGCCCGGCTCACGACCACCGACCTGACGGTGATGATCACCGGCGAGTCGGGCACCGGCAAGGAGCTGGTGGCCCGCGCCCTGCACGACTACGGCCGTAGGCGGGGCGGCCCCTTCGTCGCCATCAACATGGCCGCCATCCCGCGCGAGCTGATCGAGAGCGAGCTCTTCGGGCATGAGCGCGGTGCCTTCACCGGCGCGCTCAACCGCGGTATCGGCCGCTTCGAGCAGGCCGCTGGCGGCACTCTGTTTCTGGATGAGATCGGCGACATGCCGCCGGAGGCCCAGACGCGCCTTTTGCGCGTCCTCCAGGAGGGCGAGTTCACCACCGTCGGCGGCCGCAACCCGATCAAGGCGAATGTCCGCATCGTCGCCGCGACCCACCGCGACCTGCGCCAGTCCATCCGGCAGGGGTTGTTCCGCGAAGATCTCTTCTACCGCCTCAACGTCGTGCCGATCCGCCTGCCCCCCCTGCGGGAGCGGCTGGAGGACATCCCGCTGCTGGCGCGCCACTTCCTCGACCGCGCCAAGGCCTCCGGCCTGCCCTCCAAGCAGCTCAGCCCGGAATCGCTGGACCGCCTCAAGCAGCATTCCTGGCCGGGCAATGCGCGGGAGTTGGAGAACCTGATGCGGCGGCTGGCCGCGCTCTATGCGCAGGAGACGATCGACGCCGATGCGGTCGGCGCCGAGCTGTCCGAGGCCGAGCCGCCGACCGAGGCCGGCACCCGCGGGCCGGAGACGCTGGAACAGGCGGTGGAGCGCCACCTCAAGGCCTTCGTCGCCGCCCACAAGGACGGCATGCCGGTGCGCGACCTTTATGACCGGGTCCTGGCCGAGGTCGAGCGGCCGCTGCTGCGGCTGGTGCTGGGCGCGACCCGCGGCAACCAGATCAAGGCCGCGGCCATGCTCGGGCTGAACCGCAACACGCTGCGCAAGAAGATCCGGGAGCTGGACCTGCCGGTGGTACGCGGGCTCGGCTGATGCGCTTCCGCCGCCGCGCGCCCGCTGCCGCTGGCCAGGGCCGCTTGCCCCGGGGCGGCGAGCCGGGGCCGGGGGAGACGCCGGTCGAGCGCCGCGGCCTGCTGCGGCGGGTGGCGGATCGGCTGCTCGGGCGGGGGATGACCCTCGGCCTCGCGGTCGGCGCCCTGGTGCTGGGCATCGCCACCTTCTCCGTCCTGTCGGATGGCAGCCCCTTCGGCCCGACCCGGCCCGGCATCGTGGTCGGCATCGTGCTGGTCAACCTCGCGGTGCTGCTGCTGCTGCTGGCCTCCCTGGCCGGGCGGCTGGTGCGGGTCTGGGCGGAGCGCCGGCGCGGCTCGGCGGGCTCCCGCCTGCATGTCCGGCTGGTGCTGCTGTTCGGCGTGGTGGCGGTGGTGCCGGCCATGCTCGTCGCCGCCTTCGCGGCGCTGTTCTTCAACCTCGGCATCGAGACCTGGTTCAGCGACCGGGTGCGCGGCACCCTGGAGGCCAGCCTGCAGGCCAGCCGCGGCTATCTGGAGGAGCATCGCAACACCATCCGCGGCGACGCCCTGGCCATGGCCGCCGACCTCTCTCGCGCGCGGGTGCTGCTGCCGGACAACGGCCTCGCCTTCGCCCGCGTCCTGGCGACCCATACCGCACTGCGCAACCTGACCGAGGCGGTGGTCTTCGACCCGGCGACGCTGCAGGTCATCGCCCATGCCGGCTATACCACCAGCTTCACCCTGGACCCGCCGCCGGAGGATGCCATCTCCGCCGCCCGGCTCGGCGAGGTCGCGGTGCTGCCGGCGGATGACCGGGTGCGGGCCGTCGTGGCGCTCGACTTCGGCCAGGGCTGGATGCTGCTGATCGGCCGGCCGCTGGATACCACCGTGCTGATGCACCAGCATTCGGTGGAACAGGCGGTCGCCGAATACGTGGAGCTGGACAACAACCGCTCCGGCCTCCAGGTCACCTTCGTCATGATCTTCGCCATCGCCGCGCTGCTGGTGCTGCTGGCGGCGGTGCTGATCGGGCTGGTGCTGGCCAACCAGCTCGCCCGGCCGATCGGCCGGCTGATCGTCGCCGCCGAGCGGGTGCGCGGCGGCGACCTCTCGACCCGGGTGGAGGAGGGCGCGGCGGACGAGGAGGTCGCCAGCCTCGCCCGCGCCTTCAACCGCATGACCAACCAGCTTGCCGCCCAGCGGTCGGAGCTGCTGCAGGCCTATCGCCAGATCGACGACCGCCGCCGCTTCACCGAGACGGTGCTGGCCGGCGTTTCCGCCGGGGTGGTCGGGCTCGAGACCGATGGCCGCATCAACCTGCCGAACCGCCGGGCGAGCGAGCTGCTGGGCCTCGACCTCGATGCCGCCATCGGCCAGCGGCTGGCCGAGGTGGTGCCGGAATTCGCCGAGCTGCTGGCGCCGGGGAGCCTCTCGGCCGCCGATGGCCCGGCCGCCGACGGGCTGGGCGAGCGGACCCGCACCGCGGAGATCCGCATCGGCCCGCCGAGCAACCGCCGCACCCTGCTGGCGCAGATCGGCGAGGAACGGCATGGGCCGGGCAAGGGCCTGGGCGGCGACGCGGGGGGCGAGATCGCCGGCTTCGTGCTGACCTTCGACGACATCACCGCGCTGCTGAGCGCCCAGCGCAAGGCGGCCTGGGCCGATGTCGCCCGGCGCATCGCGCATGAGATCAAGAACCCGCTGACCCCGATCCAGCTTTCGGCGGAACGGCTGAAGCGGCGCTACCTGAAGCAGATCACCAACGATCCCGAGACCTTCGTCGCCTGCACCGATACCATCGTGCGCCAGGTCGGCGACATCGGCCGCATGGTGGACGAGTTCTCCGCCTTCGCCCGGATGCCCCAGCCGGTGATCCGGCCCGAGGACCTGTCCCAGGTGCTGCGGGAGGCGCTGGTGCTGCAGCGGGACGCGCATCCGGGCATTGCCTACCGGGTGGAACTGCCGGAGGAGGGCGGGGTTAGGGGTCCCGTGGTCCCCTGTGACCGCCGGTTGCTGGGACAGGCCTTGACGAACCTCCTGATGAACGCCGCCGATGCGATCGCCATGCGGGCCCAGGCCGAGCAGCCGCAGGACGAATCGGCCGCCCTGCCGGCCGCCCAGCTTTTCCCCGGCACGCTCGGACACATAATCGTGCGCATCGAGCCGGGCGAGGAGACGGTCGCCATTGCCATCGAGGATGATGGAATCGGCCTGCCGCAGGGAGATGAGCGGGAGCGGCTGGCCGAGCCCTACGTCACCCACAAGCCGAAAGGCACCGGTCTCGGCCTTGCCATCGTGAAGAAGATCATGGAGGACCACGGAGGCAGGCTAGGCTTGGAAGACCGGCCCCGGGAGGATGCCGCCGGGCGCGGCGGGGCCCGGGCCGTGCTGACCCTGCCGTGGCGTGCCGGGACGGACCGCCCAAGTGACCGACCAACGGACCGACCCGCCGGCACGGAGATTGAGGCGAACGACATGTCCCCTGACTTTGGGCCGGATGGCAGCATGAGGCGCGCGCATGGCGCATGAAATCCTGATCGTGGACGACGAGCCGGACATCCGGGCCCTGATCGAGGGGATCCTGTCGGATGAAGGCTACGAAACCCGGCAGGCGGCGAATTCGGACCAGGCGCTGGCGGCCTTCAAGCAGCGCCGACCGTCCATGGTCGTGCTCGACATCTGGCTGCAGAATTCGAAGCTCGATGGCCTGGGCATCCTCGCGGCGATCCATCGCGAGGAACCGCAGATGCCGGTCGTCATGATCTCCGGCCATGGGACGATCGAGACGGCGGTGCGGGCGATCCAGCAGGGCGCCTACGACTTCATCGAGAAGCCCTTCAACTCCGACCGGCTGCTGCTGATCGTCGCGCGGGCGCTGGAGGCGGCGCGGCTGCGGCGGGAGAATTCGGAGCTGCGGCTGCGCGCCGGCCCGGAATCCGAGCTGGTGGGGACTTCCGCCGGCATCGCCCAGCTGCGGGCCTCGATCGACCGCGTGGCGCCGACCGGCAGCCGCGTGCTGGTCACCGGCCCGGCCGGCGCCGGCAAGGAAGTGGCGGCGCGGATGATCCATGCCCGGTCCCGCCGGGCGGATGGGCCCTTCGTCGCGCTGAACTGCGCCACCCTCAATCCCGCCCGCTTCGAGGAGGAGCTCTTCGGCCTCGAAGCCGGGGCGGATGCCCTGGCCGCGCCGCGCCGCGCCGGCGTGCTGGAACGTGCCCATGGCGGCACCCTGCTGCTGGACGAGGTGGCGGACATGCCGCTCGAGACCCAGGGCAAGATCGTCCGGGCCCTGCAGGAGCAGGGCTTCGAGCGGATCGGCGGGGCGACCCGGGTGAAGGTGGATGTGCGGGTCATCGCCACCACCAACCGCGACCTGCAGGCCGAGATCGCCGCCGGGCGCTTCCGCGAGGATCTCTACTACCGCCTGGCGGTGGTGCCGCTGAAGATCCCCGCCCTGCGGGAGCGGCGGGAGGATGTGCCGGCGCTGGCCCGGCATTTCATGACCCGCTCGGGCGAGACCTCCGGCATGCCGTCCCGCGAGCTGGCCGAGGATGCCATGGCGGCGCTGCAGGCCTATGACTGGCCGGGCAACGTCCGGCAGCTGCGCAACCTGATCGACTGGCTGCTGATCATGGCGCCGGGCGAGGCGCGGGAGCCGATCCGCGCCGAGATGCTGCCGCCCGAGGTGGGTTCCGCCGCGCCGGCCATGCTGAAGCTGGACCGGTCGTCCGAGATCATGACCCTGCCGCTGCGCGAGGCGCGGGAGCTCTTCGAGAAGCAGTACCTCGAGGCCCAGCTGCTGCGCTTCGGCGGCAATATCAGCCGCACCGCCAATTTCGTCGGCATGGAGCGCAGCGCGCTGCACCGGAAGCTGAAATTCCTCGGCGTGCATGCGGAGGACCGGGTGCCCGCGAACAGCGGGTTGTGACATGGTCGGGCCTCGGTAAACCGGGGTCCTTCATGTCGCGCATTGCCTATGTCAACGGCCGCTACGTCGATCAGCGGCTGGCGGAAGTGAACATCGAGGACCGCGGCTACCAGTTCGGCGACGGCATCTATGAGGTGGTGCACCTCTACGCCGGGCGCTTCGTGGACGAGGACCTGCACCTCGCCCGGCTGGAACGCTCGGTGGCCGAGATCCGGCTGCCGATGCCGATGTCCCGCGCGGCGCTGCGGCATGTGCTGGCCGAGGTGGCGCGGCGCAACCGGGTCACCGAGGGGCTGCTCTACATGCAGGTGACGCGCGGCGTGGCGCGGCGTGACCATGCCTTCCCGGCCGGGCACCCGGCGCCGGCGCTGGTGGTGACGGTCAAGCGGATCGCCCCCTATCCCGTCAGCGTGGATCGCTGGGGCGCCAAGGCCATCACCCTGCCGGACCTGCGCTGGGCGCGGCGGGACATCAAGACGATCAACCTGCTGCCGAATTGCCTGGCCCGCCAGGCGGCGCGCGAGCAGGGGGCGATCGAGGCCATCCTCTACGACGAGGCCACCGGCCTGGTGACCGAGGGCGCCGCCACCACCTTCTGGATCGTCGATGCCGAGGGCGTGGTGCGGACGCGGCACCTCGACCATGTCATCCTGCCCGGCTGCACCCGGGCGGCGCTGATGGCGGAGATGACGGCCGCCGGCATCCCCTTCGAGGACCGCGCCTTCACCCTGGCGGAGGCGCGCGCGGCGCGGGAAGCCTTCCTCACCTCGGCGACCTCCTTCGTGAAGCCGATCGTGGCCCTCGACGGCGTGCCGGTCGGGGATGGCAAGGTGGGCCCTGTCGTGCGGCGGCTGTTCGAGATCTTCGCCCGGCATGTCCAGGGCGACCGCAGGAATGCCGCATGAGGCAGCCCAGGGCGCTTCCCCGGGGCATCCTCTGGGACTGGGACAATACCCTGGTCGATGGCTGGCTCGCCATCGCCGCCGGGCTGAATGCCGCCTTCACCCGCTTCGGCCTGCCGGAATGGACGCTGGAGGAAGTGCGCGGCCGGGTCCGCCGGTCCCTGCGGGAAACCTTCCCGGAGATCTTCGGCAGCGACTGGGAAGCGGCGCGCGACGTCTTCTACGCCGAGGTCCGGGCGCATCACCTTGCCGTGCTGACGCCGATGCCGGGGGCGGGGGAGGTCATCGCCGCCGTCACCGCGCTCGGCCTGCCGCAGGGGGTCATCAGCAACAAGCAGGGGCCGCTGCTGCGGGCCGAGGCGCAGCATCTCGGCTGGGCCGGGCAGTTCCGGAGCCTCGTCGGGGCGGGGGATGCGGCGGCGGACAAGCCGGATCCGGCGCCTTTCGCCCTGGCCCTGCCGGCGCTCGGCCTCGCCGCGGGGCCGGCGGTCTGGTACGTCGGCGATACGGCGCTCGACATGCAGGCGGCCCGGAATGCCGGCTGCACCCCCGTCCTGCTGGGCGATGCGGCGCATGATGGCGGGGTGGCGGCGGCGGCGCCGGAATTTGCATTTTCCGATGCGATGGCGCTGACTGCCTATCTGCGGGGCTGAATGCCGGGGGGATGCCCCAGGCATTGGCAAGGGAGTCTGCCATGCCCTCGGTGAGGGTCTGGCATCGCTTGCAAACCCCGCATCAACATTGGATGGTGCAGTCTTCAGCGGGGTAAACCCGTTACGGCGTTCACCCGAAGAGTGGGCGTCAACAAAAAGAAGGACCGTGCCGTGGCAGCCGAGAAGTCCCAGAACGTGCAGGATGTGTTCCTGAACCACGTTCGCAAAAGCAAGACTCCGGTCACGATTTTCCTCGTGAATGGTGTTAAACTGCAAGGAATTATCACTTGGTTTGATAATTTCTCCGTCCTGCTGCGTCGGGACGGTCATACCCAGCTGGTCTACAAGCACGCCATCAGCACCGTCATGCCGGGCGCGCCGATCCAGTTGTTCGATGCGACGGCCGCGGCGCGCGAAGGCGCACCGGTGAGCACCGTGTCGCGGGAAGGCAACACCCTGACCATGAACCGTGAGGTCAATCCTGTCGGCGGAGACTGAGCCTGGGCTGCCCGCGCCAGCGAATGATCGCGGCGACGGCTCCGATACCGGCCCCACCCGGGCCGCTGTCATCCTGCCCTTCGAGAAGCACCCGCGCAGCACCGGCCTCCACCAGGATGCTGCGCCCAGGGCTGCCGAAGCACGCCTCGCGGAAGCCGTAGGGCTCGCCGCGAGCATCGGCGTGACCATCGTCCACCAGGCGATCGTGCCGCTGCGGGAGCGGCGGCCGAGCACCTACCTGGGCGATGGCCAGGTGGCGATGGCCAAGCAGGCGATCGACGACCAGCGGGTCGCCGTCGTCGTCGTCGATGCGGCGCTGAGCCCGGTGCAGCAGCGCAACCTCGAACGGGAATGGCGCTGCAAGGTCATCGACCGCACCGGCCTCATCCTCGAGATCTTCGGCGAGCGGGCGCGGACCAAGGAAGGCGCGCTGCAGGTCGAACTGGCGCATCTGGACTACCAGCGCACCCGGCTGGTCCGGTCCTGGACCCACCTCGAGCGGCAGCGCGGCGGCTTCGGCTTCCTCGGCGGCCCCGGCGAGTCGCAGATCGAGATCGACCGGCGGCTCATCACCGACCGCATGGTGAAGCTGAAGAAGGAGCTGGAGCAGGTCCGCCGCACCCGTGGGCTGCACCGGCGGCAGCGGGAGAAGGTGCCTTATCCCGTCATCGCCCTGGTCGGCTATACCAATGCCGGCAAGTCCACGCTGTTCAACGCGCTGACCGGCGCCGGCGTCTATGCCCAGGACCAGCTCTTCGCCACGCTGGACCCGACCATGCGCGGCATCCGGCTGCCCTCCGGGCGGCGGGCCATCCTCTCGGATACCGTCGGCTTCATCTCCGAGCTGCCGACCCAGCTGGTCGAGGCCTTCCGGGCGACGCTCGAGGAAGTGGCCTCGGCCGATATCATCCTGCATGTGCGCGACGTGGCGCATCCCGATACCGCGGCGCAGCGCAGCGACGTGCTGAAAGTGCTGGAGGAGATGGCCGAGGGTGCCAATGCGCCGCTCGACGAGGGCTGGCAGCGCCGGGTGGTGGAGGTGCTGAACAAGGCCGACCTGCTCGGCGGCGTCGGATCGGTGCCCGGCGCGGCGATGGAAGGCGACGATGCCATCGCAGTCTCCGCCATCACCGGGGAGGGGTTGCCGGGGCTGCTCGAGGCGCTCGACGCCCGGCTTTCCGCCAATATGGAGGTCGTGCGCTATGCCATTCCCGCCGGCGACGGGGCCCGGCTCGCCTGGCTCTATCGCCATGGCGAGATCATCGAGCGTGCGGATACCGACAACGACGTGCAGGTGACGGTGCGGCTTTCGGCCTCCGACCGCGCCCGCTTCGAGCAGCCCCCGGCATGACGCAGCGCTTCGATGCCCGGACGATGGGCGAGGTCGCGGCGCTGCTGCGGCAGGCGACGCGGGCGGAGATCCTGCCGCGCTTCCGCCGCCTGGCCACCGCCGAGATCCGGACCAAGTCCGGCCCGCTCGACCTGGTGACCGATGCCGACGAGGCGGCCGAGCGGATGATCACCGCCGGCCTGCTCGCCCGCTTCCCTGGCTGCGTGGTGGTGGGGGAGGAGGCCTGCGCGGCCGATCCCTCCCTGCTGACCAGGATCGCTGGGGTGGAGCTGTCCTTCGTGGTCGACCCCGTCGACGGCACCGCCAATTTCGCCGCCGGCCTGCCGCTCTTCGCCTGCATGGCGGCCGCGATGGTGCGGGGCGAGATCGTGGCGAGCTGGATCCACGATCCGCTCGGCGACGACACCGCCATGGCGCTGCGCGGGGAGGGGGCCTGGATCGAGGCCCCGGACGGGCATCGGCGGGACCTGCGGGTGGCGGCACCGGTGCCGGTCAACCGCATGGTGGCCGGGGTGTCCTGGAGCTGGCTGGCGGAGCCGCTCCGCTCCCGCGTCACCTCCCGCCTGCCGCGGCTGGCGGCCAGCCTCAGCCTGCGCTGCGCCGCGCATGAATACCGCCTGGTCTCGGGCGGCCATGCCCATGCGCTGCTCTACAACAAGCTGATGCCCTGGGACCACGCGCCGGGCTGGCTGCTGCACCGCGAGGCCGGGGGCTATGCCGCCCGCTTCGACGGCAGCGCCTATGGGCCGCACCTGACCAGCGGCGGGCTGATCGTGGCGCCCGACCGGGACAGCTGGGATGCCCTGCGCGAGGCGCTGCTCGGCGAATAGCCATCATCCCGAGCCGTGATGGCCGGGACGCCGCGCCGGCGGCTATGGTCCGCCCGAACAGACGGGAATCCGACCATGTCCGACGATATCTCCCTGGTGATCCTGCCGCGCGCCCATGACGTGGGCGGCTTCGAGGTGCGCCGCGCCCTGCCGGCCCAGCAGCGGCAGATGGTCGGGCCCTTCATCTTCTTCGACCAGATGGGGCCGGGCGAATTCCTCGCCGGTGCCGGGCTCGACGTGCGGCCGCATCCGCATATCGGGCTCTCGACCGTGACCTACCTCTTCGAGGGCTCGATCCAGCACCGCGACAGCCTCGGCTCGGACCAGCCGATCCTGCCGGGCGACGTGAACTGGATGACGGCGGGGCGGGGCATCACCCATTCCGAGCGCAGCAGCGCCGAGAGCCGGCAGGCCCGGCGCAGCCTGGCGGGGATCCAGTCCTGGGTGGCGCTGCCGAAATCCGCCGAGGAGACGGCGCCGGACTTCGCCCACCATGCCGCGGCGACCCTGCCCTTCGCCGAGGAGGGCGGGCTGGCGCTGCGGCTGATTGCCGGGGAGGGCTGGGGGATGCGGGCGCCGGTCGCCGTCTCCTCCCCGCTGTTCTATGCCGATGCGGTGCTGGCGCCGGGCGCCTCGGTGCCGATGCCGGACCAGCACGAGGAGCGCGCCGCCTATGTGATGGAGGGCGAGGTGTCCTCGGGCGGCGAGACGCATGGGGCGGGGCGGATGCTGGTCTTTCACCCGCGCTCCTCGCTCGCGCTCAAGGCCGGGCCGCAGGGGGCAAGGCTGCTGCTGCTGGGCGGCGCCGCCATGGACGGGCCGCGGCATGTCTTCTGGAACTTCGTCAGCTCCTCGCGCGAGCGGATCGAGCAGGCCAAGGCGGATTGGCAGGCGGGGCGGTTCGCCAAGGTGCCGTCGGATGCGGAGGAGTTCATCCCGCTGCCGGAGAAGGCGCGGATCGGGCCGCAGTAGGAAGGTTGGGGAGAAGGTATTCTCCCCAAGCCCCTCATCTATTTTTGGGAGTCGGCACCTGCCGCGCGGCGAAGCCTGGACTCACAAAAAGCAAAGGTGGGGCTTGGGGAGGAAATGCTTTTTCCTCCCCAACCTTGCCTTCCTGCATGCCGGGATTGCGCCACCGGCCTTCGCGCCGGCCACCGCCGCGTGATAGGGATGCCCCATGCCCGACGCACCTTTCCCCATTGCGATCGGCGGCGACCATGCCGGCCTGCCGCTGAAGACCATCCTCCAGCAGGCCCTGGCCGAGGCCGGCCATCCGCTGCTGGATTTCGGCACCAATGCCACCGCCAGCGTCGACTACCCCGATTTCGCGCATGAGGTCTGTAGCGCGGTGCAGGATGGCCGGGCGCGCTTCGGCGTGCTGGTCTGCGGCACCGGGATCGGCATGTCGATCGCCGCCAACCGCCACGGCGGGATCCGCGCCGCGGTGCTGCATTCGACCACCGAGGCGCGCCTTACCAGGGCGCACAACGATGCCAATGTAGCGGCCTTCGGCGCCCGGCTGATCGGGCCCGAGGTTGCGCTCGATGCGCTGCGGGCCTTCCTCGGCACCGAATTCGAGGGCGGCCGGCATGCCCGCCGCCTCGCCAAGCTTGCGCCAAACGCCATACCTGGGTGACGCCATGAACGAGACAACCGCCTATCGCAGCCCCGCCCGCTTCTTCAGCGCTTCTGTCGCCGAGGCCGATCCCGAGCTTGCCGAGGCCATCGGCCTGGAGCTGGGCCGGCAGCAGGACGGGATCGAGCTGATCGCCTCGGAGAACATCGTCTCCCGCGCGGTGATGGAAGCGCAAGGGTCGGTGCTGACCAACAAGTATGCCGAAGGGTATTCGGGGCGCCGGTACTATGGCGGCTGCGAATACGTCGACATCGCCGAGAACCTGGCGGTCGCCCGCGCCACCAAGCTGTTCGATTGCGGTTTCGCCAATGTGCAGCCGCATTCGGGGGCGCAGGCCAACCAGGCGGTGTTTCTCGCGCTGCTGCAGCCGGGCGATGCCTTCATGGGCCTCGACCTCGCGGCGGGCGGGCATCTGACGCATGGCTCGCCGGCGAACCTGTCGGGCAAGTGGTTCAAGCCGGTGCCGTACACGGTGCGGCGCGACGACCAGCGGATCGACATGGCCGAGGTCCGGCGGATCGCGCTGGAGAACAAGCCGAAGCTGATCATCGCCGGCGGCAGCGCCTATGCGCGGCACTGGGACTTCGCTGGCTTCCGGGCGATCGCCGATGAGATCGGCGCCTGGTTCATGGTGGACATGGCCCACTTCGCCGGGCTGGTGGCGGGCGGCGCGCATCCCTCGCCCTTCCCGCATGCGCATGTGGCGACGACCACCACGCATAAGACCCTGCGCGGGCCGCGCGGCGGCATGATCCTGACCAACGACGAGGCGCTGGCCAAGAAGTTCAACAGCGCCGTCTTCCCCGGGCTCCAGGGCGGGCCGCTGATGCATGTGATCGCCGCCAAGGCGGTCGCCTTCGGCGAGGCGCTGAAGCCGGAGTTCCGCGCCTATTCCCGCGCCGTGGTCAGCAATGCCGTGGCCCTGGCCGAGGAGCTGAAGGCCCAGGGCCTCGACCTCGTCACCGGCGGCACCGAGAACCACCTGGTGCTGGTCGACCTGCGGCCGAAGAAGCTGACCGGCAAGCTCGCCGAGGGCGGGCTGAACCGGGCGCACCTGACCTGCAACAAGAATGCGATTCCCTTCGACCCGGAGAAGCCGATGGTGACTTCCGGCGTGCGGCTCGGCACCCCGGCCGGCACGACGCGGGGCTTCGGCGAGGCGGAGTTCCGCGAGGTCGGCAAGCTGATCGGCGAGGTGCTGGACGGGCTTGCCAGCGCCAACGACGTGGCCGCCAATACGGCGGTGGAAGACTCGGTGAAGGCCCGCGTCCTGGCGCTCTGCCAGCGCTTCCCGATCTACCAATAGGCTGGGGCCGGAAAGGGCACACGGGATGAAGTGCCCTTATTGCGGCAGCGAGGATACCCAGGTGAAGGACAGCCGCCCGGCGGAGGATGCCGCGGCGATCCGCCGGCGGCGGTCCTGTCCCGCCTGCGGCAGCCGCTTCACCACCTTCGAGCGGGTGCAACTGCGCGAGCTGACGGTGCTGAAGACCGACGGCCGCCGGGCGCCCTTCGACCGGGAGAAGCTGGCGCGGTCCATCCGCGTCGCGCTGCGCAAGCGGCCGATCGACGAGGACCGGGTCGAGCGAATCGTCAACGGCATCCAGCGCCGGCTGGAGATGGAGGCGGAGGCCGAGGTCTCCTCCCGCCAGATCGGCGAGATCGTCATGGAGACGCTGAAGGAGGTGGACCAGGTGGCCTATGTCCGCTTCGCCAGCGTCTACCGCAACTTCCGCGAGGCGAAGGACTTCCGCGCCTTCCTCGGCGAGCTCGACGGCAAGTAGCTAGACCCGGATATCGAGCCGCTTGCTCGAGACCGGGGACTGCGGCGCCGTGGGTGGGGCAGGGGGCGCGGATTTCGCATCGGCGCGTTCGGCCGCGGTGTCGCGCGGCATGGGGCGGGTGGAATGCGTCGCGCCGGCCATGAAGGGCGGGCTGACGCCGGAAATGCTGCTCATCGCTTTGCGGGGCCTTGCATCGGGGATGCGGCCATCCTGCCCGCCCGGTCCACAAGGCCTTGCCCCGGACAACCACAGGTTGTGCTAAGCGCCTTTCGGCGTCAAGCGACAATCCCGGATTTTGAGAAAGAGATGGTCGGACCGGCGGGATTCGAACCCACGACCCCTTGTCCCCCAGACAAGTGCGCTACCAGGCTGCGCTACGATCCGTCGCCGCGCGGGATAGCACCCCGGGCGCGCTCCGCCTAGCCCCCCAGGGCCTTTGTCGTGCTGCGGCCCCTTGCGCGGGAGGGTCGCCGGAATGACCATCGGCCCGTGGGAGAAAGCAGCAGCGCCGGCCGAGCCGATCCGAGGAGGATTGCCGGTGCTTCGATCCCTGCGCCAACCGTGCCCCGAACCCCCTGTCTCCCGTCGTGCGGCCCTGCGGCAGGCCGAAGCCGAGGCCTATGCCGGGCTGCTGCGGGCCGGGATCGAGGCGCCCGACCTGGCGCTGGTCGCCCGCCTGGTGGCCGCGGCCCTGCCGGTTGCCAGGGCGCGCGAGGACCAGGCCTGAGGCCGGCTTCGCCGCGGGCGGGAGGCGGCGGGACGGCATTCCCGCCGGGCGCGTTGCGGCCTGCACAGCAGCGCGAGCGGGAGCGGCGCCGCGCGATTCGGTGAGAACGGACGGGGATGCCAGGCGTCTGGGCGCGGGGACGAACCGAACCGGAGCATCACCGACCATGGCACGAACAGGAACGATCGGCAGCGCCTGCCTGCTGCCGGCCCTCACCTTGGCAGCCCTCACCCTGACCGCTTGCGCCAGCACGCCGCCCGCAGCGCCCGAGCCCACTGCCGCGGCGGCCCCCGCGGCCCCGCCGCAGCGGGGCGAGGCCTCCTTCTACGGGCCGGAGTTCGAGGGGCGGCGCACCGCCAGCGGCGAGCGCTTCGACCCGGCCTCGGATACCGCGGCGCATCGGACCCTGCCGCTCGGCACCGTCGCCAAGGTGACCAACCTGGAAACCGGGCAGTCCGAGCGGGTCACCATCCGCGACCGTGGCCCCTATGTGCGCGGCCGGGTCATCGACCTCAGCCCGCGCGTGGCCAGCCGGCTCGGCATGCGGCGCCAGGGCGTGGCGCCGGTGGAGGTCACGCCGGAAGTGATCCCCGATGGGGCATCCGGCGGCACCCGGGCCGCCAGCAACTGATCAGCGCCCGGCCAGGGCGTGCATCTCCGCGGCGAGGTCCTCGAGATCCTCGAGGATGGCGCGGAGGCTGTCGGGACCGGCCTCCTGCGGCTCGGGCTGGGGGAATTCCGATTCGCCCAATCCGCCCTCGCGCAGCAGGCGCTGGACCCCCTTGATGGTATAGCCCTGGGTATAGAGCAGGTCGGAGATGCGGCGGAGCAGGCCGATATCCTCCGGCCGGTAGTAGCGCCGGCCGCCGCCCCGCTTCAGCGGCTTGAGCTGGGGGAACTTGGTTTCCCAGAAGCGGAGGACGTGCTGCGGGATATGCAGGTCGTCCGCGACCTCGCTGATGGTGCGGAAGGCGGTGGGGGCCTTGCGGGCGCGGCCACCGGGGAGGACGGGGGAGGCCTCGCTCATGCGGCGTTGTCCCCCTCGGGCAGGGCCTGGCCGTTGATGCGGGCCTTGAGCACCTGGGAGGGACGGAAGGACAGCACCTTGCGCGGCAGGATGGGGACTTCGACCCCGGTCTTCGGATTGCGGCCGATTCGCTGGCCTTTCTGGCGCACCATGAAGGTGCCGAACGCGGAAATCTTCACCGCTTCACCCGCTTCCAGCGCGGCCGCCACTCGCTCCAATACGGATTCGAGCAGCGCCGCGGATTCATTCCGCGACAGCCCGACCTCGGTATAGATCGCTTCGGCCAGGTTTGCGCGCGTGAGCGTATTCATCCGGCAACTGGTTCCTGCAAGCCATTCTGGCCATTAGGAAACGCAGATCGACTGCGGCCGTCAACCGCTGCGATGCGAAACTGCCACAGCGTTGCCGAGATGTCGCAAACCTGGGATCAGAAGCGAACCAATGCGGCGCCCCAGGTGAGGCCGCCGCCGATCGCCTCCAGCGCCACCAGGTCGCCGCGCTCGATCAGCCCGCGGCCGGAGGCCTCGGCCAGGGCGAGGGGGATGGAGGCGGCGGAGGTATTGGCATGGCGGTCCACCGTCACCACCACGCGCTCCGGCGGCAGCTTCAGCTTCTTGCCCATGGCCTCGATGATGCGGAGGTTCGCCTGGTGCGGCACCAGCCAGCGGATGTCGCCATGGCCCAGGCCATTGGCCGCCAGCGCCTCGTCCACCACCGCCGCCAGCTTGGAGACGGCGTGGCGGAAGACCTCCTTGCCGGCCATGCGCAGCAGGCCGGTGCCGCCGGTGGAGCCGGCGCCGCCGTCGACCAGCAGGATGTCGCCGTGGCGGCCATCGGAATGGAGATGGGTGGAAAGGATGCCGCGGTCGCTGGAGGTGCCCTCGCCCTCGCCGGCGGTCAGCACCACGGCGCCGGCGCCGTCGCCGAAGAGCACGCAGGTGCCGCGGTCGGTCCAGTCGAGGATGCGGGAGAAGACCTCGGTGCCGATGACCAGGGCGCAGCGGGCCTGGCCGGTGCGGATCAGCGCATCGGCGATGCTGAGGGCATAGACGAATCCGGTGCAGGCGGCCGAGACATCGAAGGCGAAGCCCTGGGTGATGCCCAGCTGCTGCTGGACGCGGACGGCCGTCGCGGGGAAGGCGCTGTCCGGCGTGGCGGTCGCGACGATGATGGCATCGACGGCCGAGACCTCGATTCCGGCGCGCTCCAGCGCCTGGCGGGCGGCGGCGCTGCCCATGGCGGAGGCGGTCTCGCCGGGCGCGGCGATATGCCGCTGGCGGATGCCGGTCCGCTCGATGATCCACTCGTCCGAGGTCTCGATGCCGAATTCGGCAGCCAGCGCGGCATTGGGCACGCAGCGTTCCGGCAGGTAGCTGCCGCAACCGGCGAGCAGGCTTCGGATCATCGGCATCGGTACTGCCTCGGTGAGGGGCCCACCCAGGGGGGCGCCTGGGGGGCTTAGGGAGGGGCCGGCGCGGCGACCGGTTTGGACAGCAGGCCCAGTCCCTCGCGGATGCGGTCGTTGAAGCGGTGGGTCACCATGTCCATGGCGACATCAACGGCGTGGGCGAAGCCGGTTGCATCGGTGCCGCCATGGCTTTTCACCACGACGCCGTTGAGGCCGAGCAGGATGGCGCCGTTGTAGCGGCGGGGGTCCATCCATTCGCGCAGCCGGTCCAGCGCCGGGCGGGCGAGCAGGTAGCCCATGCGGGCGGGCACGCTGCTGGTGAAGACCTGCCGCAGCAGGTCGCGCATCAGCTTGAGGGCGCCCTCGCCGGTCTTCAGCGCGACATTGCCGGTGAAGCCATCCGTCACCACCACGTCGACGGTGCCGGCGGCGATGTCGTGGCCTTCGATGAAGCCGTGGAAATTGGCGCCGATATGGCTCTCGCGCAGGATATCGGCGGCGGCGCGGACCCGCTCGTCGCCCTTCAGCTCCTCGGAGCCGACGTTGAGCAGGCCGAAGCTCGGCGCGCTGAGGCCCAGCACGGCGCGGGCGAAGCTGTCGCCCATGACGGCGAATTCGACCAGGTTGCGGGCATCGCATTGGATATTGGCGCCGAGGTCGAGCATGACCACGTCGCCCCGGGCGGAAGGCGCGATGGCGGCCAGCGCCGGCCGGTCGATTTCCGGCAGCGTCTTCACCACGATCTTGGCCAGCGCCATGAGCGCGCCGGTATTGCCGGCGGAGACCACGCCGGAGGCTTCCCCGTTGGCGACCGCATCGATGGCGATTCGCATCGAGCTTTGCCGGCCCTGGCGCAGGGCGGCGGTGGGCTTCATCTCGGCGGAGATGACATCCCGCGCATGGCGCAGCATGCAGGCCTTGGCGGCACGCGGCCGGCGGGCCAGCATGGCCCCGACCCGGGCTTCGTCGCCGACCAGCAGGAAGCGGGCCTGCGGATGGCGTTCCGCGGCCAATTCCATGCCATCGAGCACGATGTCGGGCGCATTGTCGCCACCCATCGCGTCGATCGCCAGAGCGAAGGCGGGCGCCGCCACGTTTTGCGACACGGTTCCTGATGCTCCGCCGGGGTGCCTGCTGCCGCTCAGTTGCGGATGGCGGCCTTCAGCGCGTCACCGGCGGGGACGACTTCCCGGCCATCGTAGTGTCCGCAGGCGGAGCACACGTGATGCGGGCGCTTCAGCTCGCCGCAATTGGAGCATTCCGCATGGGCCATCTTGGTGAGGGCCTGATGGCTGCGACGCATGCCGGCGCGGGAGGGCGAAACTTTTTTCTTCGGGACGGCCATGGCGCCGAGCCTTTCTTACAAACACACGAGGCGGTTCAACGGGAGCGCGGGGCTGTAGCACCGCACCCCTAGGGGCGCAAGGCGAAGCCGTGCTGCAGGCCCAGGGGATTCGCCGGGGCGGCGCCTCAGCCCTTGCGGCGGAGCGCGGCCAGGGCGGCGAAGCCGCCGGTGACGGCGCCGCCGGCCTCGACGGGCAGCGCCGCCGCCGGGGCGCGGGGATAGGGATCCAGCGCCAGGGCCAGCAATTCGGCCAGCGCCTCACCAAGGTCGGCGATGCCGTCCGGGCTTTCGATCTCGTCCGGCTCGTCCGGGCCATCCGCCGGCTCGCGGCCGGGGGGTAGCAGGCGGAAGATCACCGGCTCGTCCACCACCTGCTCCACCGGGTCGAGGCTGACGACGCAGGCCTGGGTGAGCCGGGCGGCGAGCTGGCCCTCGACCTGGACGGTGCCGCCTTCCTCCGGGGTGAGCTGCAGGACGGCGGACAGGCTGGCGAGGCCGAGGATGCCGAGTCGGCCGGCCAGGGCGGCGCATTCCGCCGGCGTCGCCTCCAGGACCAGGCGCCGGCCGGAATGGCCGCCCTGGCCCAGGGTGCCGAGCGGCACGGGGCGGTGGAATTCGGGGATGGTCAGCTCAGGCGGCATGGATCGCCTCCGACGCAGAGGGGGTGGGCGCGGGCGTGGCGGGGAATTGCACCTGGCCCCGGGCCAGCGCGGCGAAGGGCTGGCCGGCCAGGCCGGCGGCGATGGCGGCCATGTGCCCGGCCAGCGCCAGCGCGGCGGCCGGCGGCGGGCTGGCCTCGGCCTCCGCCCGCCAGACGTTGCGGTCGAGCGCGGTGGCGAGCGCGGCCTGGTCCCCGGCATCGAGCGCCGCCTCATAGGCCAGGCAGCGGCCGTGGAAGGCCTCCCACATCTGCCGCATCCGCTTGCCGACCCTGAGGTCGCTGACCCCCATCTCCCGCAGGTTGATGTCCATGTCGGCGAACATGGCATCGAAGACCGCCTGGGCGATGGCCGGGCCGCGCTTGTCGGCATCCTGCCGCAGCCGGCGGATCAGCAGGGCGACATGCAGGCCGACCACGTCGAAGCGGCCGTCCAGGGTATCGGGCACGGCGAGGGGGCCGAAGAACCAGGGGGCACGGGCGGCGGCGACGGCGGCGCCATAAAGCTCGAAGCCGGTGCGTTCATGGGGCTTGCGGCGGAACAGGGCGAGCAGGCCCATGGCGGATGTCCTCAAGGTGGCGGTGCGGTTGACCGTATCGTGGCATGATGGCATTCGCGCCGGTGACTTGCGTGCCTGTTTCCGCTCCGGGCCAATCCGGCCGCGGCGCGGGCAGCCCGCCGACGCATAACCCAGGCTTCGCCCCCGGCACCATGCCGGCGGCCCACCTCATGATGGGACCAGAGACATGGATCGCCCTTGCCGTCCGGTCAACGAGTCCAGCGCCGCGATCGGTGCGATCCGGTCCTGCCGGCTGGCGGCGGTCCTGGCCGGCGGGCTGCTGCTGGCCGGCTGCAGCGTCTTCCAGGCCCCGACCATCCAGCGCGGCAACCGGGTGACGGAGGATCAGCTGGCGGAGATCACGCCCGGCGTGCAGACCCGCCAGGACGTCCAGGCGCTGCTCGGTTCCCCGACGCAGTCCAGCACCTTCGGCGATCCGGTCTGGTACTACATCAGCAGCCGCACCCGGACGCGGCCGGGGCGGGAGCTTTCGGTGACCGACCAGCAGACGGTGGTGATCGAATTCGATGCGCAGGGCGTGGTGACCAAGACCCGGATCCTGGGCGAGGACGACGGCAAGTCGGTCGCCATGGTGGCGCGGGAGACGCCGACGCCGGGCAACGACCGCACCCTGCTCCAGGCGCTCTTCGGCAATATCGGGCGGATCGGCCCGGGCGCCACGGTGCCGACCAGCCCAGGGGCGACGGGCTCCGGCACCGGCCGCTGAGCCAGGGCCGAGGCGGCGGGCGCGGCTAACGCTATTTTAGGAAATATCGCCAAATTTGCGGTCTGTCTTCGAGATGGACGGACCGATGAGCGCCACTGCGACCGCACCCTCCGCCCCTGGTCCCGCCCCTGGTCCCAGCCATGCCCGCAACGCCGCCCGGGTGTTCCGCCGGCTCGGGACGGCGATGGGCACCGAGGCGGCGGCGGCGAAGCCTGCGGTGGCGGCGGCGCGGCCCGGCCGGCCGGCGCCGCGCGGCGGTCCGGGGCGGCTGCTGCTGGCCTCGGGCCTGGCCTTCTGCCTGCTGGTCACCGCCGCGACCGGGCTGCTGCTCGCGCATCTGCGGGACCGGGCGCTGCGGGACCAGACCCATCAGCTCGGCAACCTCGCGCTGGTCCTGGCCGACCAGGCCGAGCGGTCCTTCGAGGCGGTCGGCCTGCTGCAGGCCGCCCTGCAGGAAAGGCTGAAGGCCGAGGGGCTGCAGACGCCGGAGGATTTCCGCAGCCTGATGACGGGGCAGCGGATGCAGCAGCGGCTGCAGAACCGCATCCGCAACCTGCCGCAGCTCGATGCGCTGACCGCCATCGATACCGACGGAAACCTGGTCAATTTCTCCCGCTACTGGCCCATCCCGACGGTGAACGTGGCGGACCGCGACTACTTCAAGGCGCTGAAGTCGGATCCCGCCCTGCTGAGCTACATCAGCGCCCCGGTGCCCAACCGCGGCACCGGCACCTGGACCATCTACATCGCCCGCAAGGTCACCTCCGGTGAGGGCGAATTCCTCGGCCTGATCCTGGGCACGGTGGAACTGGCCTATTTCGAGCGGCTCTACCGCTCCGTGCTGCCCGATCCCAGCGCCTCCATCGCCCTGTTCCGCCACGATGGGCTGATGCTGGCCCGGCATCCGCACCTCGATGCGAGCATCGGCCAGTCCTATGCCCAGACGCCGATCTTTCGCCAGATCGCCGAGAGCGGGGAGGCGCATGGCTTCGCCCAGCAGGTGAGCCGGACGGATGGCCAGGACCGGCTGATCGCGGTGCATCGGATGAGCCGCTTTCCGCTGGCGGTGACCGTGACCACGACGGTGGCGGCAGCGCTGGCCGAATGGCGCGCGCTCTGCTGGTACCTGGTGGGCAGCGCGGTGCTGCTGAACCTCGTCGTGGCGGCGATCGGGCTGCTGCTGCTGCGGCGCTTCCGCGGCCAGCGGCTGCTGGCCGAGGCCAATGCGGCGATCGCCCGGGCCGAGGCGGCGCGCAGCCTGGCCGAGACCGCGCTGGCGCTGTCCGAGGAGCGGGAAAGGGCGGCGGCGGCGGCCCGGCTGCAGCACCTGCGCTTCGGCGCGGCGCTGGGCAACATGTCCCAGGCGCTCTGCATGTTCGACCCGGCGGACCGGCTGGTGGTCGCCAATCCGCGGCTGGCCGAGATGTTCCAGCTGCCGCCGGCGGCGCTGGAGCCCGGCACCGGCCTCGCCGCGCTGCTGGAGCAGGCGCGGGCGAGCGCCGCGCTGGCACCGTCCGATACCTTCGGCCTGGCCTGGCGCCTGCGGCGGCTGAAGGCGCGCGGCGTGCCGGTGGCCGAGATCCGCGAGCTGGCCGATGGCCGGGCGCTGTCCATCCGCTTCAAGCCGATGCAGGACCATGGCTGGCTGGTGACCATCGAGGATATCACCGAGCGGCAGCAGGCCGAGGCCAAGATCGCCCATATGGCGCATCATGATGCGCTGACCGGGCTGCCGAACCGGGTGCTGTTCCAGAAGCGGCTGGGCCAGGCCATCGCCCGCGGCCGGCGGGGGGAGGCCTGCGCGGTGCTCTGCCTCGACCTCGACCACTTCAAGGCGGTGAACGACACGCTGGGGCACCCGGTGGGGGATGCGCTGCTGCGCGCGGTGACGCGGCGGCTGAAGGCGACTGTGCGGGAGACGGATACGGTCGCCCGGCTGGGCGGCGACGAATTCGCCGTGGTGCAGTCCCGGGTGGAGGTGCCGCAGGATACCACGGTGCTGGCCACCCGGCTGATCGAGGCCCTGAGCGCGCCCTATGAGCTGGAGGGGCATCAGGTGGTGATCGGCACCAGCATCGGCATCGCCCTGGTGCCCGCCGATGGGGAGGAGGCGAACCATGTCCTGAAATGCGCCGACCTCGCGCTCTATCGTGCCAAGGCCGATGGCCGCGGGCGCTACCGCTATTTCGAGCAGGGGATGGATGCGCTGATGCAGGCGCGCCGGGTGCTGGAGATGGACATGCGCAAGGCGCTGATCGCCGGCGAATTCGAGATCTACTACCAGCCGCTGATGACCCTGAAGTCCCGCCGGATCTGCGGCTTCGAAGCCCTGCTGCGCTGGAATCACCCCGAGCGCGGGCTGGTGCCGCCGGCGGAGTTCATCCCCCTGGCGGAGGAGATCGGGCTGATCGTGCCGATCGGCGAATGGGTGCTGCGGCGGGCCTGCGCCGATGCGACACGCTGGGACGGGGACATCAAGGTCGCGGTCAACCTGTCCCCGGTGCAGTTCGGCAACCGCAACCTGGTGGCCGAGGTGGCGGCGGCGCTGCAGGGCTCCGGCCTGGCGCCGCACCGGCTGGAGCTGGAGATCACCGAGAGCGTCATGCTGGAGGATACCGAAGCGACGCTGGGGACGCTGCATGCGCTGCGCGACCTCGGCGTCAGCATCGCCATGGACGACTTCGGCACCGGCTATTCCTCGCTGAGCTACCTCCGGCGCTTTCCCTTCGACAAGGTCAAGATCGACCGGTCCTTTATCGAGGGGCTGGGCCAGGGTGGCGATTGCGATGCCATCGTCCGGGCGGTGACCGAGCTTTGCCGTCAGCTCGGCATGACGACGACGGCGGAGGGGGTGGAGACGGAGGACCAGCTCGCCCTGCTGCGCGACGGGCTCTGCACCGAGGCGCAGGGCTACCTGTTCAGCCGGCCGCTGCCGGCGGGTGCCGTGCCCGGCATCTTCGCCGCCCTGAGCGCGGCGACCGAGGATGCCGCCTGAGAAGGCGGCTTCCCAGGCGGCGGGCGGCATCGCACTCTGCCCGCCGAATCCGAGGGGGCCTGCCATGACCGATCATCCGCGCCGTCGAACCTTGCTGCTGGGCTCGGCCGGCCTGGCCCTGGCCAGCCCCCTGCTTGCCAGTCCCGCACTGGGCCAGCCGGCGCGGGCCAAGCCGGACCGCATCGTGGTGAATGCCTCGGGCGGCGCCATGGCCAGCATCTTCCGCCGCACCTATTTCGTCGAATTCGAGAAGCTGCACGGCATCCGGGTGGTCGATACCTCCCCGGTGGATTTCGGCAAGCTGCGCGCCATGGTCGAAAGCGGCAATCCGGAATGGACGGTGACCGAGATCGGCGGCCAGGACGCGGTCCGGGTGAAGCAGATGAACCTGGTGGAGCCGCTCGATGCCGCCATCATCGACCGCAGCGGCTATCCGGCGGCGGCGATCGACAGCCATGTCTATGTCTCCTCGGCCTATTCCACCGCGCTGGGCTACCGGACCGACAGCTTCCCCGGCGGCAGCCAGCCGAAGGGCTGGGCGCAATTCTGGGACGTGAAGCGCTTCCCCGGGCCGCGCTCGCTGCGCAACCACCCGGTGGACAACCTCGAATTCGCGCTGCTCGCCGATGGCGTGCCGATGGACAAGCTCTATCCGCTCGACATGGACCGGGCCTTCCGCAAGCTGGACGAGATCCGGCCGCATATCGTGGTCTGGTGGACCACCGGCGCGCAGCCGGCGCAGTTGCTGGTGGACAAGGAAGTCGTCCTCGCCACCGGCTGGAACGGCCGCTTCTTCGAGCTGACGCGCTCGGGCGCCCCGGTCGCCACCGACTTCACCGAGGGCAGCCTCAAGAGTAGCATCTACGGCATCCCGCGTGGCACCCGGCAGGCCTATTGGGGCCAGCAATTCATCCAGGTGATGACCAATCCGCGGCTGCAGGCGGTCTATGCGACCGAGCTCTCCTATGCCGGCTTCAACCCGGCGACGATGCAATACGTGCCGGAGGAGGTGCGGCCGCTGCTGCCGGCGGCGCCGGGCAACCTCGAAAAGCAGTTCTGGCTCGACGTCGCCTGGTGGACGGAGAACGGCGCCCGGGCGCAGGAACGCTGGAACCGCTGGATGCTGCGGCGCTAGACGCGTGCGGCTTTCGGTCCAGGGCCTCGTCAAGCGCTTCGGCGCGACCACGGCGCTCGGCGGCGTCGATCTCGACTTGGCGGAGGGGGAGTTCCTCACCATCCTCGGCCCCTCCGGCTCGGGCAAGACCACCCTGCTGAAGGTGGTGGCCGGCTTCGAGGCGCCGGACGAGGGCCGGGTCCGGCTCGGCGAGGAGGACGTGACGGACGCGCCGCCGCGGCAGCGCGACGTCGGCATGGTCTTCCAGAATTACGCGCTGTTCCCGCATCTGACCGTCGCGCAGAACGTCGCCTTCCCGCTGGAGATGCGGCACCGGCCGAAGCCGGAGATCGCCAGGCGGGTGGCGGAGGCGCTGGCGCTGGTCGAGCTCGGCCCGCTGGCCGGGCGGCTGCCGCGGCAGCTCTCGGGCGGGCAGCAGCAGCGGGTGGCGCTGGCCCGTGCCGTTGTCTTCGGCCCGCGGCTGCTGCTGCTCGACGAGCCCTTCGGCGCGCTCGACCGCAAGCTGCGGGAAGGGCTGCAGCTCGAGGTCCGTCGGCTGCAGCGCCGGCTCGGCCTGACCACGCTCTTCATCACCCATGACCAGGAGGAGGCCCTGGTGATGTCCGACCGGATCGCGGTGATGAACCACGGCCGGCTGGACCAGGTCGGCGCCCCGGCCGAGGTCTATGCCCGGCCGGCGACCCGCTTCGTCGCGGATTTCCTCGGCGAGTCCAACCTGCTGGAGGGCGAGGCGCGCGGCGGGGCGGTGGCGGTGCCGGGCTTCGGCAGGGTGCCGGTCGCCGCAGCCGCGGGGCCGGCGACGCTGCTGCTGCGGCCGGAGGCGCTGCGGCTGGATGCGGAGGCGGCGGGCCTCGACTGCCAGGCGACCGGGCGGGTGCTGGAGACGATCTTCCTCGGGCTTTCCGCCAAGCTGCGGGTCCAGGTGGAGGGCGGGGCGGAGGTGCTGGCGCGGGTGCCGCTGCGGCCCTCGACGCCGCCGCCGGCCGGGGAGGGGGCGACCGTCGCCCTCGGCTTCGCCGCGGAGGATGTGCATGTCGTCCCGCGTGGCTAAGGCGAGGGAGCGGCTCCTGCTGCTGCTGGCGCTGCCGGCGCTGGTGCTGCTGCTCGGGCTATTCGCCTTCCCGGTGCTGCGGCTGCTGGCCATGTCGGTGGAGGGCGGCTCGCTCGAATACTTCGAGAAGGCGGCGCTCGACGGGCTCTATGTCTCGGTGCTGGGCGACAGCCTGCGCATCGCCGCCGTCGTGACGGCGATCTGCCTGGTCCTGGCTTATCCGGTGGCGCTCTGGCTGTCGCGCGCCGGGCGGCTCGGGCTGGCGCTCGGGCTGTTCGCGCTGCTGCTGCCGTTCTGGACCAGCGTGCTGGTGCGCACCTATGCCTGGATGGTGCTGCTCGGCCGCAACGGCGTGCTGAACCGGATGCTGCGGGACTGGGGGCTGATCGATGCGCCGGTCATGCTGCTGTACAATACCTCCGGCGTGCTGATCGGCATGGTGCATGTGCTGCTGCCTTACATGGTCTTCCCGATCTATGCGGCGCTGCTGCGGATCGACCCGGATCTGGGCCGCGCGGCGGAGGGGCTGGGGGCGCCGGCCTGGCGGGCTTTCACCCGCATCACCCTGCCGCTCTCGCTCTCGGGCGTCTCGGCCGGCTGCGCGCTGGTCTTCGTGCTCTCGCTCGGCTTCTTCATCACCCCGGCGCTGCTGGGGGGCGGGCGGGTGATCATGATCTCCATGCTGATCGAGCAGCAAGTGCGCGAATTCCTCGACTGGCCCTTCGCCGCGGCGCTCTCGGCGGTGCTGCTGGCGGTGACCCTGGCGATCTATGCGCTGGTCGGGCGCTTCGGCGGGGGGGCGCGGCATGCGACGCCGTAGCGCCGGGCAGGGCCTGCTGACGGGCTTCGTCTGCCTGGTCTTCGTCTTCCTCATGCTGCCGCTGCTGGTGGTCTTCCCGATCTCCATCTCCTCGGCCGCCTATCTGCAATTCCCGCCGCCGGGCTTCTCCTGGCAGTGGTACCAGCGCTACCTCAACGACCCCGGCTGGATCGACGCGACCATCCGCAGCGTGCAGGCGGCCACCCTTTGCACCGTGCTGGCGATGGGGCTCGGCGTGCCGCTGTCCTTCGCGCTGGTGCGGTCGCGCCGGCGCTGGGTGCGGGCGCTGGACCGGCTGGCGGCGGCACCGATCATCGTGCCGACCATCATCCTCTCGATCGCGCTCTATGGCGTCTTCAGCCGGCTGCAGCTCATTGGCGAGTGGTATGGCGTGGCGGTTGCGCATGCCGTCCTCGCGCTGCCCTTCGTGGTGATCCTGACCAGCGCCGGGCTGCGGACCTTCGACGAGGCGCAGGAACAGGCCGCCGCCGGGCTGGGCGCCTCCTGGTTCACCGCGGTCTGGCGCATCACCCTGCCGCAGCTGCGGCCAAGCCTGATCTCCGCCGCCTTCCTCGCCTTCGTCAGCTCCTTCGACGAGCTTGTGCTGGCGATGTTCCTGTCCGGCGCCTCGATGACGCTGCCGAAGAAGATGTTCGACAACATCATGATGGAAGTGGACCCGACCATCGCCGCGGTCTCCGTCCTGCAGATCCTGCTGGTCGGCGTCTGCCTCGGGCTGACCGCCATCTTCGGGCGCGGCGCGCTCGCCACCACCATGTCTCGCTGAGGGAAGCCCATGGACCCCACCGTCTTCCATCCCGACTTCAAGGCGACGCCCTATTGGTGGGACGACATCACCATGGGCGACGACCCGCCCGAGGCGCTGCCGGCCAAGGCCGATGTGGTCATCGTCGGCGGCGGCCTCACTGGCCTGAATTGCGCCATCGAGCTGGGCCGCGGCGGCGCCCATGCGGTGGTGCTGGATGCGGAGCCGCTGGGCTACGGCGCCTCGACCCGCAACGGCGGCGGCGTCTCGGGTGGCAACAACGTCGGCAAGGGCCTCTCGGGCGCCAAGGGGCGGCAGGGAGTGGAGGAGGCCAAGGCCGAGATGCGGGCCATCATGGCCGATGGCCTGGCCGGGCTGAACCATATCGAGGGGCTGATCGCCCGCGAGAATATCGCCTGCCACTACGAGCGCACCGGCCGCTTCGTCGGCGCCTGGACGCCCAAGCACTACGACGGCATGGCGGCCAAGGCGGAGGTGCTGAACGAGCTGGCCGATGCCGATGCCCATATGGTCCCGCGCGCCCGGCAGCGGGAGGAGATGGCCTCCGACTACTACCATGGCGGCATGGTGGTGAACCGCACCGGCAAGATCCATCCGGCGCTCTATCACCGCGGGTTGCTGGCGGCGGCGCGGAAATACGGCGCGACCCTGATCGGCCGCTGCCGTGCCGGCAAGCTCACCCGGATCGCCGAGGGCTGGCGGGTCGAGACCACCCAGGGGCCGATCGAGGCGCGCGAGGTGGTGATCGCCACCAACGGCTATACCGGCGGGCTGACGCCGGACCTGAAGCGCCGGCTGATCCCCGTCGCCTCCCATATCATCGCAACCGAGGTGCTGGACCCGGCGCTGGCCGCCAGCCTGATCCCGAAGCGCCGGACCCTGGCCGATAGCCGCCGCATCCTGTCCTACTACCGGATGTCACCGGATGGGACGCGGGTGCTGTTCGGCGGCCGCGCCCGCTTCACCCAGGTCTCGCCCGAGGTCTCGGCGCCGATCCTGCGGGAGATGATGCTGGCGCGCTGGCCGCAGCTGGCCGGCGTGCGCGTCACCCATGCCTGGACCGGCAATGTCGCCTTCGCCTTCGACGCGCTGCCGCACATGGGCGTCACGCCGAAGGGGCTGCATTACGCCATGGGCTGCAACGGCTCCGGCGTGGCGATGCTGAGCTATCTCGGCGCCGAGGTGGGCAAGAAGCTGCTGGGCGGCACCAATCGCCTGCCGGTCTTCGACGGCCGGGACTTCCCGACCCGCGCCTTCTATACGGGCACGCCCTGGATGCTGCCGATCGTCGGCAATTGGTACCGCTTCCGCGACTGGCTGGACCGCCGCGCGGCCTGAGGGAGGACCGGCAATGGACATCACCAAGGCGGCGCTCGACGCCGGCATCGCCAGCTTCGAGGCGACGCATGGCGGCGTGCCCGAGAGCTTCCAGCCGCTGATCCGCCACGCCCCGGGCGCCTTCGCCGGCTATGGGTTGATGCGCGCCGCGCTGATGCGCGGCCAGGAGGATGGCGGCGCGCTCGACCTCAAGACCAAGGAGCTGATCTTCGCCCTGCTCGACGTGCTGGTCGGGCAGAACCGCGGGGCCAAGGCGCATGCGGCCAATGCCATCCGGCTCGGCCTGACCCTGCCGGAACTGGCCGAGGGCCTGGTGCAATGCCTGATGGTGGGCGGCATCACGGTCTGGAACCTGACCGGACGCGAGGTGATGGAACATTGTGAGGCCATCGTCGCCGAAGCAGGCTGAACCATTCGCCTCCCGTCGCGCTCTGCCTCGGGAGGCAGATGCGAATGCGTGGGCGGCGATGGGCTTTGGGGTTGGGACTGCCGCTGCTGGCCATCGTGGTGCTGGTGCTGGTGTTCCGCTGGGACTGGCTGATCCCGATCGTCGAGGCGCAGGCGAGCGCCCGGCTCGGCCGGCCGGTGACGATCGAGCATCTGCACGTGAAGTTGGGCAAGGTCACCAGCATCAGCGCCGAGGGGTTGCGCATCGGCAATCCCGAGGGCTTCGATGAGGCGCCGCCCTTCGCCGCCATCCCGCGCGCCAGCCTGGATTTCGACGTGGCCGGCTGGCTGCGCGACCGCTCCGTCGCCATCCCGGTGGTCACCCTGGACCAGCCGGTCTTCGAGGTGATCGGCCGGGCCGATGGCAAGGACAACTATACCTTCGACCTCGGCGGGCCGGGCCCGGCGGTGGCCGAGGCGGCATCCCCGGCGCCGAAGATCGGGGCGCTGCGGATCACCGGCGGCTTGGCGCATGTCGCAATCGCCAAGCTGCGCGCGGATTTCAACATCGAGGCGGCGACCGAGGATCCGGAAGGCGAGCCGTCGCGGATCGTCGCCAAGGCGCGCGGCACCTATGCCGCCCAGCCCATCACCGCCGACCTGCGCGGCGGCGCCATCCTCAACCTGCGCGACGAGGCGACGCTCTGGCCGGTGCAGCTGAACCTGGCGAATGGGCCGACCCGCGTCGCCCTGCAGGGCACGGTGCAGGACCCGGTGGCGCTGAAGGGCGCCGACCTGCGGCTCGATTTCGCCGGGCCGGACATGGCGCTGCTGGCGCCGCTGGTCGGCGTGGTGATCCCGGCGACGCCGCCCTACCGGGTGACCGGCAAGCTGGATTACGCCGAGGGTGCCTTCCGCTTCACCGACGTCGAGGGGCGCCTCGGCCGCAGCGACATCGGCGGACGCTTCAGCATTACTCCCTCGCGCGAGCGGCCGGTGCTGGATGCGGATGTGAGCTCAAAGCGGGTCGACCTGGCCGATCTCAGCGGCTTCATCGGCGGGACGCCGGGCCGGGCGGATACGCCGGGGCAGACGGCGCAGCAGCGCCAAGCGCTGGCACGGGCGGAGGCCAGCCCCCGGCTATTGCCGACCAGCACGATCAGCATCCCCCGGCTGCGGGCGGCCGATATCCACCTCCGCTACAGCGCCGCCTCCATCATCGGCCAGGGCATGCCCTTCGACAGCCTGCAGGTGACGCTGGATATCGAGGACGGCACCATCCGGCTGCATCCTGTCCAATTCGGCATCGGCCAGGGCCGGCTGGGCGGCGAATTCCTGCTGGTGCCGCAGGAGAACGGCGCGTTGCGGGCCAAGGGGGAGCTGGAGCTGCGGCGGGTCGATATCTCCCGCCTCATGCAGGCGGCGGGGGCCGGCGGGGCG
>NZ_CEEDBP010000020.1:0-107547 GCF_979252845.1 Belnapia sp. AC561
CACCTTCACCCCAACCGAGTGCACTAACTACTTTACCGCCGCAGGCTATGACGCAGACTGATAGGAAAACGCTCTAACTGCAGGGTGAGCCTCGACTAGCATCCAAAATGCTAGAAAACGGCAACACAGTTCAGTTGTGGGGGTGATTGTGGGGTGTAAGCGCCGCAGTGGCCTAAAGCCGGCCTAGAAGCTAGGTTAATGGTGTCCGCGGCGGGATTCGAACCCACGGCCCCAGGATTCATCCCACTTCGGCTTTCGCCGCCGCCGCCAAGCGTACTCCCTTGGCGGCGTTCGTGGTCTGGACTGTCCCTTCACCCTAGGCCGAAGCCCTTAGGTGCCGCCCGTCCAGTCTCTACACCTTCCCCCAGGCTTTCGCCGGAGGGCTTGGCTCGGGATCGGCATGGCGCGCAGCGCGCCGAAGCTTTCCCCGACTTTGAGCGGATCCGTTGCGCCGTTTCCGGGCGCAACGCCCAATTAACTCTAGGAATCCTGTACTCTATCCGGCTGAGCTACGCGGACACTGCGCCCAGCATAGCCCAGCCGGGGTCTTGCGGAAAGCCGCTACCGCGTGCGCTCGATGTTCCAGAGGACGGGGAAGCCGAAGTCGATCACCCCCTTCAGTTCGGCCCGCCAGACCGCCGGGGCCTGGAACTGGCCATCGAAGGGGAAGGTGACGTTCTCGATCGCCAGCCGCTGGAGATCGGCGGCGAGCGCCTTGCGCTTCTCCGGGTCGCTCTCGGCGGCGAAGGCGTCCAGCACCGGGGTCATCGCCGGGACGCAATAGCCCCAGGGCTGGTTGTTGGTGCAGTTGTAGCCGATGCCGACGTTGGAGAGCGGGTCCGCCATGTCGAAGCCGGTATAGATCACCGGCACCAGGTTCCAGCCGCCACGCTCGATCGGCTCCCGCGCCACCCAGCGCTGGGCGATCGAGGACCAGTCGGAGGTATTGACGTCGAGGTTGAAGCCGGCGCGCTTCAGCCGGTCGATCACCACCAGCGCCATCGGGTTGATGAGGGCGCTGTCGGCCGGCTGCAGGATGACGATGCGCTCGTTGTTGTAGCCGGCCTCCTTCAGCAGGGCGCGGGCGCGCTCGAGGCTCGGCGTGCGGATGGCCTCGCCGCCGGCATCGCTGCTGAAGCGGGTGCCGCAGAGGTAGATCGAGGTGCAATTCGCATCCGTCATGCCCTCGGGCAGGCCGTGGCCGGCGAGGATCTCGCTGCGGTCGAGTGCGGCCTGCAGCGCGCGCCGCATCGGCAGCCGGTCGAAGGGCGGCAGGTGGTGGTTGATGCTGACGCCGCCGATGATATGGGCGATGCCGCCCGGCTTGGCGATGACCAGGTTGCGGTCGCGGCGGAAGATCGAGAGGTAGTCGATCGGGCCGTATTCCAGGTAGTCCACCTCGCCCCGGGTCAGCGCCGCGGCGCGCAGCGAGATGTCGGGCAGGGTGACGAACTCCACCCGCTCGATCTTCGCAACCTTGCCGCCGGCGAGGCCATCGGCGGGCTCGGGACGCGGGACGTAGCGCGGGTTGCGGCGGAAGAAGGTGCGCTCGCCCGGGACCCATTCGTCCTTGAGGAAGAGGTAGGGGCCGCTGCCGACGACCTCGGCCACCGCCTGGGTCGGCAGGGTGGTGCTGGCCAGCCGCGCGGGCATGATGAAGGGCACGTGGACGCTCGGCTTGCCCAGGGCATCGATGACGCCGCCGAAGGGCTGGGCGAGCTGCAGCACGAAGCGGTTGGGCGCCTCGGCGCGCAACTCCTTCGTCGCCGCGATCAGCCGCCGGCCGATGCTGTCGCGGGCGCCCCAGCGTTTCAGCGAGGCGATGACGTCATCGGCCGTGACCGGCTTGCCGTCGCTGAATTCCAGGCCGGGGCGCAGGGTGAAGGTCCAGGTCAGCTTGTCCTCGCTGACCTGCCATCCCTCCAGCATCTGCGGCCTGTACTCGCCCTTGCTGTCCATGGCGACGAGCGTGTCGTAGACCATGTAGGCGAAGTTGCGGGTGACGAAGGAGGGGCTGGCGATCGGGTCCAGGTTCTGGAGGCCGACGTTCAGCACCAGGCGCAGCGGCCGCTCGCGCGGCTGGGCCTCGGCAGCAAGCGTCAGGGCGCAACTGGCCACCAGGCCGAGCAGCAGGCGTCGCAGCATGATCGGAGCCTTTCTCACGAGTTGGCCTTCTCATGGTTGCTGGCCCAGGCCTCGGCGACCTCGGTGCCGGTGGCGAACCAGACGTTGGGGAAGCCCTTGATGAACTGGATCATCTCCCGCAGCAGCGCGACACGGCTGGGCCGGCCGCTGACCTGCGGGTGCATCACCAGGTTGTAGAGCCCGCCCCAGCGGTAGATCTCGCGGAATTCGTCCTGGAAGACCTGTCGGATGTGGCTGTTCGGGAAGATCGGCCGCGGCCCCTTGATGCTGAACAGCGCATAGACCGCGTCGTCCAGGCTCCAGTGCCAGGGCAGCTCGATCGGGCCGGGGCTGCCATCGGGCATGACGTGGCGATAGGGGTTGATGTCGTCGAGCAGGGAGCTGTCGTAGAGGAAGTCGTGCTTGTGCAGCAGGCGGATGAGGTTGGCGCTGGTCTCGCCGGCCGGCGAGCGATAGCCCTTGGGCACCACGCCGAGGCAGCGCTTCAGCGCCTCGAGCCCCTTCTCCATCTCCTCGACTTCCTTGTCGGGGAAGGCGGGGTCGATCCAGCTGTGGGAATAGCTGTGGTGGGCGATCTCGTGGCCTTCCCGCAGGATCATCTCGGCGCGGGCCTGATGGGTCTCGGCGGTCCAGCCGACGACGAAGAAGGTCGCTTTCACGCCCTCCTCGCGGAGCGTCTGCAGGATCATCGGGATGCCGACCTTGGCGCCGTAGGTGCCCTGGCTGAGGATGCCGGGGCGGCGGATGTTCTCCGGGTCGCGCGCCATCCACAGCGTCTCGGCGTCGAAGTCGAAGGTCAGCATGACGGCGACCTTCGCCTTGTTGGGCCACTTCACCTGCATGTCGATCATCGTCGGGTCCCTTGGCGGTTTCAGCCAGCCTCGCGCGGCGGGTGCCGCGCCGCAAGCCACCCGCCGTCGACGGCGATCACCTGGCCCGAGACATAGGCGGCATCCGCCGAGGCGAGGAAGGCGATGACGGCGGCCACTTCCGCCGGCTGGCCGGCGCGGCGCAGCGGCGTCGGCTCCAGCACGGCCTTCCGGTAGTAGTCGCTGCCGAGGTGGCCGGTGGTCATCGCCGTCTCGATCACGCCGGGCGCCACGGCATTCACCAGGATGCCCTCCGGCCCCAGCTCGCCGGCCAATTGCCGGGTCATCTGGGCGACGCCGGCCTTGGCGACCGCATAGGCGGTGGTGCCGGGATAGCCGGCGATGCCGAAGGTGGAGGCGAGGCTGATGATCCGCCCGCCCGGCCGCGCCAGATGCGGGATGGCGGCGCGGGTGACGCGCAGCACGGCCTTCAGGTTGATGTCGATGAAGCGGTCGATGAGGTCGTCGTCGGAGTCCACCAGCGGCTTCGAGCCGCCGATCCCGGCATTGTTCACCAGGATGTCGAGCCGGCCGAAAGCCGCCAGCGCGGCCTGGACCAGTGCGTCGCCGGCGCCGCGGGCGTTCAGGTCGAGGGTGAGGCCGGTGGCGCCCAGCGCCGCGGCGGTCGCCATCACCTCGGGCGACAGGTCGGCCAGCAGCACGCGGGCGCCGTCGGCCGCCAGCCGGGCGGCGGTGGCGGCGCCGATGCCGCGCGCCGCGCCGGTGACGATGGCGGCCTGGCCGGCGAAGCGGGCGGGGTCAGGCAAGGCGGCCTCCATCGACGGGCAGGGCGACGCCGGTGATGAAGCCGGCGGCGGGGCTGAGCAGGAAGAGCACGGTTTCCGAGACCTCATCCGCCTTCCCGAAGCGCAGCATCGGGTGGCGGGCGCGGAAGGCGGCCTCGCGGGCGGCGCGGGCGGCCGGGTCGCCGGCGGCGGCGAAGGTGGCGTCGAGCATCGGCGTCTCGATCGAGCCGGGGCAGACGCAATTCACCCGGATGCCCTCGGCGGCGTGGCTCAGCGCCAGGCTGCGGGTCAGCATGACCACCGCGCCCTTGCTGGCGGAATAGGCCGGCAGGGTGGCGGACCCCGCCAGACCGGCGGTGGAGGCGAAGGCGACGATGGACCCGCCGCCGGCCGCCTGCATCTGTGGCAGCACCGCCCGGACCGCGAGCCAGGTGCCCTTCACGTTCACCGCGAAGAGCCGGTCCCATTCGGCTTCCTCGACCTCGGCCAGGGGCTTGGCCGGGCCGAGCATGCCGGCGGCGGTGACCAGCAGCGTCACCGGACCGAGCTCGGCCGCCCGGGCCGCGGCAGCGGCAACGTCCTTGGCATCGGCGGCGTCGCCGGTGACGGTCACGGCGCCGGGGCAGCGGGCGGCGGTCTCGGCCAGCCCCTCGGCGCTGCGGTCGAAGAGCAGCAGCTTCGCGCCCTCCTGCGCCAGGCCGAGGGCGGTGGCGCGGCCGAGGCCGGAGCCGGCGCCGGTGATGAGCGCCACCTGGCCGGTGAAGCGATCCGCCCTCATGCCATCATCCTCCGCGCCACCGCTTCGCCGATCATGACGCAGGTGAAGTGCGTGTTCGCCCGGCAATCGGCCGGCATGATGGAGGCATCGGCGACGCGCAGCCCGGCGATGCCCTTCACCCGCGCATCGGGGTCGACCACGCCGCGCGGTTCCTCATAGGCGGTCATCCTGCAGGTGCCGGCGGCGTGCTGGATGTCGCCGGCTTCCTGCAGCAGCAGCGCGTCGAGGGCATCGCCGGGCAGCGCCGCGGCCTCGGCCATGCTCAACCCGCTTTCGCCGAAGGTGATGCGGGAGGCGATGCGGGTCAGCGCCGGCTGCGCGGCGAGTGTCGCCAGCCGGGCCACCGCGTCCCGCATCCGCAGCAGGTCGCGGGGGTCGGAGAGCATGTTCTCCTCGACGATCGGGTCCTGCTCGGGCGCGGCGGAGGCGAGGGTGACGGTCCCGCGCGAGAAGGCCTCGTAGACCGCGGCGCCGACCGCGCCGAGCGGCTGCGGCCGGGTACCCGGCGGCGCCAGGCCGCGGTGGTTGAAGGCGATTAGGATCATGTCCCGCGTGCCGCCGCCGCCGAGGCCGCTGCTGTAGGTGACGCAGCAATTGGTGTGGCGCTGGTCGGGGTCGGTGGCGGCGAACTCCGGTTTCATCTCCAGGCTGGCGCGGACGATGGGATGGTCCATGAAGTTGCGGCCGACCTCGGGCAGATCCTTCACCACCGCAATGCCCATCGCCTGCAGCGCCGCCCCGGCGCCGATGCCGGAGCGCAGCAGGATGGCCGGGCTATGCACCGCGCCGGCCGAGAGCACGACCTCCCGCGCCGGGAGATCGACCCAGCCCTGGCCCTTGAGGTGGACGCGGACGCCGGTGGCGCGGCCGCCCTCGACCAGTACCTTGTCCACCAGCGCATCGCCGCGGATCTCGAGGTTGGGGCGGGTGCGGGCGGGCTCCAGGAAGGCCTCGTTGGTCGAGACGCGGCGGCCGTCGCGGCTGTTGATGGGGTAGCAGGAGACGCCCTCGCCGCTGGGCGCGTTCAGGTCGGCGTTCCAGGGGTAGCCGGCAGCGAGTGCCGCGGCCTTCAGGCCGAGGTCGACCGGGCCCCAACTCGTCTCCGGAGCGCGGTAGACCGGCAGGGGGCCGGACTTGCCGTGGCCCTCGGCGGGGTCGGTCTCGATGGCGTCGAACAGGGGCAGCACGTCGCGGCCGGACCAGCCCTCGCAGCCGGCCTCGGCCCAGGCGTCGAAGGCGGCCATGACGCCGCGGATGGCGATCTGCGCATTCACCACCGAGCTGCCGCCGAGCGCCTTGCCGCGCCAGTAGAACTTCGGCTGCTGCACGGCGGTACGGCGGGAGACCAGCTTCGGCCAGTGCCATTCCGCCTGCAGGCCAGGGTCGTGGATCATCGGGATGGGGTTGGCGCTGAGCATGGCCTGGGGGGCCTCCGCCGCCCGCCAGTCCCGCCCGGCTTCCAGCAGCAGCACGCGGCGCTGCGGGTCGGAGGACAGCCTCGCTGCCAGGGCGGCGCCGGCCGAACCGGCGCCCACCACGATCACATCATGCATGCCGCTACTTCTCCACCGCCCAGAACAACGGGATGGCCGAGGGGATCAGGTTGCGCAACTGCGCGCGGTGCGCCGCCGGCTGGGCGAACTGGCCCCAGGGCACCGCCATGGCCTGGCCGTAGACCACCTCCTGGATCTGTGCGGCGATCCGCTGCCGGTCCGCCAGGGTGGGGGCGGCGGCGAAGGCATCGAACAGCGGGACCAGCGGCTGCTCGCAGAAGAAGCCGCCGTTCAGCGACGCGGTGCAGTTGAAGCCGATGACGGAATTGGTCAGCGGCGATTGCAGGTCGACGCCGAGCGCATGCACGCCGAAGACGCTCCAGCCATCGCGCCGGGTGCGGCGGGCGAGCACCGAGGCCCAGTCCATCACCTGCTGATCGACGGTGAAGCCGGCGCGGCGGAGCCGGTCGGCGAGGATCTCGGAGGAGACCTTGGCGGCCTCAAGGTCGTTGGCGACCAGCACCACCACCGGCTCCCCGGCGTAGCTTGTCTGCTTCAGCGCGGCGCGCGCGGCCTCGATGGATGGGTTGCGGAGGGCGGCGGTGCCGGCGTCGTTCTCGTAGGGGCTGCCGCAGATGAAGAAGGCCTGGCAGGTGCGGGCGTAGCGGTCCGAGAGACCGAAGCCGGCCATGACCTCGGCCTGGTCGACCAGCTGCAGCAGCACGCGGCGGATGGCGGGGTCGGCGAAGGGCCCGCTGGCGGCGTTCAGCCGGTAGTGGCCGGTGAACTGGTCGAGGCCGGTGAAGCTCTGCACCCGGACGCGGCGGTCGCGCTCCAGCACCCGCAGCAGGTCGAAGGGGGCATATTGGATGTAGTCGATCTCGCCGGATTGCAGCGCCGCCGTCGCGGTCGCGCCATCGGGGACGACGCGGAGCTCGAGGGCATCGATCTTCACCACCTTGCCGCCCGCGAGCAGGTCGTTCGGCTCGGCGCGGGGGACATAGGCGGTGTTCTTCCGCAGCAGCATGCGGTCGCCGGTGCGGTGGTCGGCGCGGCGATAGACGAAGGGGCCGGAGCCGATGATCTCGGTGATGCGCTCGGCGCCCGGGGTCTTGGCCAGCCGCTCCGGCAGCATGAAGGGGCCGGGGCTGGAGGTTGTGCCGAGGGTGTCCAGCACCAGGCCGTAGGGGGTGCGCAAGGTCAGGGTGAAGCTTTTGGCGTCATCGGCTTCCAGCGAGGCGGTCGCGGCCAGCAGCCGGCCGCCCAGCGCGCTGCGGGTGCCCCAGCGCTTGAGGGAGGCAACGCAGTCGGCCGCGGTCACCGGGGCGCCGTCGTGCCACGTGAGGCCGTCGCGCAGGGTGAAGTGCCAGGTCAGGCCATCGGGCGAGCTGGTCCAGCGCTCGACCATCTGCGGCTTCACCTGGCCGGCGCTGTCCATGGCAAACAGCGTGTCGAAGACCAGGTAGCCGAAGGTGCGGGTGATGTAGGCGCCGGTGAAATGCGGGTCGAGGGTGACGACCTCCGCCTCCAGCACCGCCGAGAGGGTCTGCGATCGGGCCGGACCCGTGGCGAGCAGGCCGAGCAGCAATAGCCTGGCGAGGAATGGGACGCGCATGCAGGTCTCCGATCTGAGGGCGGGGGCGATGCAAGCGCCATGCTAGGCCGGCTTGCCGGATCCGCGCGAATGCGCTCACCCTGGCGGCCATCGAAGGGGGAGGGGGCGCATGACGCCACGCATCGGCTACCTGCTGCCCACGCGGGAGCAGGTGATGGAGGGCCGGCCGGAAGCCGCGCCGCTGCTGGCGCTGGCGGACCGGGCCGAGGCGCTGGGCTATGCCTCGGTCTGGGTCGGGGATTCGGTGCTGGCGCGGCCGCGGCATGATCCGCTGACCCTGCTGGCGGCGGTCGCCGGGCGGACGCGGCGGGTGCGGCTCGGCACCGCGGTGCTGCTGCCGGCGCTGCGCAACCCGGTGCTGCTGGCGCATCAGGTGGCGACGCTCGACCAGATTGCCGAAGGCCGCGTCATCCTCGGTGTCGGCATCGCCAGCGACGTGGCCAATATCCGCGCCGAATTCGCCGCCTGCGGCGTGCCCTGGGAGAAGCGGGTGGGGCGCATGCTGGAAGGGCTGCGGCTGTGCCGCGCGCTGTGGGGCGGCGATCCGGTGGACTGGGACGGGCGCTGGACCATGCAGGGCGCGGTGCTCGGCCCGGTGCCGCACCGGCCGGGCGGGCCGCCGATCTGGCTGGCGGGCGCGGCGCCGGCGACCATCGAGCGGGTCGGCCGGCATTTCGACGGCTGGTTCCCCAATGGGCATGACCCCGCCGCCTTCGCCCAGACCTGGGGCGAGATGCAGGCGGTGGCGCGGGAGGCCGGGCGCGACCCCGCCAGCCTGACCGGCGCGGTCTACCTGACGCTGGCGATCGACGAGGACCCGGCCCGGGCCGAGGCGTGGATCGATGAATTCATGGCTGGCTATTACGGCCAGCGGCCCGATGTGATGCGCAAGCGCCAACGCTGCTACGCCGGCGGGATCGCCGGGGCGCGCGCGCTGATCGCCGAGTATGGCGCGGCGGGCGTCGGCCACCTGGTGCTGCGCTTCGCCGGCGACCACGAACGCCACCTGGACTTGCTCGCCGGCCTCAACGCCTGAACGGAACCCCTGATGCGCATCGAGATCCTCTGCACCGGCGACGAGATCCTCACCGGCAAGACCATCAACACCAACTACAGCCACATCGCCCGGCGGCTGGTCGAGCTCGGGCTCGATATCCATTGGGGCACCATCGTCGGCGATGACCGGGCGAGCCTGAGCGCGGCCTTCGCCGAGGCGGCGCAGCGGGCCGATGCGGTGATCGTCAACGGCGGGCTGGGCCCGACGGTCGATGACCTCTCGCAGGAGATGGCGGCGGAGGCGGCGGGCGTGCCGCTGGTGCTGCACGAGGACTGGCTGGCGCGGATCGAGGCCTTCTATGCCCGGCGCGGCCGGGTCATGCCGCCGAACAACCGCAAGCAGGCGATGCTGCCGGAGGGAGCCGAGTTCATCGACAACCCGATCGGCACCGCCTGCGGCTTCGCCGTCACCATCGGCCGCGCGCGCTTCTACTTCACCCCGGGCGTGCCGCGCGAGATGAAGCGGATGCTGGAGGAGCAGCTATTGCCGCGGCTGCTGGCATTGGGCGGGTTGCCCGGCGTGACGCGGCTGAAGCGCTTCCATACCTTCGGCATCGGCGAGAGCCGGGCGGACCAGATGCTGAGCGACATCCCGGGCCTGGAGGACGGGCCGGTGAAGCTCGGCTTCCAGTCGCACTACCCGCAGCTCGAGACCAAGCTGGCGGTGCGGGCGGCCGACATGGCGACGCTCGAGGCGGCGCTGGCGCCGATCGAGGCGGAGGTGCGCCGGCGGCTCAGCAACTTCGTGCTGGCGGAGGATGATGCCTCGCTGGAGAGCGTGATCCTCGGGGCGCTGCAGGCCGGCGGCGGGATGCTGGCGGTGGCCGAGATGTTCACCAGCGGCGCCATCGCCTCCCGCCTCGCGCGGTCGCCGCTGGCCGAGGGGCTCTTCGCCAGCGCGGTGGTGGCGCCGACCCTGGAGCGGCTGTGTGCCGCGGTCGGCATCCCGGCGCCCGAGGCGGTGACGCCGGAGGCGGCGGCGACGGTCGCCCGGGCGCTCCGGGCCGGCAGCGGCGCGAGCCACGCGCTGGCGGTGCTGGTGGCACCCGATGCCGGGCCCGATGCCCGGGAATGGGGCGCGGTCGTCTGCATTGGCTTGGCGACCGAGGGCCATGTGGTGACGCGGCGAGCGCGGCTGACCAATGGCCGCGACTGGGTGCGGCAGGGCGCGACGGAGATGGGGCTCGATTGCCTGCGGCGGCTGCTGCTCGGCCTGCCGGTGGATGAGCTGGTGGATTTCGAGCAGCGCGGGTGATCCTGCACGCGGCATGAAGGATGTGCAATGACCGCAACCGGGCGTCGAGCCGGTCGTTTTCCTTGCCCAAGGAGAAACGATCGATGAAACGCCTACTGGTTGTCTCCAGCCTCCTCGCCCTGGTCTCCGTCGCACCGGCGATGGCCAAGCCTTCCTGCCTCAAGGGCGCCGCCGTGGGAGCGGTCGGCGGCCATATGGTGGGCAGCGGCCATGCCGTGGCCGGGGCCGCGGCCGGCTGTGCCATCGGCTCGCATCAGCGCGGCAATGCCGACCGTGCCGCCGCGCAGCAGCAGCAACAGCAGGCCGCGCCGCAGCAGCCGGCGCGTTAAGCTGGGGGCGGCCGGCTACCCGGTCGCTTCGCCGCGCATCTCCTCGAAGACCTCACGGGCGACCAGCAGCGCCTCCCGCACCGAGGGGGCGCCGATATAGCCCGCCGTATGCAGCAGGGCCTCGCCCAGCTCCGCCTCGGTCCAGCCCTGGTTGCGGGCCATGCGCAGGTGGATGCGCAGCTCCGGCCAGGCGGCGGTCGCGGTATCGGTGATGACGGTGATCAGGGCGCGGGTCTTGAGGTCGAGGCCCGGTCGGGTCCAGAGCAGGCCGAAGACCGCTTCCCGCGTCCAGTCGGCGAAGCCCTGCATCAGCGGGTCGTTGTAGACGGTGGTGGCCATCTTCTCGGCCATCGCCTTGCCCATCAGCTCCTCGCGGACCGCCGAGCCCTTCTGGTGCATCGCGCTCTTCGCCATGATCCTGTTCCCTCCGTGACGCGGGACAGCCTAGCGCGTCCGGCGGGGGTGGGAAGCTGGTCAGTCGTCCGATCAGGCCTATAGTGGCCGTCCGTAGGACGAGGGCCGGCGCGTGAGCGAGCAGACCATGAATGCCAGGGCGGCCCCCACGGCCCCCGCCGCGCCGAGCGGCACCACCTTCGCGGTCATCCTCTCGCTCAGCTTCTGCCACTTCCTCAACGACCTGATGCAGTCGCTGGTGCCGGCGATCTATCCCATCCTGAAGACCTCCTACGGGCTGGACTTCGGCCAGATCGGCCTCATCACCCTGGCCTTCCAATTCACGGCATCCCTGCTGCAGCCGGTGGTGGGCATGGTCACCGACAAGCGGCCGATGCCCTATTCCCTGGCGATCGGCATGGGCTTCACCCTGGTCGGGCTGATCCTGCTGGCGCATGCGGCGACCTATCCGCTGATCCTGCTGGCGGCGGCGCTGGTGGGGATGGGGTCCTCGGTCTTCCATCCGGAAGCCTCGCGGGTGGCGCGGATGGCGTCCGGCGGGCGCTACGGGCTGGCGCAATCCTTGTTCCAGGTGGGCGGCAACACGGGGTCCGCGGCGGGGCCGCTGCTGGCGGCCTTCATCGTGGTGCCGCATGGCCAGCGCAGCCTGGTGTGGTTCTCCGGCGCGGCGCTGCTCGGGATGATCGTGCTGTTCCAGGTCGGCGGCTGGTATGCGCGGAACCAGAAGGCGCGGCCGGCGGCCACGGGTCGCGCGGCGGCGGGCGCGGCGCCGCTGTCGCGCGGGAAGGTCGGGCTGGCGATCGCGGTGCTGGTGGCGCTGCTCTTCTCGAAGAACGTCTATACCGCCAGCCTGAGCAGCTACTACACCTTCTACCTCATCGATAAATTCCACGTCTCCGTGCCCGTCGCACAGATGTTCCTCTTCACCTTCCTGGCCGCGCTGGTGGTGGGCACGCTGATCGGCGGGGCGGTCGCGGACAAGATCGGCCGGGTGCCGGTGATGTGGGTCTCGATCCTCGGCGCGCTGCCCTTCACCCTGGCGCTGCCGCATGTCGGGCTGGTGATGACCGGCATCCTGTCCGTTGTCATCGCGCTGATCATGGCCTCCGCCTTCTCCGCCATCCTGGTCTATGCGCAGGAGCTGATGCCGGGCCGGGTCGGGTTGGTGGCCGGGATGTTCTTCGGCTTCTCCTTTGGCCTCGGGGGGCTGGGCGCGGCGGCGCTGGGGCAGCTGGCGGATTGGACCAGCATCCGCACCGTGTATCAGGTCTGCGCCTTCCTGCCGGCGCTCGGGCTGCTGATGGTGTTCCTGCCGAAGCAGCCCGGCCGCGCGGATTAACTGCCGATCTCGCCGCCGCCCTTGCGGGTGATGGCGATGACCGAAGGCCGCGGCGGCATGGTCGGCTCGAAATCCGGCCAGCGGGTGGAGGGGCGGTCGAAGCTGCTGCCGGTATCCTCGCCGGGGTGCTGGATGGCGAGGAAGATGGTCTCGCCATCCGGGGTGAAGCGCGGGCCGCAGACCTCGGCCCCGGTCGGCGCCTGGTAGAACAGCCGGGTCAGGCCACGGCCATAGCCGGCGGTATCCGCGGCATAGAGGCCATCGGCGACGCCGGCGGCGGCGGGCGCGCCATCGGTGGCGATCCAGATGCGGCCCTTCTTGTCGAAGGCGCAATTGTCGGGGCAGGAGAGCCAGCCCTGGTCGCTGGTGGCGCGGTGGTAGCGGGCGCCGGCATCGAGGCCGGGCTTGCCGCCCATCAGGAAGAAGCCCCAGCGGGCGGTGGTCGCGGTGTGGTCCACCTGCGGCGTGCCGGCGCCGGGCGGGATGATCTCGACCACATGGCCATGCGCATTCGCCGGGCGCGGATTGGCCGCATTCAGCCGCTGCGCGCTGCGGGTCCCGTTGTTGGTCAGCATGACGTAGATGCGGCCGGTCTGCGGGTTGGGTTCCACATCCTCCGGCCGGTCCATCGGCGTGGCGCCGAGCAGGTCCGCGGCGCGGCGGGTATGGATCAGCACCTCCGCCTGGGAGGCGAAGCCATTGGCTGCCGTCAGCGGCCCCTGGCCATGCACCAGCGGCAGCCATTCCAGCATGCCGTCGTCGAGGAATCGGGCGACGTGGAGCGTGCCCTCGTCCAGCAGGTCGCGGTTGGCCTCCCGGTCGGTCGGGTGCCAGCGGCGGGCGGTGACGAATTTGTAGACATATTCGAAGCGTTCGTCGTCGCCCATGTAGATGGCGACGCGGCCATCGGCGCCGATCGCGTGGTTGCAGCATTCATGCTTGAAGCGGCCGAGCGCGGTGCGCTTCACCGGCACCGAGGCCGGGTCGTAGGGGTCGAATTCGACGATCCAGCCGAAGCGGTTCGGCTCGTTCGGTTCACGGTCGAGGTTGAAGCGGGGGACATGCTGGGACCAGGCGTAATTGGCCTGGGGCAGGATGCCGTAGCGCCTGTAGGCATCCTTCTGCGCACCCTCCGTCGCGGCGGTGCCGCCGAAGTAGTTGTTGAAATTCTCCTCCGCCGTGGTGACGGTGCCCCAGGGCGTATTGCCGCCGGCGCAGTTGCAGAGGGTGCCGAGCACCTGCAGGCCATCCGGGTCGGCGCCCGTGCGCATCCAGGGATGGCCGGCGGCGGGGCCGCTGATGCGCATCGGGGTCTCGGCGGTGATGCGGCGGTTGCGCGGGCTTTCCGGCTCATAGCCCCAGCGGCCGTCGCGGCGGTGCAGCTCGACCACCGAGAGGCCATGCGCCGCCATCTCCACCGCCACCTGCTCGGCACTGGCCTTCTGCGCGGCGGCGCGGCCGGCGCCGAGGCCGGGGAACATCAGGTTGGTGTTGGTGTATTCGTGGTTCACCACCAGCAGGCCATGCTCGCTATTGGCGGAGCCGTGCGGCAGCGGGAAGTAGTCCAGGTAGTCGTTGTTGTAGCCGAATTGCCGGGCCTGGTCGGCGGCGGTGGCGACCAGCGGGTTGAAGGGCGGCGCATCGGCCAGCACCGGGTCGCCCCAGCGGATGACGACCTGGATCTCATGCCCCGGCGCCACCGCGTCGCGCTGGCTGAGCTGGTGCGGCAGCTCGGTGAAGGTGAGGCTGGAGGGGCCGCCGGACTCCGGCCCGGGCTGGGCTTCCGCCACCGCCGGCAGCATGGCCGCGGCGGCGAGCCCGGCCAGGGCGCCGCGGCGGGAGAGGCGCCGCGCCGCGATCTCCTCCAGCGTCTCCCGCAGGGCGGGGTTGCTGCCGATATCCTCGATCTCGACGTCTTCGGCCGTCATGGCGGCAGGCTCCGGTGCTGGACCGTGATCCGCGCCGAGAGCGGCGCGGATCACGGTCCCGCTTATTGTCTTGTCGCGCGATTCACGCCCTTCGGTGGTCGTACCTCGGACGATCGCGTTCCAGCCGCCTTGAGGTAGGCCCGCCGGCGGAAAGCGGTATGGCGGTTGGGTGAAGCTTTCGCTACTCCGCCGCCATGGATATGGGCGCGCCGGGGGGATCGAAGGCGCGGATCGGCGGCAGGTTGCCGGCGAAGCGCTCGACCTCGACGGTGGTGAGCTGGCCGGTGCAGCCCTGGGCGAGGCTAGAGGTACCCACGTCCCGCGTCAGCATGTTCGGATTGCCATGGACGCAGAGCGAGGCCTCCTCCATCGGGTCCTCGGGGTCGTACCAGGCGCCGGTCGGGAGCTGCACCACGCCGGGGATGACATCGGTGCTGAGGGCGGCGGTCGCCAGGCAGGCGCCGCGGGCATTGCGCAGCTTGACCACGTCGCCCTCGGCGATGCCGCGCGGGGCGGCATCGGCCGGGTTGATGCGCATCACCTCGCGGCCGCGGCGCTTCATGCCGTTGCTATGGCCGCCGAAGTCGAACTGGCTGTGCAGCCGGGTCGCCGGCTGGTTGGCGATGAGGCGGAGCGGCGCCGTCGCATCCGGCACCTCGACGGGCGGCAGCCAGGTCGGGTGGCCGGGGCAATCGGGGTAGCCGAAGCCGGCGATGGTGGTGGAGGCGATCTCGATCCTCCCGCTCGGCGTCGGCAGCGGATGCGCCTCCGGGTCGGTGCGGAAGTCGCGCAGGATGCCGCCGTCGTCGTCCTCCTGTGGCAGCACCAGCTCGCCCTGGGCCCAGAATTCCTCGAAGGACGGGGCGGGGAGGTTCAGCGCGGCGAGGCCCTTGCGGGTCGGCTCGTACAGATGGCGCAGCCAGTCGCGGGCGCTGCGGCCCTCGGTGAAGGCGGGGCCGGCGCCGAGGCGCTCGGCCAGCGCCGAGAAGATGGCGTAGTCGTCGCGGGCCTCGCCGAAGGGCTCGACCAGCTGGTGCATGGCGACCATCAGCGGGTCGGTCGGCGCGGCGCCGATGTCCTCGCGCTCCAGCGTCATGGTGCAGGGCAGGACGATGTCGGCGTGGCGGGCGGTCGCGGTCCAGGCGATCTCGTGCACCACCAGCGTCTCCACCGCGGCGAAGGCGCGCTTCAGGCGGTTGAGGTCCTGGTGGTGGTGGAAGGGATTGCCGCCGGCCCAATAGACCAGGCGGATATCCGGGTACACCATCCGCTTGCCGTTGTAGTCGAAGGGTTGGCCCGGGTTGAGCAGCATGTCCGAGATGCGGGCCACGGGGATGAAGGCGCCGACGCCGTTCCTGCCCTGCGGCAGCGCGGCGGAGGAGACGGCGTTCTGCCGCTTGCCGTAATGCGCCAGCGCGCCGAGGGCGTAGTTGTAGCCACCCCCGGGCAGGCCGATCTGCCCGAGCATGGCCGCCAGCACGCAGGCCATCCAGACCGGCTGCTCGCCATGCTCCTGGCGCTGCAGGGAATGGGCGACGGTGACCAGGGTGCGGCGGCCCACGGCCTGCAGCGCCATGGCGGTGATGCGCTCGGCCGGGACGCCGCAGATGGCCGCGGCCCAGGCCGGGTCCTTCGGTTGGCCGTCGCTGCGGCCCAGCAGATAGGCCTCGAAGGTGTCCCAGCCGGCGCAGTAGCGGTCGATGAAGCCGCGGTCGTGCTGGTCGGCGGTCACCAGGGCATGCGCCATGCCGAGCATCAGCGCGGTATCCGTTCCCGGGACGCTGGGCTGCCAGGTGGCGCCGGCCTCTTCCGGCAAATCATCCTTCAACGGGCCGATCAGCAGGAATTCGCAGCCGCGCGCCCGGGCCGCGGCCATGGAGCCGCGCTCGACATGCCGGCTGATGCCGCCCGAGGCGACCATGCTGTTCTTCAGCGCCATGCCGCCGAAGGCCAGCACCATCTCGGTGTGTTCGGCGACTGCGTCCCAGGTGACGTTGCGGCGGGCGACGGCGTCGATCGGCCCCAGGACATGCGGCAGGATGACGCTGGAGGCGCCGGAGCTGTAGCTGTTGACGCTGCGGACATAGCCGCCGAGCGACATGTTCAGGAAGCGGTGCACCTGGCTCTGCGCATGATGGAAGCGCCCGGCCGAGGACCAGCCGTAGGAGCCGCCGAAGACCGCCTGCGGGCCATGCGCGTCCCGCACCCGGGCGAGTTCCTTCGCCAGCAGGTCCAGCACCTGGTCCCAGTCCATCGGGATGAATTCGTCGCGGCCGCGCCGGGCATCGGGCCCCGGGCCATTCTCGAGCCAGCCGCGGCGGACCATGGGGCGGGCGATGCGGGCCTTGTGGCGCAGGGCTTCCGGGAAATTCTGCAGCAGCAGGTTCGGGTCGGGGTCGCCGGGATGGGCCCGGACCTCCAGCCTGCCGTCCCGCATCGCGGCGGAGAAGGCGCCCCAATGCGCGCTATGCGGCCGGAACCCGGTATCCTGCGCCATGGCGATGCCCCTGCTGTTCCCACCGATCCTGCGGCGGGGCCGGGTGGCACGCAAGCCTTGCCGCCGGGGATGCGGCGGTTACACTTCCCCCCCGCAACAAAGCCGGGCCCTGCCGGGCTGGGGCGGAGACGGCATGGCGGCGGGACCCCGGATCGTGCTGGTCGAGGACGACGCCTTCCAGCGACAGATCGTCACCGACTACCTCGCCCAGCATGGGCTGCGGCCGGTCCCGCTCGGCGCCGGCGCCGCGCTGAAGCGGCTGGCGACGCAGGAGATGCCGGATCTCGTCCTGCTCGACGTGCAATTGGGGGAGGCAGAGGATGGCTTCGCCCTGGCGCGCTGGCTGCGCAGCCGCTCGGCGCGGGTCGGCATCCTCATGCTCACCTCGGCCGGGGATATGGTGGACCGGGTGGTGGGGCTGGAATCCGGCGCGGACGACTACGTGACCAAGCCCTTCGAGCCGCGCGAACTGCTGGCCCGGGTGCGCGCCATCCTGCGCCGGGCCGCGGCGGCCGCCGCCCCGCTGCCGGCGCAGGTGACCCAGGTGCGGGTCGGCACCTGCCTGCTGGACCTGGAGCGCCGGCTGCTGGTGCGCGGCGATGGCGTGGAGGATGCGCTGACCGCCAGCGAATTCGACCTGCTGAAGCTGTTCGTCAGCCACCCGAACCGGGCGCTGACGCGGGACTGGCTGCTGGAAGCCAGTTCCCACCGGGAGGCGGAAGCCTTCGACCGGGCGATCGACAACCGCATCCTGCGGCTGCGCCGCAAGCTGGAGGCCGACCCGGCCAAGCCGGAGGCGATCCGCAGCGTGCGGGGCGTGGGCTATATGTTCGTGCCGCCGAAGGACTGAAGGCTCAGGCGACGCCGCGATGGCGCTCCGTCGCCAGCTCGGCGATGCGCTGGGTCAGGGTGGACTGGTCGTAGGGCTTCGACATCACCTCGAAGCCATGGTCGGCCGAGCCGGCCACGGTGCCGGCATAGCCGGTGGCCAGCAGCACCGGCAGCCGGGGCCGCAGCCGCCGGGCGGCCTGGGCCAGCTCGATCCCGTTCATGCCGCCGGGCATGACGATGTCGCTGAAGAGCACGTCGAATTGCTCCCCGCGGCGGAGCAGGGCCAGGGCCTCCAGCGCATCCTGCGCCGCGATCACCCGGAAGCCGGCGTCGCGCAGCGTCTCGGCGGCGACCTCGCGGACGCGCTCGTCGTCCTCCACCACCAGCACGGTGGCGCGGGAGACGGCGGCGATGCCTTCCGGCACCGGCGCCGGCGGGGCGGGCTGCTGCGCCGGCGGCTCCGCGGCGATGGGGAGATAGAGGGTGACGACGGTGCCCTCGCCCAGGGTGCTGTCGATGGCGATATGGCCGCCGAGCTGGCGGATGAAGCCGAAGACCTGGGACAGGCCGAGGCCGGTGCCCTTGCCCTGGGGCTTGGTGGTGAAGAAGGGCTCGAAGGCGCGTTCCCGCACCTCGGCCGGCATGCCGGTGCCGTCGTCGCGCAGCGAGACCGCGACATAGGAGCCGGGCTTGGCATCCGCATTGCCGGCCAGCAACGCCGCGTCCAGCCGGGCCGGGCGGGTGGTGAGGGTGACGGTGCCGCCGCGCGGCAGCGCATCCCGCGCATTGATGGCGAGGTTAAGCAGCGCCGCCTCGAGCTGGGAGGCATCGGCGCGGCAGGGCGGCAGTTCCGGGTCCAGCACGACGGCGAGGCTGACCGCCTCGCCCAGGGCGCGCTGGATCAGCGGGGTGAAGCCCTGCACCAGCTCGTTCGTGTCGATGCTGGCGGTATGCAGCTTCTGCCGCCGGGCGAAGGCCAGCAGGCTGGAATTCAGCTTGGCGCCGCGCTGCACCGCATCCCGCGCCATGCCGAGGTATTTCCGCACCTTCTCGTCCGCGGCGGTGCCGAGATGGCGTTCCAGCAGGTGCACGGTGCCGAGGATGGCGGTGAGCAGGTTGTTGAAGTCATGCGCCACGCCGCCGGTCAGCCGGCCGAGCGCTTCCAGCCGCTGCGCCTGGAGCAGGCCGGCCTCGGCCGCCTCGCGCCGCAGGATCTCGCCGCGCAGCTCGTCGCGGTTCTCGCTCAGCTTCCGCAGCACGATCTGCTCGGAATGCCAGCGGCGGATGGCGAGCATGGTGGCGAAGCCGAGGGCGAGGGCGGCGAAGAGGCAGAGCGCGGCGGTCGTGGCGGTATTGGTCAGCCATTCGGCCTGCACCCGGTCCATGGAGAGGGTGACGCTGACCACCAGCGGATGCTCGCCGACCTGGCGGAAGGCGGTCAGCCATTCCTGGCGCTCGCCGAAATGCTCGATCACCGGGCCGACGTTGCTGGGGTTGCGGACCGCATCCGGCACCGCCGCGGCATCGGGCGGGCCGAGCAGGTCGTCGCCATCCGAGGGATGCACCGCAAGCAACTGCCCATCCGTGCGCATGAGCGCGAAGGAGGCCTTGCCCTCCGGGTTCATCGCATGCCACTGCGCCTGGAAGTAGCCCGGCAGGATGGAGCCGACGACGGTGCCGTCGAATTGGCCGTCCGCGCTTTCACGGCGGCGGGCGACGGTGAAGGTGACCACGCCGGTGAGCCGGGCGCGCAGCGGCTCGCTGAAGAGCAGTTCGGTATCGCCGTCCCTGGCGCGGCGGAAATAGGACCGGTCGGCGATGGAGAGGGGCGGCGTCGGCCAGGCGATGCTGAGGGCGACGACCCTGCCGTCCGGCCGCGCCAGGTGCAGGGAGGTGATCTGGGCGATGCCCTCGTCCAGGGTGCGCATCCAGCGCTGGATGGTCTCGCCCTGTGCCTCGATCTCGTCCCAGCTCAGGCCGCGGATGCGGTCCTCCATGCGGTCGAGGACGAGGGAATTCGTCTCCACCACCTTCAGCGCATGTTCCTTGGCGACGGCCGAGAGGCGGTTCACGTCGGCGAAGGCCTCGGCGACCAGCCGGTGGTGGTCATACCAGGCGGCGCCGCCGAGGAAGGCGAGCGGGACGATGAGCGACGCCAGCAGCATGAAGCGCAACGAGAGCGGCAGCCGCTCTCGCGGGCGGCCGGGCTTGGCCGGACCTGCGGCGACCTGCATGGAATGCCTTTTCGAAACGGGCTCTCACAATGGCGCGACGTGGCCGCTATGCCACATCACTATTTCGAGAGTACTGACCTGTCGGAAATGCCTGCGTCAGTGGGCTTCCGCCCAGCTCCGGCCGGTGCCGACTTCCACCGCCAGGGGCACCCGCAGGGTGGCGACGTTCTCCATGACCTGGCGGACCAGGGCGCCGGTGGCCTCGACCTCGGCCTCCGGCACCTCCAGCACCAGCTCGTCGTGTACCTGCAGGAGCATGCGGGCCTTCAGGCCGGCATCGCGCAGCGCCTTGGGGAGGCGGACCATGGCGCGCTTGATGACCTCCGCCGCGCCGCCCTGGAAGGGGGCGTTGATGGCGGCGCGTTCCGCCCCGGCCCGGCGCACCGGGTCCTTGGCGCCGATGTCCTGGATCCAGAGCTTGCGGCCGAAGGAGGTGGAGACATAGCCCTGCAGCCGCGCCTCCTCCTTCAGCCGTTCCATCGCGGTGCGGATGCCCGGGTACTGGCCGAAATAGGCATCGATGATGCCCTTGGCCTCCCCGGCGCCGATGCCGAGCCGCCCGGCGAGCCCGAAGGCGGACATGCCGTAGATGATGCCGAAATTGATGGTCTTGGCCCGCCGCCGGGCTTCCTTGTCGACCGCATCGGGGGCGAGGCGGAAGATATCGGCCGCGGTGCGCGAGTGGATGTCCTGGCCGGTCTCGAAGGCCTCCCGCAGGGCGGGCACATCGGCCAGATGCGCCAGCAGGCGCAGCTCGATCTGGCTATAGTCGGCCGACATCAGCACATGGCCGGGCTCGGCGACGAAGGCGCGGCGGATGCGCTGGCCTTCCTCGCTGCGGACCGGGATGTTCTGCAGGTTCGGCTCGGTCGAGGCGAGCCGGCCGGTGCTGGTATTGGCCATGGAGAAATCGGTATGGACGCGGCCGGTGCGCGGGTCGATCTGCGCCGTCAGGCCATCGACATAGGTCGACTTCAGCTTCGAGAGCTGGCGCCAGTCCAGCACCGCACGGGCCAGCGGCACGTCGCGGGCGGCGAGCTCCTCGAGCACCGCGGCATCGGTGCCCCAGGCGCCGGACTTGCCCTTGCGGCCGCCGGAGAGCTGCATCTCGTCGAACAGGATCTCGCCCAATTGCTTGGGCGAGCCGACCGCGAAGACCCGGCCGGCGAGGCGGTGGATCTCGGTCTCCAGCACGGCCATGCGCTGGACGAAATCCTCGCCGATGCGGGCGAGCTCGACGCCATCGACCTTGATGCCCTCGGCTTCCATGTCCCGCAGCACGGGGATCATGCGGCGCTCGACCTGTTCATAGAGGGCAAGGGCGCCGGCCTCGCGCAGCTGCGGGCGGAGGATGTGCCAGAGGCGGAGGGTGACGTCGGCATCCTCGGCGGCATAGGCGGTCGCCTTCTCCAGCGGCACCTGGGCAAAGGTGATGCGGGCGCGGCCGGTGCCGGTCACCTGGTCGTAGGGCACCGGCGTATGGCCGAGGTGGAGGCGGGAAAGCTCGTCCATGCCATGGCCGTGCTTGCCGGCTTCCATGGCGTAGGAGATCAGCATGGTGTCGTCGACCGGGCCGACGGCGATCCCGCCGTTCTCCGGCTGGGCCAGCACTTCCAGGTCGTATTTGGCGTGCTGCAGCACCTTGAGGACGGCCGGGTCTTCCAGCAGCGGCTTGAGGGCGGCCATGGTGGGCTCGAAGGGGAGCTGCGGCGGCGCGGCCTCGGCCGGGGCGGCCAGCATGTCGCCCTGGGTGGCGCCGGGGGAGACGTGGCGCAGCGGGATGTAGCAGGCGCGGCCGGGGGCGGTGGCGAGGCAGACGCCGACTAGCTTCGCGTTCAGCGCATCCAGGCTGTCGGTCTCGGTATCGAGGCCGATGATGCCGGCGGCTTCGGCCTCGGCGATCCAGGCGGCGAGGGCCTCGGGCGTCGTGACCGTCTCGTAGCTGCCGAAGGGGGCGGCGGCCGGGTCGACCGGCGCGACCGGCGTGGCTGCGGCCTGGGCGGCGGAGACGGCGCTGTTGCGGGCGCGGCTGCCGGAATCGCCGGCGGCATCGCCCAGGCCCATGCGGGCGACGACGCTGCGGAAGCCCTGGTCGCGCAGGAATTTCTCGAGCGCGGCGGGCTCGGGCGGGCGGACCGCCAGCTCGTCGATGGTCAGGCTCATCGGCGCCTGGTCGTCGAGCGTGACGAGGCGCTTCGAGATGCGGGCCTGCTCGGCATATTGCTCGAGGTTCTGCCGGCGCATCGGCTGCTTGATCTGGGCGGTATTGGCGAGGACGGCTTCCAGGTCGCCATAGGCGAGGATCAGCTCGGCGGCGGTCTTGGGGCCGATCTTCGGCACGCCGGGGACATTGTCCACGGCATCGCCGATCAGCGCCTGGACCTCGATCACCTTGTTCGGGGGGACGCCGAATTTCTCGGCGACCTCGGCCTCGCGGATCGGCTTCCGCTTGATCGGGTCGTACATCTGCACGCCGGGGCGGACCAGCTGCATCAGGTCCTTGTCGGAGGAAACGATGGTCACCTCGCCGCCGGATTCGACGAAGGCGCGGGCATAGGTGGCGATCAGGTCGTCGGCCTCGAAGCCGGGGGCTTCCACCTGGGCGACGCCGAAGGCCTCGGTCGCCTCACGGATGAGGGCGAATTGCGGGACCAGCTCCGGTGGCGGGTCGGGCCGGTGGGCCTTGTAGGCAGGGTAGAATTCGTTGCGGAAGGTCTGCCGGCTGGCATCGAAGACGCCGGCGAGGTGGCTGCCGCGGTGTTCCGCCAGGAAGCTGGAGAGCATCTGGGTGAAGCCGAAGACGGCATTCACCGGGACGCCGTCCGGCCGGGTCATCGGCGGCAGCGCGTGGAAGGCACGGAAGATGTAGCCGGAGATATCCACCAGCACGAGGTGGCGGACGCCGGGCACGGCGACCGGGACGGCCTCCGCGCCCTCGGCCGCGGCGGTCTCAGTGCCCGGGTTCTTAATGATGGTCGTCGCCACCGGCACCGGCCTTCAGCACATAGGTGATGGAGCAATAGGGGCAGGTCACCTCCTGCTCCCCGTCGTTGATCCGCAGCCAGACGCGGGGATGGCCGAGGCCGGGGCCGGCGATCTCGCCGTCGCAGGGGACGGAGCGGGAGGTCGCCTCGATCCGCTGGACCGGGGTCACCCCTTCGGTCAGCTTGGGCGCGTAACCGGTTTGCTTGGCGTCGCGCATGGGCGCTCCTCATCAGGGTCGCAAAGGGGGGTCGCGGGGTGTCCGCAACATAGACGCCGATGACGCCCCGGACCAGGGTCAGCCTGGCCCCCTCAGCCTGGCCCCCCTCAACCTGGGCGCGGATGCGCCTTGCGCCAGGTCTCGAGCAGGGCGGCGGCATCCACGCTGGTATAGCGCTGGGTGGTGGAGAGGCTGGCATGGCCGAGCAATTCCTGGATCGCCCGGAGATCCGCCCCGCCGCCCAGCAGATGGGTGGCGAAGGAGTGCCGCAGCGCATGCGGCGTCGCATGTTCCGGCAGGCCGGCGAGGCGCCGGTAGTCGCGCATGGATTTCTGCGCGACCGCCGGGTCCAGCCGGGCGCCGCGGGCGCCGCGGAACAGCGGGGCCTCGGGCGGCGGGTCGCCGCGTTCCACCAGATAGGCGGCGATCGCCTGGCGGACCGCGGGCAGCACCGGGACGAGGCGCTGCTTGCCGCCCTTGCCGGTGACGCGGAGCGCGGACTGGCTGCCGGCCAAGGGGGCGGGCAACGGCGCGTCGCGGACGTCGAGGGCGAGGGCCTCGGCGATGCGGAGGCCGCAGCCGTAGAGCAGGGTGAACAGGGCGACGTCGCGGGCGGCCTGCTCGGCGGGGCGTTCGGCATGGCCGGGCTGGTGGATGCTGCCGGTCTCGGCGGCGACCTCGCGGGCCTGGGCGGCGGTCAGCGCCCGCGGCACCGCCGGCTTGGCGCGTGGCCCGCGGATATTGGCCAGGGCCATCGGCACCGGCGCGGCGGAGGCCTTCGCCAGGTGCCGGAGGAAGCCGCGCACCGCCGCCAGCTGCCGGGCGCGGGTGGCATTGCCGGCGCCCTCCCCGGCGCGGGCGGCGAGGAAGCTGCGGAGATCGGCCGGGCGCAGGCCGGCGAGCGCCGCCTCGTCCGGCTCCTCGCCGAGGTGGCGGGTGAGGAAGCCGAGGAAGTCCCGCAGGTCGCGGCCATAGGCCTCGACCGTATTGACGGCGGCGCGGCGTTCGAAGGCCAGCCAGCCGAGGTAGTCGGCGACGCAGGCGGCGGCGCTGCGGCCTTCGGGCATCCCTACCGCGCGAGCGCCGCCGCCACCGCGCGGCCGAGGAAGGCGAGGGTTGCCGCGGCCTGCCGGGCGGGCAGGGTCTGCGGGTCCCTCGTGCCGAGCGACATCAGCACCGGGCGCCCGGTCCAGACCGGCACCCGCACCAGCGCATCCCGCGCCACCAGCGGGGCGGCTTCCTGGTGCAGCAGCTCGATATCGGTGGGGTTGGAGCGGACGATGGCATCCTTGCCCGGGCCGATCAGCCGGGCGACGGTGCCGGGCGGCAGGCGATAGATGCCGCGGCGGTCCGGCGCCTCGGCCAGCAGCCAGCAGCTTTCGATGCCGAGCAGCGCCGGGAGCTCCTGCGTCACCGTCTCGACCACGTCCTGCGCCCGCATCAGCGCCAGCACCGCCAGCCGCACGCGGATGGTGAGGCCATAGCCGGCGCGGCCGGCGGTGACCGCGGCATCCATTTCCGCTTCCAGGGAGCGGACCCGGCGGCGCTCGGCCTGCAGCATGGCGGCCATGTGGTCCGCCAGCCTTTCGCCGTGCAACCGCTTCGGCGGGCTGAGGGCGCGGTAGAGGTCCGGCCGCTCGGCAAGGAATTCCGGATGCGCCTCGAGGAACTGGGCCACGGCTTCCGGTGCCAGGCTGGGCGCTTCGGCGGGCGCTTCAACCTGGGGGGTATCGGCCGGCGAGAGGCCCGGGAGACGGATCGCGCTCACAGGATGCTTTGTCCGGTCTTGGCCCAGTCGGCCGTGAAGGCGGCCAGCCCGCTGGCGGTCAGCGGATGCTTGAAGAGCTGGCGGATGACATTGGGTGGCAGGGTCGCCACCTCGGCGCCGAGCTTCGCCGCCTCGACCAGATGGACCGGGTGGCGGATGGACGCGACCAGGACTTCTGTCTTAAACTTCGGGTAGTTGCGGTATATTTTCAGGATATCGGCAATGAGCAGCATGCCGTCGAAGGCGATGTCGTCCAGCCGGCCGACGAAGGGGGAGATATAGGCGGCCCCGGCCTTGGCCGCGAGCAGCGCCTGCGCCGCGGAAAAGCAGAGGGTGACGTTCACCGGCGTGCCCTCGTCCGCCAGGCTGCGGCAGACGCTGAGGCCGGCCTCGGTCAGCGGCACCTTCACCGCGACGTTCTTGGCGATGCCGCGGAGGTAGCGGCCCTCGGCCAGCATGGTGTCGAAATCGGTGGCGGTGACCTCGGCGGAGACCGGCCCTGGCGTGATGGCGCAGATCTCGGCGATCACCTCGGCCATCTTGCGGCCGGACTTGGCGATCAGGCTCGGGTTGGTGGTGACGCCATCGACCAGCCCGGCTTCGGCCAGGGCGCGGATCTCGGCGACATCGGCGGTATCGACAAAGAATTTCATCCGGGCGGGTCCCTCAGGCAAACCCCGTGGGGCCTGCATTTGACACTCAGGACCGGCAACCAGGCCTAGGCGGGCCGCCGGCGATCGTTGCGTATTTGTTCAGGGTCAGGATAGCCGATGCGACAGGGGTCGGGAAAGCGGCGCGATATGAAAGACACGCCACCTGTGTCTTCGTTGCAACGGGTGCGGGTATTATTGCCGCTCCCGCTGGCGGGTGCCTATGACTACCGCATGCCGCCGGGCCTGGACATCCGGCCAGGTGATTACGTAACGGTGCCGCTCAATCACAGGTCGATGATCGGGGTGGCCTGGGACGCGTTGGAGGCGCCGGAGGCCAGTCCGGTGGCCGAGCACCGGCTGAAACCGGTGGCAGATCGCCTGGCGGCCCCGCCCATGACCGCCAGCCTCCGCCGCTTCGTCGATTGGGTCGCGGCCTATACGCTCAGCCCGCCCGGCGCGGTGCTGCGCATGGCCATGGGCTCCGCCGCGGCGCTGGAGCCGCCGGCGCAGCAGGCCGGCTGGATGCTGGCCCCGCCCGGCGGCAATGCCCAGCCGCGGCTGACCCCCGAACGGCTGCGGGTGCTGGCGGCGATGCAGCCGGGCCAGGCCTATGCCGGCGGCCCGCTGGCCGAGGCGGCGAAGGTCTCCCCGGGCGTGCTGCGCGGCATGGCGGACAACGGGCTGATCCGTCCGGCGCTGCTGCCACTGGCCGAGCGCTTCAGCCGGCCGGACCCGGACCATCCCGGCCCGGTGCTGGGCGGTGCCCAGGCCGAGGCGGCGGCCGCCCTGGTCGCCAAGGTCGCGACGCGGAGCTTCGGCGTCACCCTGCTGACCGGCGTCACCGGCTCCGGCAAGACCGAGGTCTATCTGGATGCGGTGGCGGAGGCGCTGCGCCAGGGCCGGCAGTCCCTGGTGCTGCTGCCGGAGATCGCGCTCTCCGCCCAGTGGCTGGACCGTTTCCAGCGGCGCTTCGGCGTCTCCCCGGCGCTCTGGCATTCCGAGGTGACGCCGCGGACCCGGCGGGAGACCTGGCGGGCGGTGGCCGAGGGGCGGGCGCCGGTGGTGGTGGGGGCCCGCTCGGCGCTGTTCCTGCCATTCCCCGACCTCGGCCTGGTGGTGGTCGACGAGGAGCACGAGACCGCCTTCAAGCAGGAGGAGGGCGTCGTCTACAACGCCCGGGACATGGCGGTGGTCCGCGCCCGGATGGCCTCGGCCGCCTGCGTGCTGGTCTCGGCGACGCCCTCGCTCGAGAGCCTGACCAATGCCGAGAGCGGCCGCTACGAGGCGCTGGACCTGCCGGAGCGGCATGGCGGGGCGACCCTGCCGGCGGTGGAGACGGTGGACCTCCGCCGCACCCCGCCGGAGCGGGGCCGCTTCATCGCGCCGCCGCTGGTCGAGGCGGTGACCGCGACCCTGGCGCGGGGGGAGCAGGCGATGCTCTTCCTGAACCGCCGGGGCTACGCGCCGCTGACGCTCTGCCGGCATTGCGGCCACCGGATGCGCTGTCCGAATTGCACCGCTTGGCTGGTGGAGCACCGGGCGCGACGGCAGCTGCAATGCCATCACTGCGGCCATACCGAGGCGCCGCCGGCGGAATGCCCGGAATGCGGTTCCGCCAACAGCCTGGTGGCGGTGGGCCCGGGGGTGGAGCGGGTGCTGGAGGAGGCGGCGGCGCTCTGGCCCGAGGCGCGGCGGCTGGTGATGGCGAGCGACACGCTGCCCGGCCCGGCGGCGGCGGGGGCGGCGGCGCAGTCCATCCAGGACCGCGCGGTGGACCTGATCATCGGCACCCAGATCGTCGCCAAGGGCTGGCACTTCCCGCACCTGACCCTGGTCGGGGTGGTGGATGCCGACCTGGGTCTCGCCGGCGGCGACCTGCGGGCGGCGGAGCGGACGGTGCAGCTGCTGCACCAGGTGGCCGGCCGGGCCGGGCGGGCGGAGGCGCCGGGGCGGGTGCTGCTGCAGAGCTTCAGCCCGGAGCATCCGGTGATGCAGGCGCTGATCTCCGGCGACCTGGCGGCCTTCATGCGGGAGGAGGCGGCGATCCGTCGCCCTGGGCACTGGCCGCCCTTCGGCCGGCTGGCGGCGCTGATCGTCAGTTCCGAGGATGAGCGGGAGGCGGAGCGCGCGGCGCGCGACCTCGGCCTGGCGGCGCCGGGCGGGGAGGGTGTGCAGGTGCTCGGCCCCGCGCCGGCACCGCTGGCCCTGCTGCGCGGCCGGCACCGGCGGCGGCTGCTGCTGAAGACGCGGCGGGACATCGCGGTGCAGCCCATCCTGCGGGAATGGCTGGGGCGGGTGCCGGTGGCGAATAGCGTGCGGGTCCAGGTGGATGTGGACCCGGTGAGCTTCCTCTGAACGCTTTTCACCGCCGTTTTCTCTTGGTTAACGCGACGGTAATGTCTAAATTACGCCGGGTTAATCAAGACGGCCATGGAGGTGCGACATGCCCATTCTCGAATCCCATGAAATCGCTGCCTGGGCGCTGATCGTCGGCGGCATCGCCTATGCCATCGTGGCCTCCCGCGGCCTGGCCACCGCGGCCATGGCGGCGGCGCTGGCGGCGATCGCGGTCAAATCCGCGTTGATCGGCTTCGCCTAGGCCGGGCGGCTGCCGCGACGGGTCAGCACGGCGGCGGCGAGCAATTGCAGCAGGCCGGCGGCGGTGGGCGGGGCCCAGGCGCCCCAGAATTCCAGCGCCGCGCCGAACAGGCCGGGGCCGAAGGCATACATCGCCTGATTGACCGCGGTGACCAGGGCGATCACCGCCGCGACCTCCAGCGGCGGCCATTCCGCCTGGGCGATCAGCGGCGGCAGCGACAGCAGGTTGCCGATGCCGAGGCCGAAGAGCAGGGCGCCCGCTACCAGCGGGACCGGATCGCCGGCCGCCAGGGCGAGGATGCCGCAGCCCAGCGCCTGGAGCAGGAAATTCAGCACCCCGGCGCGCCGCCGGTCGATCGCCGGCGGCAGCAGCAGGCCGACCGCGGTCCGGCCGACCACCGCGCAGGCGGTCGCCAGGCTCATCACCAGCCCCGCCCCCTGGGTGCCGAGGCTGGGGGCCAGGATGCTGAACAGCGTGGTCAGCAGCCCCATCTGCGCCGTCAGCCCGAAGGCGAAGGCGAGCGAGAGGCTGCGGAAGGCCGGTTGCCGCCAGAGCGGACCCGCCGGTGCCCGCGGCGGGCGCGGGGCCGGCGGGTCCGCGGCGCCATCCGGATGCAGGCCGAGGCCGGCCGGCGTGGGCCGGAAGTAGCGGCCGGTGAGGGGCCAGGTGACCACCACCGCCGCCAGCGCGACGATGAGGCTGGCCTCGGCGAAGCCCAGGGCGGCAATCAGCAGGGCCCAGGCCGGGGTGAAGACCACGCCGCCGATGCTGGCGCCGTTATAGGCCATGGCCAGCGCCGCCGGCCGCCGCCGGTCGAACCAGGGGGCGACATAGGCATTGATGGCGGCGCCGCTGGTGACCGCCCAGCCGGCGGCGGTCAGCAGGGCAGCCGGCACCAGGTGCCAGGGCTGGCCGGCATGGCCCCAGGCGAAGGCGCCGGCGGCGCAGGCGAGCATGCCGGCCCGGGTCACGGCCACCAGGCCGAATCGGCGGTGCAGCCGGGGCAGGGTGGTGACGACTGCACCGGAGGCCAGGAAATGCAGGGTGATGGCGGCGGCGATGAGGCTGGTGGACCAGCCTTCCCGCGCATGCAGGGCATGCAGATAGACGGAGGGGCCATAGAAGTTGATGCCCCAGCTGAACATCGCCACCACGAAGGCGGCCGCCACCACGCGCCAGCCGAAGAAGCCTTCCCCATCCTTCGCCATGGCCATCCCGCATCTTTCCGGGGGCAGGCTAGCCGATCCGGAGTGGCGATGCTGCGTCCTCGGGCGAAATGGTGGGCATCGGCCGGATTGCGGGCGTGTAAACCCCATGGTAAGGCCCCCGCGCCGCGTGGGGGCTTGCCGCCCATGCATCATTCAGGAACAGGACCGGGATAACCCGTGGCCGCTGTCGAAACCGCCACCTCCGCCGCGCCCAAGGCGCCCACCCCGACCGGCGTCGCCGCGCGTTATGCGTTGGCCCTGCTGGGCCTTGCCGATGACCGGCGGGCGACGGATCCGGGCGCCCTGGACCGCATTGCCGCCGACCTCGAGAAGTTGGCAGACCTCTGGCGGGGGGACAGCACCTTCCGCGCCTTCGTCGCCGACCCCCGGCTGGGCGTCGCCGCCCAGCGCGCCGGCGGCTTCGCGCTGCTGGAGAAGGCGGGCATCGGCGCCGAGGTGCACAACCTCGTCGGCGTGCTGATCGCCAACCGCCGGCTGGCGCAGCTGCCGCAGGTCGCCGCCGCCTTCGGTGCCGAGCTCGCCGCCCGCCGTGGCCAGCAGGTCGCCGACGTGATCAGCGCGCATCCGCTGACCGCGACGCAGCGGACCCAGATTGCCGCGAGGCTGACCGAAGCCGGGTATTCCGGCGTGAAACTGACGGAGCAGGTGGATCCCGCGATCCTGGGCGGCTTGATCGTCCGGATCGGGTCCCGGCTCTATGACAACAGCATCAAATCGAAGCTGCAGCGTCTGCAGTACGCTATGAAGGGGGCTGCCTGACCATGGAAATCCGTCCCGCCGAAATTTCGGAAATCCTCAAGCAGCAGATCGCCGGCTTCGACGCCGAAGCGAATGTTGCGGAGGTGGGTACCGTGCTGACCGTGGGCGACGGCATCGCCCGCGTCTACGGCCTGCAGAACGTCATGGCCGGCGAGCTGGTGCTGTTCCCCAGCGCCGGCATCCGCGGCATGGCGCTGAACCTCGAGACCGACAACGTCGGCATCGTGATCTTCGGCTCCGACCGTGACGTCAAGGAAGGCGACACCGTCGAGCGCACCGGCGACATCGTCGACGTGCCGACCGGCCGCGGCCTGCTCGGCCGCGTGGTCGATGGCCTCGGCAACCCGATCGACGGCAAGGGCCCGCTGGTCGACGTCGAGCGCAAGCGCGTCGAGGTGAAGGCCCCGGGCATCATCCCGCGCAAGTCCGTGCACGAGCCGATGCAGACCGGCATCAAGGCGATCGACGCCCTGATCCCGATCGGCCGCGGCCAGCGCGAGCTGATCATCGGTGACCGGCAGACCGGCAAGACCGCGGTCATCATCGACACCATCATCAACCAGAAGGGCATCAACGCCGGCACGGACGAGAGCAAGAAGCTCTATACGATCTATGTCGCCGTCGGCCAGAAGCGCTCCACCGTGGCGCAGCTGGTGAAGACGCTCGAGGAAAACGGCGCGATGGAGTATTCCATCGTCGTCGCCGCCACCGCCTCCGACCCGGCGCCGATGCAGTTCCTGGCGCCGTACACCGGCTGCACCATGGGCGAGTACTTCCGCGACAACGGCATGCACGCGGTCATCTTCTACGACGATCTGTCGAAGCAGGCCGTCGCCTATCGCCAGATGTCGCTGCTGCTGCGCCGTCCGCCGGGCCGCGAGGCCTATCCGGGCGACGTCTTCTACCTGCATAGCCGCCTGCTCGAGCGTGCGGCGAAGATGAACGAGGAGTTCGGCCTCGGTTCGCTGACCGCGCTGCCGGTCATCGAGACCCAGGCAGGCGACGTCTCGGCCTATATCCCGACCAACGTGATCTCGATCACCGATGGCCAGATCTTCCTCGAGACCGAGCTGTTCTTCAAGGGCATCCGCCCGGCGGTGAACGTCGGCCTCAGCGTCTCCCGCGTCGGCTCCTCCGCCCAGATCAAGGCGATGAAGCAGGTCGCCGGCAAGATCAAGCTGGAGCTGGCCCAGTACCGCGAGATGGCCGCCTTCGCGCAGTTCTCCTCGGACCTCGATGCCTCCACCCAGGCGCTGCTGGGCCGTGGCGCGCGGCTGACCGAGCTGCTGAAGCAGCCGCAGTACAAGCCGGTCCCGGTCGAGGAGCAGGTCATCTCGCTGTTCGCCGGCACCCGCGGCTACCTCGACAAGCTGCCGGTCTCCGCGGTGGGCGAGTTCGAGCGCCGGCTGCTGAGCGAGCTGAAGTCGCGCGAGCCCGCGATCGTCGACGCGATCCGCGCCGACCGCGAGATCAAGAAGCCGACCGAGGACAAGCTGGTGGCCTTCCTCGACGGCTTCGCCAAGTCCTTCTCGGCCTAAGGCCCGCAGCAGACAGGAAGCAGGGCCGATGGCGAGCCTCAAGGACCTACGGGGTCGGATCAACAGCGTGAAATCCACGCGGAAGATCACCCAGGCCATGAAGATGGTGGCGGCGGCCAAGCTGCGCCGCGCCCAGGCCCAGGCGGAAGCCGCGCGCCCCTATGCGCAGCGGATGGAGGCGATCCTCGCCTCCCTCGGCGCGGCGGTCGCCGGTTCGCCGGATGCGCCGCGCATGCTTGTGGGCGGCGGCGGCGACCGGGTGCATCTGCTGGTGATCGTCACCGCGGATCGCGGCCTGGCCGGGCCCTTCAACACCCAGATCGGCCGCCTGGCGCGGAACCGCATCCGGGCGCTGGAGGCCGAGGGCAAGACGGTGAAGCTGCTGACGGTGGGCCGTAAGGGCGCGGCCTATCTTAAGCGGGAATTCGCCAGCCGCTTCGTCGCCGAGGTGACCTATGCCGGCAAGAAGCGGGTCGATTTCGCCGATGCCGAGGCGGTGGGCGTCCAGATCGCGGAGCTGCTCGAGCAGGGCGCCTTCGATGTCTGCAGCCTGATCTACAACCGCTTCCGCAACGTGATCAGCCAGGTGCCGACCGAGCAGCGGCTGATCCCGGTGCCGATCCCGGAAGGCGGCGATGCGACGGCGACCGCCGCCGGTCCGCAGGCGCTCTATGCCTATGAGCCGGCCGAGGAGGAAATCCTGGCCACGCTGCTGCCGCGCAACCTGGCCATCCAGATCTACCGGGCGATCCTGGAAAGCTCGGCGGGTGAGCATGGCGCGCGGATGACCGCGATGGACAATGCGACGCGCAACGCGGGCGAGATGATCAACAAGCTGACGCTGAACTACAACCGGACGCGTCAGGCGAACATCACCCGCGAGCTGATCGAAATTATCTCCGGCGCCGAAGCCGTCTGAGGAGCATAGACGATGAAGAACAATGTCGGGCGCGTGGCGCAGGTTCTCGGCGCCGTGGTGGACGTGCAGTTCCCGGGCGAGCTGCCGGCCATGCTCAACTCCCTCACCACCAAGAACGGCGACAACACGCTGGTTCTCGAAGTGGCGCAGCACCTGGGTGAGCGCACCGTGCGCTGCATCGCCATGGACATGACCGATGGCCTGGTCCGCGGCCAGGAAGTGGTCGATACCGGCGCCGGCATCTCGGTGCCCGTGGGCGAGGGCACCCTCGGCCGCATCATGAACGTCATCGGTGAGCCGATCGACGAGCGTGGCCCGGTGCCGCACGAGAAGACCTACACCATCCACCGCGAGGCCCCGAACTTCGAGGACCAGGCGACCAGCGCCGAGATCCTCGTCACCGGCATCAAGGTGATCGACCTGCTCGCCCCCTACATCAAGGGCGGCAAGATCGGCCTGTTCGGCGGCGCCGGCGTCGGCAAGACGGTGACCATCCAGGAGCTGATCAACAACATCGCCAAGGGCCATGGCGGCGTGTCGGTCTTCGCCGGCGTCGGCGAGCGCACCCGCGAGGGCAACGATCTGTACCATGAGATGGTCGATGCCGGCGTCATCAAGCTGAACGACGACGGCACCACCACCGGCTCCAAGGTGGCGCTGGTCTACGGCCAGATGAACGAGCCGCCGGGTGCCCGCGCCCGCGTTGCCCTCTCGGGCCTGTCGGTCGCGGAGTTCTTCCGCGACGAGCAGGGCCAGGACGTGCTCTTCTTCATCGACAACATCTTCCGCTTCACCCAGGCGGGCGCCGAGGTTTCGGCGCTGCTGGGCCGCATCCCCTCCGCCGTGGGCTATCAGCCGACGCTGGCGACCGACATGGGCGCGCTGCAGGAGCGGATCACCAGCACCAAGAAGGGCTCGATCACCTCGGTGCAGGCGATCTACGTGCCGGCCGATGACTTGACCGATCCGGCGCCGGCGACCTCCTTCGCCCACTTGGACGCGACCACGACGCTGAACCGCTCGATCGCCGAGCTCGGGATCTTCCCAGCCGTCGATCCGCTGGACAGCACCTCGCGCGCCCTCGACCCCCGCGTGGTCGGCGACGAGCACTACCGCGTCGCCCGCGAGGTGCAGCGCATCCTGCAGACCTACAAGTCGCTGCAGGACATCATCGCCATTCTCGGCATGGACGAGCTTTCGGAAGAGGACAAGCTGGTCGTGGCGCGCGCCCGCAAGATCCAGCGCTTCCTCAGCCAGCCCTTCCACGTCGCAGAAGTCTTCACCGGCACCCCCGGCGTCTTCGTGAAGCTCGAGGACACCGTCCGCAGCTTCGCTGCGATCTGCGCCGGCGAGTACGACTATCTGCCCGAGGCCGCCTTCTACATGGTCGGCACCATCGAGGAGGCCGTGAAGAAGGGCGAGTCGATGAAGGCCGCGGCCTGATCCAGGCCCAATCGACGCCGGGCGGTCTTCCCGCCCGGCGTTCCGGCAGCCTTTGCATCTAGGATAGCGATCATGGCCACCTTCCTGCTCGAACTCGTCTCCCCGGAGAAGCTGCTGCTGTCCCGCCAGGTGGAGATGGCCACCATCCCCGCCGCCGAGGGCGAGATGGGCGTGCTGCCCGGCCATTCGCCGATGATCGTCGCCCTGCGCGGCGGCGTGATCCGGGTGCGGGAGAATGGTGCCGAGACGGAGCGGCTTTTCGTCGGCGGCGGCTTCGCCGAGATCTCGCGCGACCGCGTCACCATCCTGGCGGATGAGGCGACGGCCCTGGCCAGCCTGTCGCGGGCAGCCTCCGAGCGCCGCCTTTCGGAAGCCGAGGCGGCGTTGAAGGAATTGCCGGTCACCGAGACCGAGCCGAAGCGCGACGCGGCCATGGCCCGCGTGCTGGCGTTGAAGGAAGCGGTCTCGGTCGCCGAGGCGGCCTGAGCCACCACCGACCGGCTGCCCTGAAGCCACGCTTCGGGAATAATCCACGCCACACCGTGGCGCCTGGGCAACAGGCGCTTGAATCCACCGCGTCCCTGGCGAACATTGCGGGCATTGGCCGCGTTGTCCGGATGATGCCCGGATGGCTGGGCGCCAATGGTTAACGGCCAATTCCGGGCCGCGGAGACGCAATGAAGCACTGGCGTGTCGAGCAGGTGGGTTGGGACCGCTTTGATCCGTCGAAGGTGGATCCCGAGATCATCCCCTTGGTCAAGGCCGCGGCCATGGTCGAGCGGAATGGCGGCGATTATGCCATCTATCTCAAGCGGGTCTTCGCCGGTGACCCCGACTTCAGCCTGGCCGCCGAGCATTGGGCGGAGGAGGAGATCCAGCACGGCGACGCGCTGGGCCAATGGGCGAGCCTGGCCGATCCGGGCTGGGACTATGCCGCGGCCTTCGCCCGCTACCGCGCGGGCTACAAGATCAACCTCGATGCCGATGCCTCCATCCGCGGGTCCCGCACCGGGGAGCTGATCGCGCGCTGCATCGTCGAGACCGGCACCAGCAGCTATTACACCGCACTGGCGGAAGCGACGGCGGAGCCTTGTTTGCAGCAGGTCTGCAAGCTGATCGCGGCCGACGAGTACCGGCACTTCAAGCTTTTCTACGACCACATGAAGCGCTACCTCGCGCGGGAGGAGCTGTCCTTCGCGCGGCGGCTGAAGGTCGCGGCCGGGCGGGTCGGCGAGTCGGAGGACGACGAGCTGGCCTATGCCTTCCACTGCGCCAACGAGGATCCCGGCATCGTCTATAGCCACGACCGCTGCATCGCCGGCTACATGGGGCGGGCGATGGGTTTCTACCGCTATCGCCACCTGGAACGCGGGATGGGGATGATCTTCAAGGCGGTGGGGCTGGAGCCGCGGGGCAAGCTGTCCCATCTGGCGGCCCGGGGTGCCTGGCGGCTGATGTGCTGGCGGCGCGACCGCTACCGCGAGGCTCTCCGCCAGATGGCACCGCCGGCCACCCTCGCGCAGGCCGCTTGAAGCCCGGCCCCGCCCGGCGCGGCCTGCTCGGCGCGGTTGCGACGGGGATGTTGGCAGCCTCGGCCGGCCGGACCCTGGCGCAGCCGGCGGCCGAGGGGCTGGCCGCTGCGGCACGGGCCACCGGCTGCACCTTCGGCACCGCGGTCGATTCGATGCGCCTCGGCGCCGAACCGGCCTATGCCGCGCAGATCGTGGCGGAAGCGCAGTTGCTGGTGCCGGAATGGGAGGCGAAATGGGCCGCCCTGCAGCCGCAGCCGGGTGTCTTCGATTTCGCGCCGCTGGCGGCCGTGGCCGCCTTTGCCCAGACTCATGGCAAGCAGCTTCGCGGACATACGCTGGTCTGGCACCAGGACATGCCGCAATGGCTGCTCGACGGCATCTTCGAGGGGCCGGCGCGGGCGCGGGCGCTGCTGACCGCGCATCTGGATGCGGTGCTGCCGGCGACCCGGCCGGCGATCCGCGACTGGGACGTGGTGAACGAGGCGGTGGCCGACGCGGAGGGCAATCCCTTCACCGCCCGGGCACCGGCGATCGGCGACCTGCGGGACACGCCCTGGCTGCGGGCGCTGGGGCCGGGCTACATCGAGACCGCCTTCCGCCTGGCCCGTGAGAGGGACCGCAGCCTGCGGCTGACCTACAACGACTATGGGCTGGAGGGCGGCACGCCCTGGGCCGAGGAGAAGCGCCAGCGGGTGCTGCGGCTGCTGCGCCGCCTGCTGGAGGCGCAGGTGCCGGTGGATGCGCTGGGGCTCCAGGCGCATCTGCTGATGGACGAGCCCTTCCGCCAGGACCTGTTTGCCGACTTCCTGAAGACGGTGCGCGGGATGGGGCTGGCGGTGCTGATCACCGAGCTGGACATGCGGGAGGGGCAGCAGGTCCCGGCCGAGCTCGCCGCCCGGGATGCGCTGGTGGCGGAGCGGGTGCAGGCCGTGATCGGCACCGCGCTGGAGCAGGGCTGCCGCACCGTGCTGACCTGGGGCCTGTCCGACAAGGATAGCTGGCTGGCGCGGGACCCGGATGTGATGCGGAAGGACGGCCTGACGCATCGGGGCCTGCCGCTGGATGCGGAGGGCAACCGCAAGCCGATGTGGCAGGCGCTGGCCACGGCCTTCGCCACGCGCGGCCGGGGCTAGGCTCAGCCGCGCCCGCGGAGCGGGATCTCCTTCAGGCCCGCCCGCGGAGCGGGATTTCCTTCAGGCAGAGCGCGGCGACGAGGCAGAGCCCGGCGATCCCGGCGGCACCGAGGAAGACGGTGGCGAAGGCCGCCCGCAGGACCTCGGGCGGCGCGCCGCCGGCCATGGCGCCGGGCGGTAGGTGGCTGATCAGCAGGGAGGAGAGCAGCGCCACGCCGAAGGCGCCGCCCATCAGCCGGAAGAACATCATGCAGGAAACGGCGATGCCGCCGTCCCGCGCATCCACCGCATTCTGGATGGTGACGGTCATCGGCGAGAACTGGCAGCCGAAGGACAGGCCCAGCAGCAAGGTCACCCCGGTATCCAGCAGCAGCGAATGGCCGAGGCCGATGAAGGCGATCACCAGGCACATCGTCGTGGCGACCGCGGCGCCCAGCACCGCGAAGGGCCGGTAGCGGCCGGTGCGGGATACCGCCTGGCCGGCCAGGAAGCTGCCGGTGACGCTGCCCAGCGTCATGGCGATCATCCTGAGGCCGGCATCCTTGGCGGAAAGCCCGGCCGACATCTGGTAGTCCAGCGGGACCAGGATGACCAAGGCCATCATCACCATCGAGGACAGCGCGGTGACGATGATGCCGACGGTGAAGACCGGGCTGCGGAAGAGCTGCAAGGGCAGCATGGGCTGGGAGACCGCCCTTTCCTGCGCGATCAGCGCCACCAGGAAGACCAGGCCGAGGCCGAAGCAGCCGAGCGCCTCCGGCGCCATCCAGGAATTGGCCCGCTGGACGAAGGTGATGCCGAGCAGCAGCGGCGTGCAGGACAGCAGGATCAGCAGCGCGCCCAGCCAGTCGATCCTCGGCCGCTTGCCCGGCAGCGGCAGGCGGCGGAGCTGGACATAGGTGGTGGCGAAGGCGGCCGCGCCCAGCGGCAGGTTCACCCAGAAGATCCAGTGCCAGGACAGGTATTCGACGAAGAGCCCGCCGAGCAGCGGCCCGGTGATATTCGCGGTGGCGAAGGTGGCGGAGAGATACCCCTGCACCCTGCCGCGTTCCCGCGGCGGCAGGATATCCCCCACCACCGCCAGCGAGATGGCGCGCAGCCCGCCGCCGCCGAGCCCCTGCACCACCCGGGCCGCGATCAGCGCCAGCATGGTCGGCGCCAGGGCCGAGAGCACCGCGCCCGCGACGAAGATGGTGACCGAGACCAGCAGCACCGGGCGGCGGCCGTAGAGGTCGCTCAGCCGGCCATAGATGGGCGTGGTGACGGTGGAGGAGATGAGATAGGCCGAGACCACCCAGGGCATCAGCTCGAAGCCGCCGAGGTCGCCGGCGATGGAGGAAAGCGCGGTGGCGACGATCGTCTGGTCGAGGCTGGAGAGGAAGAGCGCCAGCATCAGCCCCATGACGATGGTGCGGACCTCCTGGTGGGAGAAGAGGCTGTAGGAGGGCGGGGCGGCGGGGCTCTCGGTATCGGGCATCGCCGCAGGCTAGACCTGGCGGCGTCCCGGGGCGAGTGGCCCCGGGGGTGGTTGGCCCCAGGGCGGGTGGCCCCGGGGCGTGGCCCGCCTCAGCTTTGCGCCGCGGCCGGGAAGGCGAAGGCCTCGTAGGCGCTTTCGGCGACCCGGAACCACTGGAATTGCTCGTTCCGGAAGACCCGGTAGCTGTCCCAGACCTTCTTGAACTGCGGGTTGCGGCTGGCCGTCTCGTCGTACAGCAGGTGCGCTTCCCGCCAGGCGGCCTGCAGCACTTCCCGCGGCCAGGCGCGGAGCTGGGCGCCGCCGGCGATCAGCCGGCGCAGGGCCGGCGGATTCCAGGCGTCGTAGCGGGCGGACTGATCGATATCGATCTCGGCCAGCGCCGTCTCCACCGCATGGCGGTAGTGCGGCGGCAGGCTCTCCCAGGCGCGGAGGTTCACCAGGAAGCCGCCGCGCGAGGATGGCTCCCAGAAGCCGGGCGCGTAGTAGAACCGGGCGATGCGGTTCAGCCCCAGCTTCTCGTCGTCGTAGGGGCCGATGAACTCGGCGGCGTCGATGACCCCGCGTTCCAGTGCCGGGTAGATGTCGCCCGGGGCGATCTGGGTCGGCACCACGCCGATCCGTTCGAAGACATTGCCGGCGAAGCCCGCGACGCGGAATTTCAGCCCCTTCAGATCCTCCAGGCTGCGGATCTCGCGGCGGAACCAGCCGCCCATCTGGGTGCCGGTGTCGCCGAAGGGCAGGAAGTGGGTATTGAAGGGGCGGAAGGTCTCCTGCGCCAGGGCCAGGCCATCGCCGTAGCGCAGCCAGGCAGACATCTGCCGGGCGTTCATCCCGAAGGGGACGCAGGTGAAGAAGGCCAGCGCCGGGTCCTTGCCCACGTAGAACAGCGCCGGGCTGTGGCCGCATTCCACCGTGCCGGCCTGCACGCCATCCAGCACCTGCAGCGCGGGGATGATCTCGCCGGCCGGGAAGGGGGTGATGCGGAAGCGCCCCTCGGTGAGTTGCAGGACGCGCTGGCTCAGCTTCTCGCAGCTGCCGAACAGCACATCGAGGTTGCGCGGAAAGCTGCTGGGCATGCGCCAGCGGATTTCCGGATTCTGGGTCTGCGCCAGCGCGGGCGCGGCAAGGGCGGTCGCGCCCCCGGCGGCGCCGAGAAACACTCTACGGTCCATGGATGAAGCCTCCCTGGTGCCATCGTTGTGGCACCGGGGGAGACAGCCAGAGACCGGGGGCGGATTGCAACGACTATCCGCGGCCCGGCCGTCGAATCACGCCGGGCTTTTCCGCTGCCCTTGCCCGGTGCACTCTCCGCCGCCCTCCAGGAGCCCGACCCGATGCCCGAGATCTCGACCAAGCCGATCCTGCTTACCGGCGCCGCCGGCAATCTTGGCCGGGTCCTGGCCCCGGCGCTCGCGGCCCAGGGCTGGACGCTGCGGCTGACCGATATCTCCCCCTTCCCGGACCCGCTGCCGCCGCGCGCGAGTTTCGTCCAGGCCGATCTCAACGACGGCGTGGCGCTGCTGCGCCAGGCGGAGGGCTGCGGCGCCATCCTGCATTTCGGCGGCATCAGCGTGGAGCAGCCCTTCGAGCGGGTGCTCGGGCCGAACCTGCGCGGCCTCTATCACGTGTACGAGGCGGCGCGGCGGGAGGGCGCGCGGGTGCTCTTCGCCAGCAGCAACCACTCGATCGGCTTCCATGAGCGGCCAGGCATTGCCGGGCCTGACGGCGCCGGGCCTGACGGCCCTTCGCCGGTCGGACCGCAGGGCAACGAGGCGAAGATCGACGTGGACTGCGCCTTCCGCCCGGATGGCTACTACGGCCTGTCCAAGGCCTATGGCGAATTGATGGGGCGGCTGTACTGGGACAAGCATGGCGTCGAGAACGTCAACCTCCGCATCGGCTCCTGCTTCGAGAAGCCGATCAACGCGCGGATGCTCTCCACCTGGCTGTCCTTCGGCGACCTGACGCGGCTGGTGACGGCGGCGGTCGAGGCGCCGCGCGCCGGGCATTGCGTCATCTGGGCCTGTTCGAACAACCCGGCCAGCTTCTGGGGCCGCGACCACCGCGAGCGGATCGGCTGGGCGCCGCAGGACAGTGCCGAGGACTACCGCACCGAGGTCGGCCATATCCTGTCCGGCGACCCGGTGGAGGAGCGCTACCAGGGCGGCGGCTATACCAGCATCGAGTATTCCCGCGGCACGCCCTCGCCGCGCGACCAGTTCGCGCTGGACTGAGCCGTGCTGGAGATTGCCGGCGGCGGCTGGGCCGCGCGGGTGCTGCCGGAGCAGGGCGGCGCGATCGCGGCGCTGAACTGGGAGGGGCGGGAGGTGCTGGTGCCCTTGCCCACCGGCGCCGATCCCACCGCGAGCTTCGCCGGCGCCTTCGTCATGGCGCCCTGGACCAACCGGCTGGATGCCGGGCTGCTGCCGGTCGCCGGCACCACCTATCACCTGCCGGTCAATCGCCCGGTGGATGATACCGCAATTCATGGGCTGCTGCGTGACCGGCCCTGGCGCATCGAGCAGCAGGCCGCCTCGCGCTGCGTGCTGGTGCAGGAACTCGACGACCCGACGCTGCCCTGGCATTGCGTCGCGCGGCTTTCGCTGTCGCTCGATGCGGCGGGTGCGGTGCTGGCGCTGTCCTTGACCAATCTGGCGGCGCTGCCCTTTCCCTGCGGGCTCGGCTGGCACCCCTTCTTCCTGCGGCTGCCCGGCACCGGGCTGCGCTTCCGCGCGACGGCGCTGTTCGCGCGCGATGCACGCTGCCTGCCGGTCGCGGTGCAGCCGAGCGACGGCGTGGTCGGCGACGAGGCCGCCTATGAAGGGCTCGACACGCATTTCGCCGGCTGGGATGGCGAGGCGGAGATCATCCGGCCCGATTGCCGCGTGCAGCTGGCGGCTTCCGGTGCCTGGGCGCGCAACCTGCAGGTCTTCGCGCCGGGCGGCAGCAACGTGCTCTGCCTCGAGCCGGTGAGCCATGTGCCGGATGCGCCGAACCGGCCGGAGTTCGCCGGCTATGGTCCGCTGGCGATGCTGGCATCCGGCGCCACGCTCGAAGGCATCCTGCGAATCACCGCGGGCCTTTGACTCCGCTGCGTTGAATCCCGCGTGCGTGCGGAGGCGCGCGTGGGAACGCTTGCCGTTGCGTGACGTTGCCCGCAGCAACCGCGTCACAGGAACGCAGCATGGCAGGCATCGCGCGCAAGTCCGACCCCGCACTTTGGGACAAGGTGAAAGCCGCAGTCACCGCATCCGCGGAAGGCGGCAAGCCGGGCCAATGGTCCGCGCGCAAGGCGCAGCATGCCACCGCCGAGTACAAGAAGCAGGGCGGCGGCTATCTCGGCCGCAAGCAGGCGGACAACCACCTCGCCGAATGGACGCGGGAGGATTGGGACACGCAGTCGGGCGCGAAGTCGCTCGAGAGCGGCGAGCGCTACCTGCCGCGCGCCGCACGCGAGGCGCTGACCCCGGCGGAGTATCGCCGCAGCAGCGCGCGCAAGCGGCAGGACCTCGCGGCCGGACGCCAGGTTTCGGCCCAGCCGAAGGATGTCGCGCGCAAGGCCGCCGCGGCGCGGCACCACGAGGCAACAGGGAAAGGCAAAGGCATGGGCGAGAACGACCCGAAACACGACAGCAGCCGGACGGACGACATCGCCGCGGAATTCCGCCGGCTGGTGAATATCCCCGCCGCCGCCTTGCGGCCCTGGCTGGATACCTGGGAAAGCCAGGCCGTCGGCTTCACCCGCGAGGGGGAGGACGAGGCGGTCGGCCATCGCTCCGGCCGCCGCATCCTCGAATTGCTCGAGGGCGGGGGCGAGGACACGGAGGCCGATACCGAGTTCCGGCGCGAGGTCGTCGGCTACATCCACCGTCACCTGGCCCAGCGCCCGGATGGCGATGTCACGGACACGCGCTGGCGCCACTCACTCATGAACTGGGGACACGACCCGATGCGCGACACCAGTGAAAGCAGCAACACGATGAACAACGAAGACACCAGCCAGGCCGACGCCCCGATGCCCGATGCCAATTCGGCGCCGGAGGCAGAGACCGCCACGCCGGCACCGCGCAAGCCGCGTGCCCGCCGCGCCAAGGCGCCGGCCGATGGGGCCGGCAATGGGGCGAGCGCCGGGGCGAGCGACGGGGCGGCAAAGGACGGGGCGGCACCGGCGCGGAAGGCGCGCTCGGCCAAGCCGGTCGCTGAGGCGACCCCGGCCCGCAAGCCGGCGCGCAGCACCCGCGCGGCGCAGAGCGAGGGTGGCCGCAAGGGCGGCAGCACCCGCAGCCCGGCCAAGGCGACCGCGGCGCGCAGCAACGGCGCCAAGGGCGGCACCGCCACCGGCACCACGCGGCGCAGCGCGGCGGCGGCGCCGAAGCGGGCCGCCAGCACGACGGCGGCCAAGCGCGCCACCGGCGCGACCACCAAGCGCACCACGGCGACGACCAGCAAGCGCGCCGCCGCACCGGCCAAGCGTGCCACGGCGGCGCCGGCCAAGCGCGCCCCGGCAGCGCCGGCCAAGCGGACTGCCGCACCGGCCAAGCGCGCATCGGCGACGACCAGCAAGCGCGCCGCCGCACCGGCCAAGCGCGCCCCGGCGGCGTCGGCCAAGCGGGCTCCGGCCAAGCGTGCCACGGCGACGACCAGCAAGCGCCCGGCCGCGACGACCGCCAAGCGGGCTGCTCCGGCGAAGCGTGCCGCCGCGGCGACCGCCAAGCGCGCCCCGGCAGCCCCGGCCAAGCGTGCCGCCCCGGCGAAGCGCCCGGCCGCCGCGGCGCCCAAGCGGGCCAGCGGCACCGCCGCGAAGCGCGGCACGACGGCGGCGCCCAAGCGCAGCACCGCCGCGGCGCCGAAGCGGACCGCCGCCAAGGCCGCCGCACCGAAGCGTGCCCCGGCGAAGTCCAAGCCGGCCGCCCGTGGCGCTGCCGGCCGGACCGCGGCCGCGGCCAAGGGTGGCCGCAGCAGCAGCACGCCGCGCAAGCGTAGCTGAGGAGCCAAAAGGGGCGGGGGCCTGCCGGTCCCCGCCCATGACCAACGAAGACGGATCTGGCACTTGGCCCTTGGGCTCAGCCGGGATGTGCTAAAGGATCGGCAAGCGGCCCCGAGCGCGAACCCAGAGAGCGAATCCGTCATGCGTCACGCCACCACCCCCGCCGACGACCTGATCTTCGGCCTCACCCATGTGGTCGACCTGCCCGGGCTGACCGCCGCCACCGGCCTGCCGATCAGCCCGGACGACATCGCCGCGATCATCGGCGAGGCCGATCGTTTCGCGCGGGAAGTGCTGTGGCCGCATATGCAGGCCGCCGACCGGCATGGCGCCCTTTATGAGAATGGCGTGGTCCGGGTGCCGCCTTCCTACCGGGACGCCTATCGCGGCTGGATCGACGGCGGCTGGCAGGGGCTCGCGGCCCCGGCCGAGGTCAATGGCATCGCCGTGGGTGGGCAGGAGCTGCCCCAGGCCTTGTGGATGGCGGTCTCCGAGCTGGTGACCAGCGGCGACATGGCCTTCAGCCTCTGCCCCCTGCTGACCGCCGGCGCGATCGAGGCGCTGGCCCGCTTCGCCACCCCGGCGCAGCAGGAGGCCTGGCTGCCGAAGCTGGTTTCCGGCGAATGGACCGGGACCATGTGCCTGACCGAGCCCCAGGCCGGCAGCGACCTGTCGCAGGTGCGGACCAAGGCGGAGCCCGACGGCACCGGCGGCTACCGCATCACCGGGCAGAAGATCTACATCACCTGGGGCGACCACGACCTGACGCCCAATACCCTGCACCTGATCCTCGCCCGGCTGCCGGATGCGCCGCCGGGGACGCGGGGCATCAGCCTCTTCGCCGCGCCCAAGGTGCTGCCGGACGGTACCGCCAATGCGCTGCGCTGCGGCGGGATCGAGAAGAAGCTCGGCATCCATGCCGCCCCCACCTGCGTCATGCTGTTCGAGGGCGCCGAGGCGCAGCTGGTGGGCGAGGCCAACCGCGGGCTCAATGCCATGTTCGCCATGATGAATGCGGCGCGGCTCGGCGTCGGCGTGGAGGGCGTGGCGCAGGGCGCCCGGGCGCTGGTCCTGGCCGAGGCCTATGCCGCCGACCGCGTCCAGGGCGGCGTCCCGATCGACCGGCACCCCGACGTGGCGCGGATGCTGGCCGAGATGCGCGCCATCACCCTGGCCAGCCGGCTGCTGGCGCTGGAGGCCGGCGCGGCGCTGGACCGGGCGCGGCTGGCGGGCGCCACCGAGGCGCGGGTCGCGCTGCTGACCCCCATCGTGAAATCCTGGTGCACCGACCGCGGCGTGGATATCGCCAGCCTCGGCATCCAGGTGCATGGGGGGATGGGCTTTGTCGAGGATACCGGCGCCGCCCAGGTGCTGCGGGACGCGCGGATCGCCCCGATCTACGAGGGCACCAACGGCATCCAGGCGATCGACCTGGTGTCCCGCAAGCTGTTCCGCGACGGCGGGGCGGAGATGCAGGCGCTGATCGGCGAGGTGCGGGCCACCGACCCCCGGCTGGGGGCCGCCGCGACGGCGCTGGAACAGGCGACGGCCTGGATGCTGGATCGCGGCCAGAAGGATCCGGCGGCGGCCCAGGCCTCGGCCGCGGCCTATCTGGATGCCGCCGGCTGGACCCTGGGGGGCTGGATGCTGGCCCGGGCGGCGGCGGCGGATGACCGCTATGCGCCGCTCGCCACCTTCTATATCGCCCGGCTGCTGCCGCGGGCGGCGGCGCGGTTGGCGGAAATCGAAGCGGCGGATAGCCTGCTTGCCTTGCTGCCGGCGGCCTAGGTGGCGCCCAATAGGCCAGATTATCGCTGCCCGGTGGTCTTGCGGTTGATGCAACTCAACGCATCTGGCCCAAGACCTTCATGAACCTGAAGAGCATGGACGCCGATCGCGCATGAATGCCCCGTTTGCCGCGCCTGCCCTGCAAGCCAACCGACCGCGGGTGGCCATCATCGGCGCCGGGCCTGGCGGGCTCGCCGCTGCCATGCTGCTCGCCGCCCAGGGGGCGCGGGTCACCATCCATGAGAAGGATGCGGTGATCGGCGGCCGGACCCGGACGCTGACCACCGAGCAGGGGTATCGCTTCGACCTCGGCCCGACCTTCTTCCTTTATCCGCGCATCCTGTCGGAGATCTTCTCCAGTTGCGGCGCGAGCCTGGAGGAGGAGGTCAAGCTCATCCGGCTCGATCCGCTATATCGGCTGGTCTTCGAGAATTCGGCGACGATCGATGCGACGCCGGACCTCGATGCGATGGAGGCGGCGCTGCGCCGCCTGGCGCCGGGCGACGAGCGCGGGCTGCGGCCCTTCATGGAGGAGAACCGGCGCAAGCTGGCGGCCTTCCGCCCGGTGCTGGAGAATCCCTTCGCCTCCCCCACCCGGTTCATGTCACCGGGGGTGCTGAAGAGCCTGCCGCTGATGCGGCCGCACCGCACGGTCGATGAGGATCTGGCGACCTATTTCAAGGACCCGCGGGTCCGGCTCGCCTTCTCCTTCCAGACCAAGTACCTCGGCATGAGCCCCTTCCGCTGCCCGAGCCTCTTCACCATCCTCAGCTTCCTCGAATACGAGCATGGCATCTTCCATCCCGTCGGCGGCTGCGGGGCGGTCTCGTCCGCGATGGCGCGGGTGGCGGAGCGGCTGGGCGTGGATATCCGGCTGAACTCGCCGGTGGATCAGGTGACCTTCAAGGGCCGCCGCGCGGTCGGCGTCGATGCCGGCGGCGCCCATCATGCCGCCGATGCGGTGGTGGTGAATGCGGATTTCGCCCATTCCATGCCGAAGCTGGTGCCCACCGCGCTGCGCAAGCATTGGCCGGACCAGAAGATCAAGGCCGCGCGCTACTCCTGCTCGACCTTCATGCTCTACCTCGGGATCGAGGGCAGCCTGCCGGACCTGGCGCATCACACGGTGCTGCTCTCCGAGGAATACCGGAAGAACATCCACCAGATCGAGACCGGGGAGATCCCCGATGTCCCCAGCCTCTATGTCCACAACCCGAGCGTGACCGACCCCGGCATGGCGCCGCCCGGCCATTCCAGCCTGTACGTGCTGGTGCCGGTGCCGAACATGCGGGATGCCGAGGCGCATGGCTTCGACTGGGAGGTGGAGGCCAAGCGCTATCGCCGCCTGGCGCTCGACCGGCTGAAGATCCTTGGCCTGCATGATATCGAGAGCCGCATCCGCTACGAGCGGGTGGTGACGCCGCGCGAGTGGCGGGACGAGTATGCGGTAGGCTTCGGCGCGACCTTCAACCTGTCGCATGACCTCGGCCAGATGCTGTGCTTCCGGCCGCGCAACCGCTTCAGCGACCTGGACCGGCTGTACCTCGTCGGCGGCGGGACGCATCCGGGCAGCGGGCTGCCGGTGATCTATGAAGGCGCGCGGATCACCACCGGGTTGCTGGCGCGGGACCTGGGGCTGGGCGCGGTGCCGCAGGGCACCGGCTTCTCGGAGGTTGCGCCGACCTATCAGGCGGCGCGTTAAGACCTCGCGGCGAACGAAACATTCAGGCGGCCCATCATGGGGCCGCGGGGGAGGCGACATGGTCTCGCATGTTGTGGTGGTGGGCGGTGGCCTCGGTGGGCTGGCGGCGGCGGCGACGGCCGCGGCGCGTGGCCACAAGGTCACCTTGCTCGACAAGAATCCCTGGCTGGGCGGCAAGGCCGCGGTGCTGAAGCTGCCTTCGCCGGACGGCGCGGGCGACTTCCGCTTCGACATGGGGCCGACCATCCTGACCGTGCCCCGCGTGCTGCGGCGCATCTTCGCCGAGGCCGGGCGCGACCAGGCGCAGGACCTGCCGCTGATCCGGCTGGACCCGCAGTGGCGCTGCTTCTTCGAGGACAAGACGCAGATCGACCTGATCGAGAATGTCGATGCCATGGCCCGCGCCATGGACGGCTTCGCCCCGGGCACCAACCAGGGCGAGGGCTACAAGCGCTTCCAGCAGGTGGCCAAGAACCTGCACGAGATCTCGGAGAAGTTCTTCTTCTGGAAGTCGGTCGAGGGGCTGACCGATACCATCGACATGAAGTCGAACTTCGCGCCCAACACCATGCGCGACGTGATGGCGCTGCGGATGGGCCGGACCGTCGCCAAGATCATCCGCGGCCATGTGCCGGATGCCCGGCTGGCGCAGATGCTGGACCATTTCTGCCAGTATGTCGGATCCTCTCCCTATCTGGCGCCGGCGGTGCTGTGTTCCATCGGCGACATGCAGGCGAGCGAGGGCATCTGGTACCCGAAGGGCGGCACCCGGGCCGTCGCCGAAGGGCTGGCGAACCTCGCCGGCTCGCTCGGCGCCGACCTGCGCCCCGGCGTCGAGGTCACCGGCTTCGAGGTCGAGAACGGCACCATGAAGGCGGTGCGCACCTCGACCGGCGAGCGGATCGCCTGCGATGCCGTCATCTCCAACATGGACGCCATCCGCACCTACAAGGAGCTGGTGGGCGGCCCGGTCGGCGAGAAATACGCCAAGAAGGGCTTCGAGCCGGCGTGTTCCGGCGTGGTGCTCTACCTCGGCCTGAAGAAGCGCTACGACCATCTGGCACATCACTGCTTCGTCTTCTCCCGCGACGCGGAGGAGGAGTTCGACGCCATCTACAAGCGCGGCGAGCCGGCGCCCGATCCGACCGCCTATCTTGCGGCGCCGTCCTCCTCGGACGAGACCGTGGCGCCGGCGGGGGGCGAGGCGCTCTACGTGCTGGTGCATACGCCTTACCTGCGGCCGGGCCATGACTGGTCGAAGATGTTCGCGCCCTATCGGCAGACCATCCTCGACAAGCTGAAGCGCACCGCCGGCATGGAGGACATCGAGGAGCGCATCGTGGTCGAGGGCAAGCTGACGCCGGTCGATATCCACGAGCGCTACAAGGTGCTGAACGGCGCCATCTACGGGCTGGCCAGCCACGGCGCCTTCCTCGGCGCCTTCAAGCCGGGCAACCGCTCGCGCCATGTGAAGGGCCTCTACTTGGCCGGCGGCGCGGCGCATCCGGGCCCCGGCATGCCGATGGTGATGATGAGCGGCTGGATCGCCGCCGACAGCCTGGACCAGGACCTGGGCGGCCGGGGCATGAGCCCGGCCGCCGAGGAAGCCGGGCAACGCGACGCGCTGCGGGCGCCGCTGGCGGCGGAATGAGCGAGCCCGGGCCGGTCGAACTCTTCTCGCCGGCCCGCTTCGGCTTCTTCCGCTTCATCTTCGGCCGTTTCGCGGCCAAGCACCTGCGCGCCATCCGCCTGGCCAATTGGGGCACGCCGCAGCCGGGCGATGCCTCGGCGCCGCTGGTGATCTATGCCAACCACCCCTCCTGGTGGGATGGCGTCGCCTTCATGATCCTCTCGACCGAGCTGCTGCCGGGGCGGCGGATGTTCATCCCGATGGAGGCGGCGGCGCTCGGCCGCTACGGCTTCATGCGGCGGATCGGCGTCTTCGGGGTGGAGGCCAATTCCGCCCGCGGGGCGGTCGGCTTCCTCCGCACCGCGCAGGCGGTGCTGGGCTCGCCCGCGCAGATGCTGTGGATGAATGCCCCGGGCCGGTTCTGCGACGTGCGCGAGCGGCCGGTGCCGATCGCGCCCGGGCTGGTCCGGCTGGCCGAGCTGGCGCCGGGCGCCCGCTTCCTGCCGCTGGCGATCGAGTATCCCTTCTGGACCGAGCGCTCGGCCGAGATGCTGGCTGCTTTCGGCCCGCCGCTGACCGGCGCCGACCTGGCGGCGATGGACCGCCCGGCCCGCGCCGCTGCTCTGGCCGAAGCGCTGGAGGCGACGATGGACCGGCTCGCCGGGGATGCCATCGCCCGCGATCCGGCGCGTTTCCGCCCGGTGCTGCAGGGCCAAAATGGCATGGGCGGCATCTACCAGGGCTGGCGGCGTGCCCGCGCCCTCCTACGTGGAGAGCAATTCGATCCGCGGCATGACCCGCGGGCGGGAGGATGACATGGGCTGGGCCTGGCTGACCCTCGCGCTGGCGGCGCTTCCCGCCGTCTTCGGCGCGGTGAACCTGACTCTGCTGCCGCGGCTGCGGGCCCCGGCCGGCGCCGTCCCGGGCCGCCTCGTCTCCATCCTCATCCCCGCCCGCGACGAGGCCGGCAATATCGCCGCCTGCCTCGAGGCCGTGCTGGCCAGCGAGGGTGTCGCGGTCGAGGTGGTGGTGATGGATGACGGCAGCCGGGACGGCACCGCCGCCATCGTCGCCGGCATCGCCGCCGCCGATCCGCGGGTCCGCCTGCTGCAGGCGCCGCCGCTGCCCCCCGGCTGGACCGGCAAGGTCCATGCCTGCGCCCGGCTGGCCGAGGCCGCGCGGGGGACTCATCTGCTGTTCATCGATGCCGATGTCCGGCTCGCCCCCGGCGCGGCGGCGGCCATGGCCGAGCATGCGGTGGCGCATGACATCGCCATGCTCAGCGGCGTGCCGCGCCAGATCATCCGCTCCCTCGGGGAGGCGCTGACGGTGCCGGCCATCAACCTGCTGCTGCTGGGCTATCTGCCGGCGGCGGGGCGGGCCTTCACCCGCCGGGCGGATCTGGCGGCGGCCTGCGGCCAGCTCATCCTGTGTGACCGCACGGCCTATGAGGCGGTGGGTGGGCATGGCGCGGTGCGGCACGTGCTGCACGACGGGCTGGCGCTGGCCCGGCGCTTCCGTGCCGAGGGCCACCGGACCGAGGTGGTGGATGGCGCGCCGCTGGCCACCTGCCGGATGTATGGCGGCTTCGGCGAATCCTGGGCCGGCTTCGTGAAGAATGCGCGGGAGGGCATGGCGACGCCGCTCGGCCTGCCGATCTGGACGGTGCTGCTCTCGGGCGCGCATCTCTGGCCCTGGGCGCTGCTGCCGGCGCCGCCGGCCATCGCCGCGATCCTGCTGATGTTCGGCCTGCGGGCGGCCATCACCTGGCGGGCGCGGGAGCCCTGGTGGACGGTGCCGCTGCATCCGCTGACGGTGCTGGTGGCGCTGGCGATCCAGTGGTCGGCGCTGGCGATGTGGGCGATCGGCCGCCCGGCGGGCTGGAAAGGCCGCGCATATCCAGCCACAAAGGCGGCATGAGCAGCGCCGCCACGGTCACGCCGAACCGCGACCACGATACCGAGAATTTCCCGACCGCCTCGCTCATGCTGGCGCGGCCGGTGCGTGCCCAGGTCATGGCCTTCTACCGCTTCGTCCGCACCGCCGACGACATCGCCGACAGCGACGCGCTGGAGCCGGCGGAGAAGCTCGCCCGGCTGGACGCCATGGAGCGCAGCCTGGACGACCCCGGCATCCCGCTGAACCGCCTCGGCGTCGGCACCGCCGAGGCGCGGCTGATGCTCTCGGCCTTCCGCCAGGATTCGGAGCAGGCCCGCTATGCCGACTGGGCGGCGCTGGAGGACTACTGCGGCCGCTCGGCCGACCCGGTCGGGCGGATGCTGCTGCGCCTGCATGGCGATGGCGACAACCGGGCGGCCAATGCCGCCGCCGACGGGTTGTGTACCGCGCTGCAGGTGCTGAACCATCTGCAGGATTTGGTGCCGGACCGGGCGGCGCTCGACCGGGTCTATCTGCCGACCGCCTGGATGGACCTCGCCGGCGGCGAGGCCGGCTTCTTCGACCCGGCCAATGCGGCCCGGCGGCGGGAGGTGCTGGATGCGGCGCTGGACCGGGTGGAGGAACAGCTCGACCGCGCCTCGGCCCTGCCGCGGCTGCTGCGCGCCCGCCGCCTCGCCTGGCAGAGCACGGTGACCATCGCGCTCGCCCGGCGGCTGCTGGCGAAGCTGCGGCAGGCGGACCCGGTGCTGGGCCGGGTGGCGCTGGGCAAGCTGGATTTCGCCCGGGCCTTCGCCGCGGCGCCGGGGCTCGGCCCGCGCGATGCGCCCATCGTCGCCTCCCGCGTGTCGCGCGCCGGGTCCTCCTTCGCCCGCGGCATGGCGGCGCTGAAGGGGGAGCGGCGGCGGGCGCTCTGGGCGGTCTATGCCTTCTGCCGCTCGGTCGACGACATCGCCGACGGCGCCATGCCGGAGGCGGAGAAGCGCCGCTTCCTGGCCGACTGGCGCCGCAAGCTGACGGCGCCCGATTGCGTGCTGTCGCGAGAGTTGGCCTGGGCGCGCGAGGCCCATGGCGTGCCGCTGGCGGAATGCGAAGCCATGGTCGCCGGCATGGAGACCGATGCCGCCGACCGGCTGCGGCTGGCGACCGAGGCCGACCTCGACCTCTATTGCCGGCAGGTGGCGGGCAGCGTCGGCGCCATGGCGGTCCGCATCTTCGGCGCGCCGGAGGCGGAGGGCTTCGGCCTGGCGCTCGGCCATACCTTCCAGCTCACGAATATCCTGCGCGACGTGGACGAGGATGCGCTGCGGGAGCGGGTCTATATCCCGCTCGACCTGCTGGCCGCCGCCGGCATCCCCGATGGGCCCGCCGCCGGGATCATCGGGCATCCGAATTTCGCCGCCATCTGCACCCGGCTCGGCGCCCGCGCCCAGGAGGGCTTTGCCCGGGCGGAGGCGGATATCCGCCAGTACAGCCCGGTGGCGCTGCGACCGGCCGCGGTGATGGCCTGGGGCTATCGCCGGCTGCTCGATAGGCTGGTGGCACGCGGCTGGGACGGGGAGCGGCCGCGGCCACGGCTGACCACCGGGGAGAAACTGCGGATGGCCTGGATGGCGCTGGGCCGCGGATGACCTTCCATGTGATCGGGGCCGGGGTGGCCGGGCTCGCCGCCGCGCTGGCGCTCGCCGACCAGGGGCGGCCCGTGGTCCTGCATGAATCGACGCCCCAGGCGGGCGGGCGCTGCCGGGCGCTGCCGGATGGGACCGACAACGGGACCCATGCGCTGCTCGGCGCCAATAGCGTGGCGCTGGGCTTCCTCAAGCGGATCGGCGCGCGGGAGGGCTGGGTCGAGCCCGAGCCCGGCGGGCTGCCGGTGCTGGATGCGCGGGATGGCCGGGCCTTCCGGGTCGCCCTGTCCCCCTATGACTGGCGCGATCCGGCGCTGCGCCCGCCGGGGTTTTCCGCCGGGGCGCTGCTAGCGCTGGCGCGGCTGGCGCTGCCGGGCCGGGATAGGGCCATCGGCCCGGCCATGGCGGCGCACCCGGAGTTTCATCGCGGCTTCGTCGATCCGCTGGTGGTGGCGGCGCTGAATACCCCGGCGGCGGAAGCCTCCTCCCGCCGGCTCGGCGCCGTGCTGCGGCGGATGGGCGGGCGCGGCGCCTGCCGGCTGCTGGTGGCCCGCGATGGGCTGGGCCCGAACCTGGTGGCCCCGGCGCTGGCGGCGCTGGCCGCGGCGGGGGGCGAGATCCGCCTCGGTGCCCGGCTGCGCCGGCTGGTGCAGCAGGAGGGTCGCCTCGCCGCGCTGGACTTCGGCGAGGCTGCGCTGCGCCTCGGGCCGGAGGACCGCGTGCTGCTGGCGACGCCGCCCTGGGAGAGCCAGCGGCTGCTGCCGCACCTGCCGGTGCCGGACAGCTATACGCCCATCGTCAACCTGCATTTCGCCCGGACGGGACCGGGACCGGTGCGCTTCCTCGGCCTGCTGGATGCGCTCTGCCAATGGGTGCTGGTGCGGCCGACCGGGGTCAGCGTGACGGTCAGCGCCGGCGACGAGGCGGCGCGGACCGACCAGGACCAGCTTGCCCCCAAGGCCTGGGCCGAACTGCGCGCCGCCGCCCTGGCCTTCGGCCTGCCGGGGGAATGGCCGGAGGCAACGCCGCCCTGCCGGGTGGTGAAGGAGCGCCGGGCGACGCCGCGGCACCTGCCCGGGCCGCCGCCGGACCCGCCGCGGCTGCCGCTGCCGAATCTCGCCCTGGCCGGCGACTGGACCGATACCGTGCTGCCCGCGACCATCGAGGCGGCCATCCGCAGCGGCCAGGTGGCCGCCCATGCCCTTGCACGCTGACCCCGAGGCCGCGCTGGCGGCACTCCGCCTGGCCGAGTCGCGCGACGGGCCGCTGTCGCTCGACCGGCGCCGCGCCCTGCTGGAGGCGCTGGTCGCCACCCTGCTGCGGCATGCGGAGGCGATCGCCGCGGCGATCGACGCCGATTTCGGCGGCCGCAGCCGGGATGAGACGCTGCTCGCCGAAGTGAAGCTGGTGGTGGATGCGGCGCGGCACGCCCGGCGGCACCTGCGGCGCTGGGCGCGGCCGCGCCGGGTCGGCGTGCCCTTTCCCTTCTGGCCCGCCTCCGCCCGGCAGGAGGCGGTGCCGAAGGGCGTCATCGGCATCATGGCGCCATGGAATTACCCGCTGCAGCTCGCCCTCATGCCGGCGGTGGATGCGCTGGCGGCGGGCAACCGCATCGCGGTGAAGCCCTCCGAGGCGACGCCGCGCATCGCCGCGCTGCTGGAGGATCTGCTGCGCGAGGCGCTAGGCGAGGACATCGCCCGGGTGGTGCAGGGCGGCACCGAGGTCGCCGCCCGCTTCGCCGGCCTGCCCTGGGACCATCTGGTCTTCACCGGCGGAACCGAGACCGGCCGGCTGGTGATGCGCGCGGCGGCGGCCAACCTGGTGCCGCTGACCCTGGAGCTGGGCGGCAAATGCCCGGTGGTGGTGCTGCCCGGGGCCGATCTGGCGGCGGCGGCGCGGGCCATCCTGATCGGCAAGGTGGTGAATGCCGGGCAGACCTGCATCGCCCCGGATACCGTGCTGCTGCTCGGCCATGCGCGGGCGGATTTCATCGCCGCCTGCCGGGCGACCGGCATCGGCCTGGCGGAAACCGCGGTGGTGAACGGCCGCCAGGCAGCGCGGCTCGAGGCCCTGCTGGACGGGGCGGAGCTGACGCCGCTGGCGGTGGATGGCGCCGGCCGGCACCGGGCCCTGGTCCTGGCCGAGGCGCCGCCCGGACACCGGCTGCATGCAACGGAGATCTTCGGCCCCGCCCTGGCCCTGGTGCCGCTGCCGGACCTTGCCGCGGCCATTGGCTGGATCGCCGCCCGGCCGGCGCCGCTGGCGATCTACCTGCTGGGCGCCGACCGGGCGGAGGCCGCGGCCATCGCCGCCGGGACCCGCAGCGGCGCCATCGTCGAAGGGCGCTGCCTGGAATATGCCGCCTTCCCGGCGCTGCCCTTCGGCGGCGTCGGTGCCTCCGGCTTCGGCCGGCGCAACGGGGAGGAAGGCTTCCTCGCCTTCAGCAGCCTGCGGGCCCGGGTGGAGCATGGCCGCTGGAGCCTGTCCCGGCTGCTCGACCCGCCACGCGGGGCGCGGGGCAAGGCCCTGATCCGCCGCATCCTGCGTTAGGCCGGCTTCCGTGATCGGGCGGTACTGACGGGGGGATCACGCTGCGATGCGACCGCGCCGGCGATGCTGCCGGGGCGCGCTGGCCAGGGGGCCGCGCGGCCGGAGCCTCGCCATGCTGGACCGCCACCCTGCCTTGTCGCATGCCCGGGACCGCCGGCGCCTCTGGCGCGGCCGCGCGGCCCATCTGGGTTTCGGCATCCTCTGTGCGCTGCTCGGGCAGGGCATCGCCGGTTGGATCACCGGGTCCGGGCCGGCCGAACAGCTGATGACCCTGCCGGTGGCGATCGGCCTGCTGCTCTGGTTGCTATCCCAGGTGCTGCGGGAGGTGGTGCTGCTGCTGCGCTGGCCGCCGCGCCAGCCGGCCCAGGGCCTGGGCCTGGTTGGTCTGTTGTGCAGCCTATCGGGCTTCGGGGCGATGCTGCTGCCGCACCTTTGGCTTGGCTGGGGGCTGCTGGGCCTGGCCGTGCTGGGATTGGTGGGCGCGGGGCTGCGGCGAAGGCGGGCGGCGCGGGTGCCACCGGCAACCTCCGTGGAACTGGACTAGAAGGGGGCTAGCCGCGTCGCAGCCAGCGCTTCAGCCGTTCGAACAGGCCGCCCTGGTCAGCACCCCCTTTTCCCCCCTTGGGCTGGCTCCGCTGATGCGTCACATGCGGCCGCCGGGCGGGCGGGGGCAGGGCGCTCGCCACGGTATGCCGGCCGGTGTCGCGGGCGGCGATCAGCCGCAACTCGAGGCCCACCACTTGCGACACGGCTTCCGCCGCATCGCTTTCATGCAGGGTCCGGGCGGTCATCGCCGCATCGTCGAAGGCTTCCGCCCGGCGCAGGGCATCGATGATCCGCACCGTCTGTTCCTGGTCCAACGGCGGGCCGCCGCGCCAGAGGGCGACCGCTTCCAGCCGCCAGTGCCGGGCGAGCTCCCCCTGGTCCAGGTCGTCGGCGACCCAGGCGGCATGCAGCGTCGCCTCGGCCGCGGCATGCAGCGCGCCGGTCTCCTCCAGCACATGCGCCCAGCCGAGGAAGCGGCGGGCCAGCGGCGGATAGGCGGCCTCGGCCATCAGCGCGCGGAAGGGGGCGGCGGCCACGGCCTGGGCGGCGGCCGGATGGGCGCGGGTGATGTTCGGCGCGGCATAGCCGCAGCTCGGGCATTGCTGCAGCCAGCGCGCCATGGTGGAGCGCACCGGCTCGCCCGGCCGCAGGTCGAGGTCCGGGGCCTGCTCGGGCGGGCCGGGGCGGAAGGGCGGCTGCCGGCTGCCGGTGCCGCAGACGGCGCAGCGCGGCAGCGGCTCGCCACGGGTCAAGCCCGGGGGTTCAGCCTTCGTCGGGCGGGGATTGGCGGGCGAGGGCATGGCCATTCCCGCCAAGTTAGGCACGCCGGGGCGAAAGGCGAAGGGGCCGGATGACCGGGGGCTGGCAGGGTTTTCGTGATTTCGTCACTTTCCGCGCCGCCATGGCTTTTTGCGGCCCTTCCGGGGCGATGCGGCTGTTGCCGTGGCGGCCTCACCTGCGGATATTGCGCGCATGCCCCGTGGCGACCTTTTCCCCGATATCGCACCTTTCGAAACCGGCCTGCTGCCCCTGACGGGCGGCCATGTCATGTACTGGGAGCAGGTCGGGAATCCCCGCGGCCAGCCCGCCCTGTTCCTGCATGGCGGCCCCGGCGCGGGGGCGGGTGCGGTGCATCGCCGCTTCTTCGACCCCGGCCATTGGCGCGTGGTGATCTTCGACCAGCGCGGCGCCGGCCGGTCCCGCCCGCTGGGCGAGCTGCGGGAGAACACCACCCCGCACCTGGTCGAGGATATCGAGACGCTGCGGCGCTTCCTCGGGATCGAGCGCTGGCTGCTGTTCGGCGGCTCCTGGGGCAGCACCCTGGCGCTGGCCTATGCCCAGGCGCACCCCGATCGGGTGACGGGCTGCGTGCTGCGCGGCGTCTTCCTCGGCCGGGCGACCGAGGTGGAGTGGTTCCTCACCGGCCTCAAGCGGGTCTTCCCGGATGCCTGGGCGGCCTTCGCCGAGCATCTGGCGCCGGAGGAGCGGGGCGACCTGCTGGGGGCCTACCTGCGTCGGCTGTGTGATCCGGATCCGCTGGTGCACCTGCCGGCGGCGCGGGCCTGGAGCCAGTACGAAGGAAGCTGCTCGACCCTGCTGCCCAGCCCGGAGACGGTGGCGAGCTTCGCCCAGGACCGCACCGCGCTCGGCCTGGCGCGGATCGAGGCGCATTACTTCGCCCATGACCTGTTCCTGCCCAAGGCCGGCCTGCTGGGGCATATGGACCGGATCTCGCATATCCCGGCCGAGATCGTGCAGGGGCGCTACGACATGGTCTGCCCGCCGGAGACCGCCTTCGAGCTAGCTGCGGCCTGGTCCCGTGCCCGGCTGACGGTGGTGCCGGATGCCGGGCATTCGGCGCTGGAGCCCGGGGTGCGGACGGCGCTGGTGAGTGCGGTGGAGCGGTTCCGCCGCCGGGGCTGACGGCCCTTCAGGCGGTCCTGGGCCAAACGCCGCCTCAGGCGGCGATGCGCAGCGCCTGACCGGATTCGACCCGCAGGGACATCACGCCGAAGGTCTGGCCGAAATTGCCGGCGACCAGATGGACCATCTCGGCCGGCATGGCCTCCAGCACGATCTCGACGCGGACGAAGTCGCCGTCCCGCTCGGCATGGAAGACATCGGCGGTCAGGTCGCGCTTGGCGAGCGGCTGCAGCAGCCGGGCCAGCAGGCCAGGACAGCTTTCCGCCATCAGGTGGAAACGCGCGGTGACGAGGGTCGATTCGGACATCGGGGAGGTTCCGGTACTGGCGCGAGGAGGGTGGGCTGGGCGAACCCGGCGGCGCAGGACGCGCCGTACCCACGGCGCGGCTCAGGCAGCCGGGCTAGTAATTCGCGCAATACGGGTGAAGCGGGACCTCATGAAGGAAGCCTAGACCAGGTTCGGGGCGCAGCGCCACCCCCAATTCGTTCAGCGCGCCGGCAGGGAGGGATCGTGGACGATCTCCGGCGGTGCGGGCGGGGTAGGCCAGGACCAGGGTTCCAGCCGGGCCAGCGGGATCCGGGCCAGGGTCAGGGTGCGGTCCTCGATCGTCAGCGGGACCTCGAGCTGCGGCGGGCCGCCCTCGGGGGGCACCCGGCTCAGCAGGCGGACCACGGTGCGGGCGGTGCCGGCGCCGCGCTGGCTCAACAGGCCGGCGGCGGCCGCGGCATCCAGGGCCTCGACCGCGCCGGCGAGGCGAAGGGTGCCGGCGCCCATGGGCTGCAGCGCCTCGTCCAGGGTCAGGGTCGCGGTGGTGTTGGCGACCACCGGGCCCCAGTGCAGTTCCAGGCCATGCAGCGCCAGGGTGCCGCCGCCGTCGCGCCAGGCTTCGGCCCGGCCGGCCGGGCCGCGGCCGGGGGGGACCGGGCCGGTCAGCGCCGCATCGAATTCCAGCGACTGCACCATGCGGCCGAGCGCGGCCAGCATGGGCGAGGCGGGCAGCAGCAGGCCCTCGGCGCCGCCGCGCAGGGTGACCGCGGCCTCGCCCTCGATGGCGGTGACGCGGGTCTCGAGGCCGAGGCGGATGCGGTGGGCCTCGACGCCGCCGGGACCGATGCCGAAGCGCAGCCGCTCGCCCTCCAGTGCCGCCTCGCGCGGCAGGACGTTGCGCTCGATCGGCAGTTCGACGGCCAGGTGGTCGGCGGCAAGGGGAATCTCCAGCCCGCCGAGCCGCAGCCGGTGCCGGCCGGGCATCTCCACCACCAGCCGGTCCACCAGCGGCAGGGACACGCGGAGCATCAGCGACTCGGCCTGCCAGTCCATACCGCCGGGCAGGGTGGCCTCGCCGCCGGACAGGCGGAATTGCGGCAGGGTGAGGGTGGCGGAGAAGGGCCAGCCGCCACGCAAGGGAGTCGCATGGTCCACCTGCCAGCCCTGGGCGCGGCGCCCGGCCGCCCAAGCGGCGAAGCCATCCTGCAACTGGCTGCCCATCCAGCGCCAGAGCAGCGCATGGCCGGCGGCGAGCAGGGCGAGGAACAGCGCGGTGCCGAGCAAGGCCTGCACCGCGAGGCGCCGGCGCCGGCTCGGCGCGCGGCCGGAGGGGGCGGGCGGCTTGGCGGACATTTCGCCGGGGGATATACGCCGAAGCCCCGCCGGTTGCGAATTCACGCCACCGGCCCCGGATTGCATCGCGGCCACCCATGCCGACCACCCTGCCGCTCGATCCCGATGGTCACCTCTACGTCTTCGGCTACGGCTCGCTCATCTGGCGGCCGGGCTTCCCGCATGCGGGCACCCATCCGGCGCTGCTGCGCGGCTTCCATCGCCGCTTCTGCCTGCAGAGCCGCTTCTACCGCGGCACCGCGGAGGCACCGGGGCTGGTGCTCGGGCTCGACCGCGGTGGCGCCTGCCGGGGGCTGGCCTTCCGGGTCCGGGCGGAGGATGCCCCGGCGGTGCTGGACTACCTGGATGCGCGGGAGAACCTGAACGACGAGGTGGTCTATACCCGGCGGCGGCTGCCAGTGCGGCTGCTCGACAGCGGGCGGCAGGCGATGGCCATCACCTATGTCGCCAACCGGGCGCATGGCAGCTATTGCCGGCCGAGCCCCGACCTGGCGGCGGCGGCCATCGCCCGGGGCATCGGCACCGCCGGGGCCAACCGGGATTACCTGTTGAATACGCTGGCGCATCTGGCGGCGCTGGGGGTGCGGGATGCCGGGCTGGACCGGATCGCCGCCCTTCTGCCGCCGCTGCCATTCCCTGTTGGACCAGTGGCTAAGACCGATTGTCCACAATCGGCGGGGGATTGACAGCCGGACTGTGTGCAGCCAAGGGCGGAACATTCCCTGGCCTGCAAGCATCCTGCCAGCACCGAAAAATTATCGATGTTTTTCAGTGGGTTGTGGGGTGCGGTTTGAAGCCGCCCATGCCAGCGGGAGCGGTTCGGCCTGGGGAAATCGCGTTGCGGCAGCGTCTTGGCTAGGCAAGCTGGACTCACGGCGAAGGTGATGCCGCAAAGTCATCCACGGGGTTATCCACAGGGTTGTTCGCCATCAGCCGGTCGCTTTCCGCCTCGATCAGCGTTTCCAGCCGTTCGAGCAGCACGGGCCGGGGCAGGCCGGCGGGCAGGGCCGGCAGGACCGAGATGGTGATGGTGCCGGGCCGCTTGAGAAAGGCGCGGCGACCCCAGAGCAGGCCGCTGTCGGTCGCCACCGGAATCACCGGCAGGCCGGTGGCGGCGGCCAGGGCGGCGATGCCGGGCTGGTACGGGACGCGATCGCCCGGCGCCACCCGGGTGCCCTCGGGGAAGATGACGAGCTGGCGCCCCGCCGCCGCCGCCGCCTTGCCGGCCTTCAGCAGGTGCCGCATGGCGGAGGCGCCGCCCTCGCGGTCCACCGAGATCATCCCGACCTTGGCCACCAGGAAGCCGTAGAAGGGGATCCGCAGCAGTTCCTGCTTCAGCACATAGGCGCAGTTCGGCACCAGCAGCAGCCAGACGATGGTATCGAGCGCCGACTGGTGCTTGGCGGCGATCAGCGCGGCGCCCTGCTGCGGCAGATGCTCCCGCCCCAGGATGCAGAGCCGGATGCCGCAGATCCAGCGGAGCTCCTGCACCACCAGCCAGGACCAGAAGCGGATCGCCGGCATGGTCCAGTGCGGCGGCGCCAGCAGCACGGGCGTGGATAGGATGGAAACCAGCGCCGTCGTGGTGAAGAAGGCGATGTTGAACAGCACCGAGCGGAGCCAGATCATCGGGGGGGATACATCATCGGGGAGGGTCCAGGGGCAGCCCCAGCAGCCCGGGGATGCCGGCCCAGGCTGCGAGGAATTTCAGGTATTCCCCGGCCAGCAGGGACCAGGTGCGGGACTGCCCGCCCGCCGCCGGGTCGCGCAGGCGGGCCGGTACCACGGGGTGGGCCACCAACGCCACCTCCGGCAGGGTCCGGCGCAGCTCCAGCAGGGCGCGCGGCATGTGATAGCCGGCGGTGACCACCCGCAGCGAGCGAAGCTGCGCGCTGCGGGCCCATTCGGCGATTTCCGCCGCATTGCCCCGGGTGGTGGTGGCACGGGGGCCGAGGGCGATCCGCCCGCCCAGCGCCTCCGGCTCCATCGCCGCCAGCCGGGTGACATCGGTGAGCGTCACCTGCGGATGCACGCCCGAGACCAGCAGCCGGTCCGCCACCCCGTCCCGCAGCAGGCGGAGGCCGGTCTCGACCCGTTCCGCCCCGCCGGTCAGCACGGCGATGCCGTCGGTATGGCGGGTCGGCTCGGCCGGGCCGCGGCCGGCCAGGACCAGGAACCAGCCGAAGCCCGCCACCAGCACCGCCAGGCCGAGCGCCGGCGCCATGACCAGAAGCTGGCGGCGGCGCCAGCGCGGCCGCGGAGGGGAGGTTCCGGTGTCCGTGGCGTCGCTCATGCCCGAATGGCGCTCATGGCAGGCGGCGCAGCCAGCGGCGGACCGTCACCTGCGCCGTCAGCCAGCCGAGCGCGCCCGCGAGCAGCGGCAGCAGCGCCAGCGGGCCGATCGGCAGGCTGGCCCAGGGCCATTCCAGCATGGACTCCGCCGGCTGGCCGCCGAGCAGCGGTGCCGCGAGGTCGGCGAAGCCGGCCAGCACCGGGGCGGCGAGCAGGGTGCCACCGGCCGCCCCGGCGGCGACCAGCCAGGCGGCGCGCTGGGCGAAGCGCCCGGCGATGTCCGAATCCGTCGCGCCGAGGTCGTGCAGGATGGCGATGGCCTCCCGCCGGGCGGCGATCCCGGCGCGGACGGCGACGGCGACCACCGCGGCGGCGATGCCGGCGACCAGCGCCAGCGCGGCCAGCGCCACCGCCGCGAGGCTGCGGGCCAGGGCCACCAGCCGGGCGACCCAGACGCCGTGCGATTCGACCGAGGCGCCGGGGACCGCGGCGGCGATGCGCCGGGCCAGAGCCTCGGGCGAGGCCGGCAGCCCGGCCAGCCGCAACTCGATCACCGCCGGCAGCGCCAGGGCGGGCGATTCGCCGAGCCAGGGGCGCAGCAGGGCCGCCATCCGCGCCTGATCCATCGAGCGTGCCTCGGCCACTTCCGGCATGGCGACCAGCGCCGTCAGGGCGCGCTCCAGCCGGGCCGGGCCAGCATTGGCGGGAAGCTGCACCGTCATCGCCGCAGCGGCACCGCCTTCCCAGCGGGCGGTGAGCTGCGTGGCGCCCTGGGCCCCGGCCAGGGCCAGGGCGGCGAGCAGCGCCATGGCCGCGACCAGCGCCGGCAGCAGCCGGTCCGACAGCGCCCGGCGCAGGCCGAGCGGGTCCCGCCCGCGGCTGCGGCGCAAGCGGGGCATGGGTCGGGGGAGGGGACGGGCGGGCTCAGCCATGCCGCACCAGCCGCCCCTCGGCCAGCCAGAGCCCCGGGCCGGGATATTCGGCCACCAGCGACTCCGCATGGGTCGCCACCACCACGGTGGTGCCCAGGCGGTGCATCTCCTGCAGCAGGGAGAGCACCCGGCGGGCCTGGGGGCCATCGAGGTTGCCGGTGGGCTCGTCCGCCACCAGCAGCGCCGGGCGCATCACCACGGCGCGGGCGATGGCGACGCGCTGCTGCTCGCCGCCCGAGAGCGTCGCCGGCAGCGCCGCCAGCTTCCGCTCAAGGCCCGCCCAGCGCAGCATCTCCGCCGCATCGGCGCGCAATTGCGCTTCCGGCCGGCCGGCGACGCGCATCGGCAGGGCGACGTTGTCGAAGACGTTGAGGTGGGGCAGCAGGCGGAAGTCCTGGTAGACCACGCCGATCCGCCGCCGCAGCGCCGGCAGCGCCGCCCGCCGGACCCCCGAAAGGCTCTGGCCGAGCACCTCGATCTCCCCCCGGCTGGGCCGCATCGCCAGATGCATGAGGGCGAGCAGGGAGGATTTTCCGGCGCCCGAGGGGCCGAGCAGCCAGTGGAAGCTGCCTTGCGGCAGGGTGAAGCTGAGGTCGCGCAGCACCTCCGGCGCCAGGCCGGGTTGCCCCGACCCGGTCGGCGTCGCGTAACGCAGCCCGACATGCTCGAAGCGCACCATGCGGCGGACAATGCCGTCCGCGGCCCGCGACGCCAAGGCGCAACCGGTGACGGAAGCGGACCAATCCCCGCTTGCAGGGGCCGCCCGCGCCTTACACAGTGCGGTTGCCGATGCGCATTGCCTGTCCCACCTGCGACGCCACCTACGAGGTGCCCGATGCGCTGATCGGCGCCGGGCGAAGGCTGCGCTGCGCCAAATGCGCGCATGAATGGCTGGTCCAGCCCGAGTCGCCGGCCGTGCCGGCGGGACCGGTACCTGCCGCCCCGGCTGCCGAGGCCGTTCCGCCGATGAGCGCGCCGCGCCGGCCGGAGCCGGCGGTGCCGCCTCCCGAGGCCGCGGCGGGGCAGCAGGATGGGCGCGCCGCCCGGATGGCGCTCTGGGCCGCCTGGATCGGCTCCGGCCTGGTGCTGGCGGCGGCGGTGGCGGGCGCCTGGGCCTTTCGCGACCCGATCATGGCGGCTTGGCCGCCGGCGGCGCGGGTCTATCTGCTGTTCGGCGCGGCGTGAGGCGATGGGGTTGCGGATCGGCACGACCGGGCGCCCGGGCTGGGCTATAGCGGCGAGGAAGCCCAGGTCACCCGGGAACGGGCGGGCCGGCCGGGTATTACCCACGCGACGGGGAAGGACCTGCTGATGCTTTGGGATGCCTTGCCGGATGCGCTGCTGCTCGCCCGCATCCAATTCGCCTTCACCGTGACCTTCCACTTCCTGTTCCCGGCCTTCACCATCGGGCTGGCCAGCTACCTCGCGGTGCTGGAGGGGCTGTGGCTGTTCACGAAGCGGGAGCTCTACCTCGACCTGTTCCGCTACTGGCTGAAGGTCTTCGCGGTGAACTTCGCCATGGGCGTGGTCTCCGGCATCGTGCTGTCCTACCAGTTCGGGACCAATTGGTCGGTCTTCGCCGACCGCACCGGGCCGGTGCTGGGGCCGCTGATGGGCTACGAGGTGCTGACGGCCTTCTTCCTGGAGGCGGGTTTCCTCGGGGTGATGCTGTTCGGGCTGGGCCGGGTCGGCAAGGGGCTGCATTTCGCCGCGACCTGCCTGGTCGCCATCGGCACGCTGATCTCGGGCTTCTGGATCCTGTCCGCCAATTCCTGGATGCAGACGCCGGCCGGCTTCTCCATCGGGCCGGATGGCCGCTTCATGCCGGAAGACTGGTGGGCGATCGTCTTCAATCCCTCCTTTCCCTTCCGCTACCTGCACACCATCACCGGCGCCTACCTGACCACGGCGATGATCGTCGGCGCGGTCGGCGCCTTCCATATCCTGCGCGACCGGGCCAACCAGCATGCCCGGGTGATGTTCTCCATGGCGATGTGGATGGCGGTGGTGGTGGCGCCGGCCCAGGCGGTCTTCGGCGACATGCAGGGCCTCTGGGCGGTGAAGCTGCAGCCGCAGAAGGTCGCGGCGATGGAAGGCCATTGGGAGACCCGGCGCGGCGCGCCGCTGCTGCTCTTCGGCATGCCGGACATGGAGCGGGAGGAGACGCGGCTGGCGATCGGCATCCCGCGCCTCGGCAGCCTGATCCTGACCCATGAGTGGGACGGCGAGGTGAAGGGCCTGAAGGACTTCCCGGCCGATGCGCGGCCGACCAACGTGCCGCTGGTCTTCTGGTCCTTCCGCATCATGGTGGGCATCGGCCTGCTGATGATCGCGCTGGGGCTGGCCTCGCTGTGGCTGCGCTGGCGCGGCCGGCTCTACGACACGCCCTGGTTCAAGCGCTGGGCGGTGGCGATGGGGCCATCGGGGCTGATCGCGGTGACCTTCGGCTGGATCACCACCGAGGCGGGGCGGCAGCCCTTCACCGTCTATGGCCTGATGCGCACGGCCGAGAGCGTCAGCCCGATCGCGGCGCCGGCCGTCGCGGCCTCGCTGGCGGCCTTCGTGGTGGTGTATTTCTGCGTCTTCGGGGCGGGGGGCTGGTACCTGTTCCGGCTCTTCGCCCATGCGCCGATGCCGCATGAGGAAGGCCCGCGCCAGGGCGAGCCGATCCGCACCGCGGGGACCACGGCGGCGCCGTCGGTGCAGGACAAGCCGGCGGCCCAGACGGGCAAGCAATCGGGCAAGCAATCGGACAGGCAGGCGGAGCCGGTGGCATGACGGCCGAGACGATCGCCACCATCTGGGCCTTCCTCATCGCCACGGCGGTGTTCCTCTATGTCTGCATGGATGGCTTCGACCTCGGCATCGGCATCCTGTTTCCCTGGATCCGCGGGCAGCAGGAGCGGGATGTCGCGGTCAATACCGTGGCGCCGGTCTGGGACGGCAACGAGACCTGGCTGATCATGGGCGGCGCCGGCCTCTTCGCGGTGTTCCCGCTGGCCTATGCGACCATCCTGCCGGCGCTCTACATGCCGATCATCCTGATGCTGCTGGCGCTGATCTTCCGCGGCGTTTCCTTCGAGATGCGCTTCCGCGCGGCGACGCCGGGGCAGCTGGTGGCCTGGGACCGCGCCTTCTCCTGGGGCAGCTATGCGGCGACGCTCTGCCAGGGGCTGGCGCTGGGGGCCTTCGTGCAGGGCATCCGGGTGGAGGAGCGCGCCTATGCCGGCGGCTGGTGGGACTGGCTGACGCCCTTCTCCTGCCTGACGGCGCTGGCGCTGGTGGTGGGCTATGGCCTGCTCGGCGCCTGCTGGCTGGTCTGGAAGACCGAGGAGGCCCTGCAGGCCCAGGCGGTGGGGCTGGCGCGGCGGCTGGGCTGGATGACGCTGGTGCTGATCGGGCTGGTGAGCGCCATCATGCCCTTCCTGCTGCCGGAATTCCGGGCGCGCTGGTTCGCCTTCCCGGCAATCCTCGCGGCGCTGCCGGTGCCGGTCCTGGTGGTGGCGCTGGGCTGGAAGCTGTTCCGGGCCCTGGGCCAGACCGACGGGCATCCGTGGCGGGATGGGCTGCCCTTCCTCTGCGCCCTGGGGCTGTTCTTCCTGGCCTATACCGGCCTCGGGATCACCATGTGGCCGATGATCGTGCCGCCGGAGATCACCATCTGGGATGCGGCGGCGCCGCGGTCCTCCCAGTTGTTCCTGCTGGTGGGGGCGGCGGTGCTGATCCCGATCATCCTGGCCTATACCGGCTACGTCTATTGGCTGTTCCGCGGCAAGGTGAAGGCTGGCGCGGGGTACCATTGAGCATGGCCACGGGTGCGGCGCGCCGGTGGCTGTGGTTCCTCGGGCTCTGGGCCGGTGGCGTGGCCGCGGTTGGTCTGCTGGCACTGGTCCTGAAGGCGGTGATGCGGGCGCTGTGAGGCCGGCCCCTGGTCAGGGCCGGCCCCCGACGCTCAGCGGGACGGCGGGCCGCCGCCGACGCGGTCCACCTCGGCATTGCTGATGCCGCCGTTGATCTGGCCGGTGCCGGGCACGATCGGCGCCTGAACGCCGCGGCCCGGGCGGGTGCGCTGGATCTCGGCATTGCTGGTGCCGCCCATGATGCGGCCGGTGCCGGGCACGATGGGGGCCTGGGCGCCGGGGCCCGGGGTGGTGCGCTGGACCTCGGCATTGCTGATGCCGCCCATGATCTGGCCGGTGCCGGGCACGATGGGGGCGGCGGCGCTGTTGCCGACGTTGGTCGGCTGCGGCCGCTGCGGGGAGGCATTGCAGGCGGCCAGGGCCACCAAGGCGGTCACGGCCACTGCCGAACGAAGCGCGTTCATATCGATCCTCCTGTGACGAACCTGTCTGCAACGTAACTCATAGGTAAAGTTCCGCTCACGAACTCGTGAGGACGCCAAAGGCCGGGGCGTTGACCCGCGGCGGAGCGCGAGGCCACGATGGCCCCGCTTCGGGAGGGATTGCGATGTCCGGTTCACGCGAGGGCGCCATCGCCCGCGCCACCGCCTGCTACGACGACGGCCGCTACCTGGCCGCGCTGCGCAGCCTGGTGGCGGTGCCGACCGAGAGCCAGATGCCGCAGCGCCTGCCCGACCTCTACCGCTACTGCGGCGAGGTGCTGCCGCCGATGCTGGCGGACATGGGCTTCGAGAGCCGGGTGCTGGACAATCCCGAGGCCGGCCGCGGCCCGGTGCTGCTGGCGACGCGGATCGAGGACCCGGCGCTGCCGACGGTGCTGATTTATGGCCATGGCGACGTGGTGCGCGGCCTGGCGCCGCAATGGAGCGAGGGCCGCGACCCCTGGGCGGTGACCGTCGCCGGCGACCGCTGGTACGGCCGCGGCACCGTGGACAACAAGGGCCAGCACCTGATCGCGCTGGAGGCCCTGCGGGCGGTGCTGGCGGAGCGCGGCAAGTTCGGCTTCAACGCCAAATTCTTCGTCGAGACCGGGGAGGAGGTCGGCTCGCCGGGCCTGGCCGAATTCTTGGAACTGCACCGCGAGGCCTGCGCGGCGGATGTCTTCATCGCGCTCGACGGGCCGCGGCAGACCACCTTCATGCCGGAGATGTCGCTCGGCGCCCGTGGCGGCGTCGCCTTCGACCTGGTGGTGGACTACCGTGAGGGCGAGCACCATTCCGGCCATTGGGGGGGCGTGCTGGACGACCCAGGCTTCGTGCTGGCGCATGCGCTGGCCTCCATCGTCACGCCGCGCGGCAGGATCCTGGTGGATGGCTGGCTGCCGAAGCAGGTCCCCGCGGCGGTGAAGGCGGCGGTCGATGCCCTGGTCTTCGAGGACATCCCCGGCGTGCCCGAGGGCAGCGCCGACTGGGGCGAGCCGGGGATGAGCAAGGCGGAGCGGATCTACAGCTGGACCAGCGTGATCGTCCTCGCCTCGGTCTGCGGCCATCCGGATGCGCCGACCAATGCGGTGCAGGGCAAGGCGCGGGCGCGGCTGCAGGTGCGGCATACCGTGGATGTGCCGGCGGAGACCATCGTGCCCAACCTCAGGCGGCACCTCGACGCGCATGGCTTCTCCATGGTGCGGGTGGAGGAGGCGCTGAACCGCAGCATGTTCCCGGCCAGCCGGACCGATCCTGAGAATCCCTGGGTCAAGGCGGTGGCGAAATCCATGCGGCGGACCTCGAACCAAGCGCCGAACATCGTGCCGAATTCCTCCGGCTCCTCGCCCTCGGACCTGTTCCTCAAGATCCTCGACGCACCCTGCATCTGGATCCCGAACAGCTACCCCGGCTGCAACCAGCATGGCCCGGACGAGCACGCCTTGGCGCCGCTGCTGCGCGAGGGGCTGGGGCTGATGGCCGGCATCTGGTGGGACTTCGGCGAAGGCGCGCCGAAGTGAGGCGGCGGGCGCTGCTCGGGGCGGCGCTGCTGCCGGTTCCGGCCCTGGGGCAGGGCATCGCCGACTTCCCCAACCGGCCGGTGCGGCTGATCTGTCCCTATAGCGCCGGCGGCATCGCCGATACCGTCGCCCGCATCGTGCAGTCGAAGACCGGCGAGGCCCTCGGCCAGCAGCTGGTGATCGAGAACCGTACCGGGGCTTCCGGCGCGCTCGGTGCCGCAGCCGCGGCGCAGGCCCCGGCGGATGGCTATACGCTGGTGATGGAGGGCGCGACGACCATCACCTCGCCGCTGGTGAACAAGTCGCTGCCGCTCGACTACGACATGCTGCTGCCGATCACCCAGCTCACCAGCGCGCCCTATGTGCTGGGGATGCGCGCGGGCTTCCCCGCCACCGACCTACGCGGTTTCCTGGCGGAGGCGCAGCGGCGGCCCGGCGAGGTCACCTTCGGTACCCCCGGCGTCGCCCATATCGGCCACCTGATGGGAGAGCTGATGCAGGCCATGGCCGGGGTGAAGATGGAGCACATCCCCTACCGTGGCGGCGCCGATGTCGCGCGGGACGTGGCCGCCGGGCGGCTCGATGCCTGCTTCATCAGCGAGAGCAGCTTCCGCCCGGTGGTGGAATCGGGGCGCGGCAAGGTCATCGGCCTGACCGGGGCGGGACGCCGGACGAACATGCCGGAGGTGCCGGCGATCGGCGAGGTGCTGCCGGGCTACGAGCTGACCACCTGGATCCTGGTCTTCTGCCCGGTCGGCACGCCGGAGCCGATCCAGGCGCGGCTTTCCGGTGCCTTCCAGGCAGCCACCGGCGATGCGGCGACGCGCGCCAAGCTGGATGCGACCGGCAGCGACGCGGTCGTCGCCGGCCCGGCCGAGGCCCAGGCGGTGTTCCGCCGCGACAAGGCGGTGATCGGCCGGCTGATGCGCGAGGCGGGCCTGCTGGTCGCGCGCTGAGGCGCTTGCAACCTGCCGTTTTGCGCCGCAATGCTGACGGGAACGATTCAGGGGATTCCCATGCGGCGCGTGATACTGGCGGGGCTCCTCATGCTGGGCGGGCCGGCCTGGGCGCAGGCGCCCGCCGCCCCGCCCGCCGCGGCGGCGCGGGAAGCGACGGTGGCGAACGAGACCGACCGCAGCCTGCAGGAGCTGTACATCTTCCGCCCCGGCGCGGAGCAGGAAGGGCCGGACCGGCTGGGCTCGAACGTGCTGCCGCCGCGCGCCACCCTGCGCGTCACGCTGGGCCGCACCCGGGACTGCGCCTTCGAGGTCCGGGCGACCTTCGAGGGTGGCGACGAGATGCGCCGGCGACTGGACGTCTGCCGCAACCCGCGCGTGACCTTCGCCGATACCGGCCCCCGGCGGGAGGTGGAGGTGGTCAATCAGTCCGACGAGGGCCTGCGGGAGCTCTACCTGGCCGCGCCCGGCACCAGGCCGGCAGGGCGGGGAACCACCGGCTGGGGGCCGGACCGGCTGGGCAGCGAGATCGTCTCGGCCGGCGATACCCTGCGGCTGCGGCTGCGCAACCTGCCCGGCTGCGTCTTCGACATCCGCGCAGTCTTCAACGATGCGGTGGAGGAGGTGCGGGAGCGTCTGGACATCTGCCGGGTGCCGCGGCTGACCTTCGGCGATTCCGGCCTGCCGCTGCGCGAGGTGACGGTGACCAACCAGGGCCGCCGCACCCTGCGCGAGCTTTATGCCCGCACGGCAGGCGGCGCGGCCGACAGCGACGCCTGGGGGGGCGACCGGCTGGGCTCCAGCATGGTCGAGCCGCGGGCCGATTTCCGGTTGCGGCTGCGGGGCGCGGGCTGCGCCTGGGACCTGCGCGCGGTCTTCGAGGATGACCGGGAGGAGGTGCAGCGCGGCCTCGATGTCTGCGCCGCGCCGGCGGTGGCCTTCGGCCGGGCCGCGGTGGCCGAGGGGGCTTCGCGCCAGGTGACGCTGGTGAACGGCTTCAGCCAGCCGGTGCAGCGGGCCTTCGTCTCCCCGGCCGAGAGCGACAGCTGGGGCCCCGATGTGCTGGGCGATGCGGTGCTGGCGCCGGGGGGCCGGCAGGTGGTCAGCCTCGAGGGCAGCTGCCAGGCGGATCTGCGGATCATCTTCGAGAACCGCTCGGCGGAGGAACGGCGCGGCGTCGATATCTGCGCCGCAAGCACCATCACCTTGCGGCCGGGCTGGACCCTGGAGGAGCGGCTGGCGCCGCCGGCGGAGGCGGCCGGGCCGGAGAAGGCGGCGCTGCGGCAGGGCAGCGTCCGGCTGCGCAATGCCGCGGCCCTGCCGGTGGTGGAGCTCTACGCCGACCCCGCCGGCGCGGCGCAGCGTGGGCCGGACCGGCTCGGGCAGAGCGTGCTGGGGGCGGGCGAGAGCCTCGACTTCGCCCCGCCGGAGGATCTGCCGGCAGGGCCTGAGCATTGCCAGGCGGACCTGACCGCGGTGTTCCGCGACGGACGGGAGCTGCGGCTGCCGGGTGCCGATCTCTGCACCGGCCAGGAACTCGTGCTGCAATGAGGTGGCTGGCCGCGTGGCTGCTGCTGGCGCCGGGCCTGGCGCTGGGGCAGGGATTGCCGGAGGGGCTGCAGGGCAGCTGGGTGCAGGGCGAATGCGCCAGCCCCGTCGCCCTGCTGCAGGTGACGGCACGGGCGGCGGCGCGGGTGCCGGTCACGGGCCATGGCCGGCTGCTGCGCTTCACCGGCCTGCGGGAGATGGCGGGCTGGAGCCTCGGCACTGCGGGCGGGGCAGCGGCACCACGGCTGCTGCTGCGCCTTGCCGGGGAGGCGCTGGAGACGGCCGAGCCGGAGGCCAAGACCCGCGACGACCTGCTGCCGGGCGCGGCACCGGTGATGCGCTGGCAGCGCTGCGCCACGGTCCCGGCCGCGCTGGCGGCGCAGCATGGCGAGGGCTTCGCCCTGCTGGCGGGGCTGGAGCACCTCGAGGCCGCTTGTACCGCCGATGCGGCGACCTGCCTCGGCGCCTTGGTGGTGCAGGCGGATGTCTCGGGCGATGGGCAGCTGGGTGCCGCCGAGGTGGCGCGGCTGGTGCGCGGGCTCGGCTGGGTCGTTGCCCTGCAGGAGGGCGCCTCGGTGGAGAGGCTCGGCGCGACGACGGGGGCGGCCGGGCTGGCCGGGGTGCTGGCGGCGCGGCTGCTGGTCGAGAGCCTGGACTACGACGGCAATGGCCGCCTGTCTCCGGCGGAGCTGGGCCAGGACCGGCTGGCCCTGGGCGCCGCCCGCGGCACCGCGGCGGGCCGGCCCTTCGACGGCGCGCTGGCCGGGCAGGGGCTCGACGCCTTGCGCGGCCTGTTTTCGGGTCTCAGCCTGCTGCGGTGAGGCCCCGGACTATCGCGCCAGGCTGAATTCCATGGCGCGGGTCTGCTCGGACAGCTGCGGCGTATAAGTCAGGCCCTTGCGCATGGCCCAGACATTGACCTGGTGGTGGATCGGGATCACCGCCGCGTCGCGCTGGAAGCCGATGCGGATGGCCTCGAAATACAGCTTCTCTCGCGCCTCGTTCTCGATGGTGGTCAGCGCCCGGTCCACCAGCCGGTCGAGGTCGGGGTTGCTGTAGTGGGAGGGGCGGAGGCGGGTGCCGCGGCCGCGCTGCGGGTCCGGCGTCGCCAGCATCAGCGACAGGTGGGTGTCGGGCTCGCCGGTCGAGGTCGACCAGCCGGTGAGCGAGATCGTGTGCTCGTCGCGCACCCCGCCGGCGGTGAAGAAGACGCTGGCCGGGCTGGTCGAGACCGCGGTGCGGACGCCGATGCGGGACCACATCTGGGCGATCGCCTGGACGATGCCGTCGTCGTTCACGTAGCGGTCGTTCGGCCCGTGCAGGGTGAGGTTGAAGCCATCCGGCAGGCCGGCCTCGGCCAGCAGCTTCTTCGCGGCGTCCACGTCGTAGGGCGGCACCCGGATGGAGGGGTCGTAGCCCATGCTGCCCTCCGGCATGGCCTGGCCGGTGGGCAGCGAATTGCCCTCCATGATCTGCCGGCGGATGCCCTCCCGGTTGATGGCGAGGCTGAGCGCCTGGCGGACGCGGACGTCGCGCAGCGGGTTCTGCGGCAGCACCTTGCCGTCGCGGTCGGTGGCGTAGGGCGACTGCGGCCGGTTGGCATCGACGTAGAGGTAGATCAGGCGGAGGCCGGGGCGCGCTTGCACCGTCAGCCGCGCGTCGCGGCGGATGCGCTCGACGTCGCGGGTCGGCACCGTGTCGATCGCATCGACGTCGCCGGATTGCAGCGCGGCGACGCGGGCGCTGTCGTTGCTGATGAGGCGGTAGGTGACGCGGTCCCAGTCCTGCTTCGGCCCCCACCAGTCCGGGTTGCGGGTGAAGACGGCACGGTCGCCGATGGCGAAGGAGGCCAGCTTGTAGGGGCCGGTGCCGATGGCGGCGCGGCCGCTGTTGTAGTCGGCGGTGCCGAGCGCCTGGCCGTTCACCTCGCCCTGGCGTCGGCCGATGATGGAGAAGCTGCCCATCATCTGCGGGATCAGCGGCACCGGCTCCGCGGTATGGAGGCGGATGGTATGGGCATCGACCACCTCCAGCCGGGTCACCGGGCGGATGTACTGGCCCATGGAGGTCGGGCTGTTCGGCACGTTGGGCGCGCGGGCGAAGGTGAAGACCACGTCGTCCGCCGTGAAGGGGGTGCCGTCCTGGAAGCGGACGCCCTCGCGCAGCTTGAATTCCCAGGTCAGCTCGTCGACGGCGCGCCAGGAGGTGGCGAGGCCGGGGGCCGGGCGCTGGTCGAGATCGGGGTGCACCAGCCGGTCGAAGACATGCCAGGTGAGGGCATGGTTCGGCGAGAGGTCGAAGAAATGCGGGTCCATGGAGGTGAAGGCGCCGCCCACCGCGATGGTGAGGTCGGCGGCCTGAACGGCCGGGCTGCCGGCCGCCAGGGCCAGAATTGAGGCAGCCGCCATCCATCGCGCGCGAAGTCGCATCATCCCAGCCCTTTTTGCCATCCCGCTGGGCAGCGTGGCGGATGGCGGGGCCGGGATGCAAGCCCCCGTTAACGTCCGGAGTAGTAGAGCGTCACCGTATGGGTCGCCTCGGCGAACATCAGCCAGCGTTCGACCAGCAGGCCGGCCAGGGCCAGCAGGGCGCCGAGTGCCAGGGCCGGCAGCGCCACGCCGCCACCGATCTGCGTCGCCAGCAGGGCGAGCAGGATCGGCAGGGCGAAGCCGCCGACCAGCACGATGGTCCGCAAGGTGGCGGCATGCTTGCGGGCGACGCGGAAGCCCATCTCCCGCAGCAGCCAGTTGCTTTCGGTATGCGGCGGGTCGAGCGGCCGGACCTTGCCGATGAAGCCGAGGGTGGTGGCGCTCTCGGCGGTGGCGATCGGGGCGCCGCCATCGATCATCCGCCAGTAGAACAGCTTGAGGACCAGCCCGGCCAGGCCGAGGGTGATGATGAAGGAGGCCGGGCCGCCGACCACGCCGCCCAGCGCCGAGACACCGGCCAGCAACGCCATGCCGGAATAGGCCGCCAGCAGCAGATAGCCCGGCGCCACCAAGGGGTGGTGCCACTGCCGGATGGGCTTCAACGAGGCATAGATCATGGCGGTGCACCAGACCGTCACCGCGGCGCCCACCGCCGCCAGCAGCCCGGCGAGGGTGGCGAGGCCCGGCAGGTCCGCCAGCAGCGCCGCGCCGAAGGCGATCGCCGGGACATAGGTGGCGACCGCGGCCACGCCTTCCCGCGACAGCCAGGAGGACCGCCACTGGCTGAAGGCCCGCCAGGCCCGCATCGGGTTGCCGAGGTGCAGGGTCGAGGAGGCGAGGCCGGCGGTGATCAGCAGCAGCGCCAGCACTAGGCAGACCAGGGCGAAAGCCGGGGTCGCCGGCACCACGCCCAGCGGCCGCAGCAGGCCGAGCCAGAACAGCAAGCCGTAGCCGGCGCCGGACGCCGTGGTGAAGAAGACGATGGAAGGCGCAGGATTCATCGCGTCAGGACCTTGTCCATCCAGCGCAGCAGCGGGTTCTTGATGTCCATCGCGGTGGGCACGGCTTCGGCCGGCATGGCGGCAACGCTGCTGCGCTTGCGCGGCGGCAGGTACTTGTTGACCGGATTGTAGCCCAGCTCCGGCATCAGGTCCTGGCCGCCGCGCTCGGCGACCAGCTTGCTGACATCGCTGTTCGGGTCGCCGAGGTCGCCGAAGTGGCGGGCACTGGTCGGACAGGTGAGCACGCAGGCGGGCTGGCGCTGCGCCTCGGGGATGGTCTCGTTGTAGATGCGGTCGATGCAGAGGGTGCATTTCTTCATCACCCCCTCATCCTCGTCCATCTCCCGCGCGCCATAGGGGCAGGCCCAGGCACACAGGCCGCAGCCGATGCAGGTATCGTGGTCCACCAGGACGATGCCGTCCTCGATCCGCTTGTAGGAGGCGCCGGTGGGGCAGACCGTGACGCAGGCGGGGGTCTCGCAATGCAGGCAGCTGCGGGGGAAGTGGACGGTGCGGCCGTCGCCGCCCTCGCCGGCCTCGTAGCTATGGACGCGGTTGAACCAGACGCCCTCGGCCCCGGCGGAATAGGGCTTCAGGTCGGGCAGCGGGCCGCTGTGGCCGGAGCTGTTCCATTCCTTGCAGTTGGTCGCGCAGGCCTGGCAGCCGACGCAGGTGTCGAGGTCGATGACGAGGCCAAGCTTCTTCTGGCCGGGGGTGATCTCGGGCAGGCAGGTCACGGCTTGGCCTTCGTTGAATAGCGGAGGATGTCGGGACGGCTCGGCATATGCGGCGGCAGGGCCAGCGTATCCGGGTGGGGGCTGGTGATGCCCTCCTCCCCGGGGGCGCATTTGCTGACCTTCACCCGCAGGTCGTACCAGGCGGCCTGGCCGGTGACCGGGTCGGCATTGGCCTGGCGGAAGCCTTCCTGGGCGGGCAGCCATTCGCTGATGACGTGGTTCAGCAGGAAGCCCTTGGTCGATTCCGTGCTGTCGGGGTCGAGGTTCCAGGCGCCGGAGCGCTTGCCGATGGCGTTCCAGGTCCAGACCGTGTCGGGGTTCACGCCCTCCATCAGCGCCACCTGGCACTTGAGGCGCCCGGCGCGGCTCTCGACCCAGACCCAGTCGTCCTGGTCGATGCCCAACGCGGCGCCGCGGGCCCGCGCCATGTAGAGCTTGTTGGAGCCGAGGATCTGCTTCAGCCAGGCATTCATCGAACCCCAGGAATGATACATCGCCATCGGCCGCTGGGTGATGGCCGAGAGGCCGAACTCTCCGAGGTCCTGGCCAGTGTGCTCGAGCGGCGCGTACCAGATGGGCAGCGGGTCGCAATAGGTGCGCACCCGCTCCCGCAGCCGGTCCGGCGGCTGCTTGGCGCCATGGCCCTCCGCGGCGAGGCGGAATTTCTGCAGCGGCTCGGACCAGATCTGCATGACGATCTGATCGGACTTGCCCATCAGCCCCATGGCCTTGGACTGCTCGAGGTAATCCTTGTTGGAATGCTTGAAATAGGATTGCTCCGGCGGCAGGTGGTCGCGCCAGAAGCAGCCATTGTCGATGTAGCGCTGCAGCTGGTCCTGGTTCGGCTCGCCGACGCCCTTCTTCGTGCCATCCGCGCCGCGGAAGCCGGCGAGCGGGCCGACGCCGGGCATGCGCTCATGGTTGACGATGTAGTCGGGGTAGTCCTTCCAGCGCGGGCTGCCGTCCGGCCTGGTGAAGGCGGGCAGGCCGAGGCGGGAGCCGAGGTCGATCAGCACGTCCTGGAAGGGTCGCACGTCGCGGTCCGGCTTGAGCACCGGCTGGCGGATGGCATCGCCGGCGCCATGCGCGCTGCCGATCGGCCGGTCGAGGATGCTGATGCAGTCCCAGCGTTCCAGGTAGGTGGTGTCCGGCAGGATCAGGTCGGCATAGGGCACCGTCTCCGAGTAGTAGGCATCGGAGTAGATGACGTGCGGGATGGTGTATTCGCCGTCCGGCTGCTGCTCGGTAAGGATGCGGATGACCTCGCCGGGGTTCATCGCGCTGTTCCAGGCCATGTTGGCCATGAACATGAAGAGCGTGTCGATCTTGTACGGGTCGCCGATGCCGGCATTGCCGATGACCGTATGCATCATCCCGTGCAGCGCCAGCGGCGCATCCCAGGAGAAGGCCTTGTCGATCCGCAGCGGATTGCCGTCGTCGTCCACCAGCAGGTCGTCCGGCCCCTGCGGGAAGGAGAGGATATTGCCCGCCAGCGGGGTATTCGGCTTGGCGCCCTTGCCGGCCGGGCCGGGGCCGGGCGGGATCGGCCGCGGGAAAGGTGACTTGTAGCGCCAGGAGCCGGGGGTATCGACCGCGCCGAGCAGCATCTGCAGCAGGTGCAGCGCGCGGCAGGAATGGAAGCCGTTGGAATGCGCCGAGATGCCGCGCATGGCGTGGAAGGCGACCGGGCGGCCGACCATGGTCTCGTGCCGGCGGCCCCAGACATCGGTCCAGGGCTGTTCGAGCGTGATCGCCTGGTTGAAGGCGACGTCGGCGATCTCGGCGGCGATGGTGCGGATGCGGGCGGCGTCGATGCCGCAGCACTCGGCGACCGCCTCGGGCGCATATTCCGGCGCCAGGTAGCGTTCCGCCATGAGCTGGAAGACCGGCTGCGCTTTCCGGCCGTCCGGCAGCGTGAAGTCGCCGACCATGACGGCGGAGAGATCCGCCATCGAGGCATCGATGGCGCCGCGGCTGCGGTCCCAGGCCATCGGCTTGCCGGCCTCGTCGCGGGCGAACAGCCCGTCGTCGGCGCCGCCGGGATTGCGCACCACCAGCCAGCTCGCATTGGTGTAGCGGGCGAGGAATTCGAGGTCGATGTGGTCGGTGCGCAGCAGCTCATGCGCGAGCGACAGGGCAAACAGCCCATCGGTGCCGGGGCGGATGCCGACCCATTCGTCGGCGATGGCGGAATAGCCGGTGCGGACCGGGTTGACCGAGATGAATTTGGCGCCGCGCGCCTTCATCTTCGACAGCCCCATCTTGATCGGATTGCTGTCGTGGTCCTCGGCGACGCCGAACATCAGGAAGTACTTGGCGCGGTCCCAATCGGGCTCGCCGAATTCCCAGAACGATCCGCCGATGGTGTAGAGCCCGCCGGCCGCCATGTTGACCGAGCAGAAACCGCCATGCGCGGCGAAATTCGGGGTGCCGAATTGCGCGGCCCAGAAGCCGGTCAGGCTCTGCGACTGGTCGCGGCCGGTGAAGAAGGCGAGCTGGCGCGGATCGGTCTCCCGCACGTGCTTCAGCCAGCCCGTCGCGGTCTCCAGCGCCTCCTCCCAGCTGATCTCGGCATATTCGCCCGAGCCGCGCGGTCCGATGCGCTTCAGGGGGGCGCGCAGCTTCGCCGGGGAGTACTGCGTCATGATCCCGGCGCTGCCCTTGCCGCAGAGCACGCCCTTGTTCACCGGGTGGTCCGGATTGCCCTCGATGTAGCGGACCTGGCCATCCTTCAGATGCACCCGGATGCCGCAGCGGCAGGCGCACATGTAGCAGGTGGTGGTCTTGACCGAGTCGCCGATGGGCGCGGAGTATTCCACCAGGCGATCAGGGGCGGGCGACGCCAGGGGCCGCAATTGCGAGGGCGTCGGCGCTTCCGGCATGGATGATGGTTCCCCTGGGCTACGAACCGAGACGACTGAAATGTCAGTTAGCCATGGGTGCGGGGGAAGGGCAAATCCGGCGGGCCAGGCCCCACGCCGGGCTCCGCCCCGTTACGGTTTGGCGATGCTGCCGACCCGGCCCGCCGTCTGCGCCCCATCGATCACCAGCTCCGACCCGTTGACGTAGCGGGACTGGTCGGAGGCGAGAAAGAGCACCCCATCGGCGATATCCTGCGGCTGGCCGAGTACGCCGGTCGGCACGCTGGCCAGGGCGATCGCCCGTGGGTCGAGCGGGGCGTTGCGGCTTTGGCCGGTGGCGCCGGTCGGGATCTTCTCCCAGATCGGGGTCTCGATGATGCCGGGATGGACGCTGTTGCAGCGGATATTCTCCCGCGCGCATTCGAGCGCCACGGATTTGGCAAAGAGCCGCACCGCGCCCTTGGTCGCGGAATAGCCGGCCAGCCCGGCCGAGCCGCGCAGCCCGGCGACCGAGGAGATCAGCACGATCGATCCGCCCCCGGCCCGGCGCATGGCGGGGATGGAATGCTTCACCGAGAGGAAGACGCCATCGACGTTGATCGCCATCTGCCGGCGCCAATCGGCCAGGGTCATGTCGACGATGCTGGTCATGATGCCGATGCCGGCATTGGAGACGAGCACGTCGAGCTTGCCGAAGCGGGCTTCCGCCGCGGCGACGACCTCGATCCAGCGGTCCTCCTCGGTGACGTCCTGGTGGAGATAGGCGGCCTCGCCGCCGGCGTCCCGGATGCTCGCGGCCAGCGCCTCGCCGCGGTGGTCGTCGAGGTCGGTCAGCAGGACCTTGGCGCCTTCGCGCGCCAGGGTGCGGGCGCAGGCGGCACCGATGCCGGAGGCCGCGCCGGTGACGAGGGCGACCTTGCCGTGCAGCTGGGACATGCCTTGGGTTCCTCCGGTTGCTATTGCAGCCAGAGTGGCTCCTTCAGCTTGCCGAGGAAAGCGGCATGGGCCGCCAGCTCCGCCTCGGTCGGCAGGATGGGGCGGGGGGTGCGGGGCTTGCTCAAGCCATCCAGCACCACCGTCGGGCCGGCCATGTTGAGCGCCAGGACGAAGCCGGGTTGCCGGCCGCCCATGAGCTCCAGATAGACCTGGGCCAGCAGCTTCACGTCGAGCAGGGCGTTGTGGCTATCCCGCATCGAATTGTCGACGCCGAGGCGGCGGCAGAGCGCATCGAGGCTGTTCGGCATGCCGGGGTAGCGCTGCTTGGCCAGCATCAGGCTATCGACCATGCGGGCGCGGTCGAGCGGCGGCAGCCCGGCGAGGCGGAATTCATTGTCGAGGAAGCCGAAGTCGAAGGGCGCGTTATGCGCGACGATGGGCGCATCGCCGAGGAATTCGACCAGCCCGGCGGCGACCTCGGCGAACCTCGGCTTGCCGCGCAGCATGTCGATGGTGAAGCCGTGCACCTTGCTGGCCTCGGGCGGGATGTCGCGCTCCGGGTCGATCAGCACGTGATAGACCTGGGCGGTGGGCATCAGGTTGACCAGCTCGATCGCCGCGACCTCGATGACGCGGTCGCCGGTGGCGGGGTCGAGGCCGGTGGTCTCGGTATCCAGCACGATGGTGCGTTCGCGCCGGTGGCCGGACTCGCTCATGCGGGGATTTCCTGTGCAAGGCGTCGCGGAGGGCTGGCTCTAGCCGCCGGGCCGGGCGGGTGCAAGCCAGGCCCGGGGCCTCAGCCCGGCCGCGCGCCGGAGCGGGCGACCAGGGCGGCGATCCGCGGCCATTCGTCCTCGAGGAAGGCCTTGAAGCGGTCGGGACCCATCCCGGGCCAGAGCACCGTCGCGGTGCCGTCGAAGAATTCCTGCACCCGCGGGTCCTGCATCGATTGGCGCAGCCCGGCGGCCAGGCGGCCGACGACCGGCGCCGGCGTCTGGGCGGGAACGAAAAGCCCGGCCCAGGGCAGGAATTCGGCCTCGGGGAAGCCGGCCTCGGCCATGGTGGGGACGTCGGGCGCCAGGCGGACGCGCTGGCTGTCGGTCACGGCCAGCGCCCGCAGCCTGCCGTCGCGGACATGCGGGATGCTGGTCAGCGGGTAGTCCCACATCACGTCCACCCGGCCGCCGATGACGTCGTTCACCGCCTGGGCGCCATTGGCATAGGGCGCATGGATCAGCCGGATGCCGGTCACCTGCTGCAGCATCTCGACGGCCAGATGCGGCGCGGTGCCGATGCCGGTGGAGGCATAGGTCAGCGTCTCCGGCTGCGCCCGGGCGGCGGCGACCAGTTCCGCCATGCTGCGCCAGGGCCGGCCCGGGCTGGTGACCACCATGTTGGGCGAGGCGCCGAGGCCCTGGACCGGGATGAAGTCCCGCTTCGGGTCGTAGCGCAGGCCGGGATACAGCGCCGGGGCGGCGGCGATCGGCCCCTGGCTGCCGTAGAGCAGGGTCAGGCCATCGGCCGGCGCCCGGGCCACCGCCTCGGTGCCGATGGTACCGCCGGCGCCGGGGCGGTTCTCCACCACGATGGGCTGGCCGAGGATCTGCGAGAGCCGCTGGGCGACGACGCGGGAGGAGCTGTCGGTGATGCCGCCGGCGGCGAAGGGCACCACCCAGACCAGGCCGCGGCTGGGCCAAGGGGCTCCGGCCGGGGCTTCGGTTGCGGCAAGGCTGGGCGTAGCGAGCGTCGCGGCAAGCAGGCTGCGGCGGGCGATCCGGACCATGGTTGCTTCCCCCTTCCGTTCTGGCCGGCAGGGTATCACCCTTGGCGCCGGTTCAAGGAGGCTCCGATGAAGATCAAGCGCATCGAACATGTGGCCATCGCCATCCGCAACCTGGATGCGGTGCGGGATACGCTGGCGACGCTCGGGATCGGCTGCGACCACGAGGAGACGCTACCGGAGCACAAGATCCGTCTGGCGATGCTGCCGATCGGCGAAAGCGCGCTGGAACTGCTGGAGCCGCAGGACGAGACCGGCGCCACCGCCGAATGGATCCGCACCCGCGGCGAGGGACTGTTCCACATCTGCCTGGAGGTTGACGACATCGAGGCGGCGCTGGCCGAGCTGAAGGGCAAGGGCATCAGGCTGAAGGACGAGGTGCCGCGCAGCGGCCATGGCGGCCACCGCATCGCCTTCCTCGACCCGGCGAGCACGGCGGGGCTGGTGATCGAGCTGGTGGAGATGACCGGGGCGCACTAGGCGCTTCCTCCGCGTCCAGCCGGGACCGCCGACCGCGGAAACTTGCTTCGTCACGCAACTTGGCGGCCGGTCATTCGCTGCCCCTCAGCGCCTTTGCCGAAGCCGGCCATCCGGCCGTGCCCAGGCCTGAGAGGAGACTCCATGGTTGCCCTATCCGCCTCGGCCCCATTACGGCCGTTGCATCCGCTGCATTCCCTGCTGCTCGCCTTCCCGCTGCCGCTGTTCCTGGGGGCGCTGTTCAGCGACCTCGCCTACCGGGGCAGCTTCCATGTGCAATGGGCCAATTTCTCGTCCTGGCTGATCGCCGGGGGGCTGTTCTTCAGCGCCTTCGCCGTGCTCTGGGCACTGGTCAACCTGTTCCGCCGCGGTACGGCGCAGCGGGGCCGGCTGGTGCTCTATTGCCTCCTGCTGCTGGCCATGTGGGTGCTCGGCTTCGTCAATGCCCTGGTCCATGCCAAGGATGCCTGGGCGATCATGCCGGAAGGCCTTTATCTCTCGGCGGTCGTCGCGGCCCTGGCGCTCGCCGCGGCCTGGACCGGCTATTCCGGGTTTCACGCGAAAGAGGTGGCATGATGCGCTCGGCTCTTCTCATGGGCGCCGTCGCGCTCACCCTCGCGGCCTGTGACGGCGATGCCGGACCGGAACAGCATGGCGCCAACCCACCCCTGCCGGAACCGCATCGCGGCCTGCTGCCTTCCATGCAGATTCCCCGCCCGGCGAGCTGGGGCAATGACCTGCCCACGGTGCCGCAGGGCTACCGGATCGCCGCCATCGCCACCGATCTCCGCATCCCGCGGCAGACCCTGGTGCTGCCCAATGGCGATATCCTGGTCGCGGAAGGTGCCGGCGGCAATGCGCCGACCGTGCGCCCCAAGGACATCATCGCCGGCTTCATCAAGAGCCTGGGCAAGACCTCGGTGCCCGGCGGCAACCGGCTGACGCTGCTGCGGGATGCCGATGGCGACGGCACCTACGAGATGAAGGGCATCTTCGCCGACCATCTCAACGCGCCCTATGGGCTCGCGCTGGTCGATGGCAAGCTCTATGTCGCCAACCAGGACGCGGTGGTGCGCTTCGACTACCGGGACGGCCAGACTCAGGCCAGCGGACCGCCGGTGACGCTCACCGACCTGCCCTCGGCGATCAACCATCACTGGACCAAGGCGATGGCCGCCAGCGCCGACGGCCGCTTCCTCTATGTCGGCATCGGCTCCAACAGCAACATCACCGAGCGCGGGATGGATGCCGAGATCGACCGGGCCATGGTCTGGCAGATCGATATCCAGACCGGCGCGCACCGGCCCTATGCGACCGGGCTGCGCAACCCGACCGCGCTGGCGATCCAGCCGGGCACCGGCCAGCTCTTCGCGGTGGCGAACGAGCGGGACGAGATCGGTCCCAACCTGGTGCCGGATTACCTGACCTCGGTGCGGGAGGGGGCCTTCTACGGCTGGCCCTTCAGCTACTGGGGCCAGAATGTCGACAACCGGGCGCAGCCGCAGAATCCCGCGAAGGTCGCCTCGGCGATCGCGCCGGATTACGCGCTCGGGTCGCATGTGGCGGCGCTGGGCCTGGCCTTCTCCACCCCGGCCATGGGCACGGCTTTCGCGGATGGGGTCTTCGTCGGCCAGCATGGCAGCTGGAACCGCAACAACCCGGTCGGCTACCGGGTGGTCTTCGTGCCCTTCCGGGATGGCAAGCCGGCCGGCGATCCGGTCGATGTCGTCTCGGGGTTCCTGAACGGCGAGGGCAATACCCGGGGCCGGCCGGTCGGGGTCTCGGTGGACCCGCGGGGCGCGCTGATCGTCGCCGACGACCTGTCGAACACCGTCTGGCGGGTCACCGCGAACCAGGCCCCATCGGCCACCGCACCGGCGGCCGACCAGGGGCAGCGGCCGCAGGTCCGCTAGTCAGGCTTGGCGGGGTGCGCGGCACCCCGCCATTCCGCCTCAGCGCCCCGGCGCATCCTTCACCACGACGACGAAGGCCTCGAGCAGCCGGGGCATCTCCTCCGCCCGCGCCGGCAACTCATCGGCGGCCAGGCTGAGGCTGTCGAGGAACCGGCCATCGGTGGTGTAGAGCGACAGCTCCAGCCCATCGCCGATCACTTCCGGCCGGCAGACGATCTCCTCGCCCGGGGCTTCCTGCCGGGCCATGGCGACGAAGTCGCGGATATCCTCGATCCCCGCCGTCTGCTGCCCGGCCTCGCCGAGGAAGTCGCCGATCTCGTCACCGACCTCGGAAGGCGGGACGAGGGCCAGCGGCACGCAGCCGCCGGCCTCGAAGGTGGCGGCGCGCCAGCGGTCGAAGGCGAGGGCGCGCTGGCCCTCCTCAGGATTCTCGTCCTCCTCGTCCAGCTCGGGCGGGCCTTCGGCGGCGATCTCCTCCCAGGTCGGGATGGTCCAGTCGAGCTGCAGGCCGAGCAGGATGCCGAAGCCGGCATTGGCCAGCTCGTCGGTATCGGCGGGCGGCAGGTCGCGCGGCTCGGCGCCGGCGACCAGGTCGAGCAGCACGCGGCGCAGGGCGGCGGGGTCCAGCCGGGACAGCGCCTCGGGCGAGCGCCAGCCGGGCAGGAAGCGCAGCTCCAGGGTCGCGGGCAGGATGCCGGCGGCAATCATGCCGGCGCCCAGCTCCGCCGCATCCGGCACCGCGCCCTGCACCAGGGCGACGGGCAGGGCGACCAGCTCGGCCCAGCCGGAGGGGCCGGCCTCGGCGCCCTCGGCGACGGCCAGCAGCGCGCCGACGAGATCCTCGGCCATGTCCTCGCCCAGCCGGTCGGCGGCCTTGCGGACGGCGAGTTCCAGCACGCCGGTCCGGGTCGCGGCCAGCAGCGCATGGGCCAGTTCCTCGAAGCCGGCGCCATCCTCCTCGGCGAAGGCGGCGACCAGGCGATCGGCCAGCGGGCCGGGCACGGTGCCGAGCTTGGGCTGCGCCGGGATCAGCGCGGCATCGAGGCCCAGCGCCTCCAGCGCCGCGGCACCGCCCAGGATGCGCGCGCGGTCGCGCCAGGCGAGGCGGTTCTCCGGCGTGTCGATGCGGCCATCCATCCAACGGCGGAAGGCGGCGCGGTCGGCCCGCTGGACGAAGACGCGGACGCCGCTGGCCGCGAGGGCCGCGGCGACGGCGCGGTTCACCGCGGTGACGGTGGCGATGTCGGTCTCGCCGGGCCGGTAGAGGTCCAGCGTCTCGGCATCGGGGAACTGGGTCAGCAGGACGGCATCGAGCTCGGGGGCGAATTCGCGGGCGAGGGCCGCGGCCTGGCCGATGATTCCGTCATTGGGGCCGGTTTTGGGCGGCATGGCGGAGATCCTGAGGGTGAATGGAAGGGATGGCGGGCGGCTTCAGACGCCCAGCCGATCGGCGCAGCCGGCGAGGAAGCCGCCGAGTGCCCGGTGGAAGTCGGGTTCCTCCAGCAGGAAGGCGTCGTGGCCCTTGTCGGAAGCGATCTCGACGAAGCTGACATTGGCCGCCGCCGCGTTCAGGGCACGGACCACGGCGCGGCTCTCGCTGGTCGGGAAGAGCCAGTCGGAGGAGAAGGAGGAGACGAAGAAGCGGGTCTTCGTCCCCCGGAAGGCGGCCGAAAGGTCGCCGCCGTGTTCCGAGGCCAGGTCGAAGTAGTCCATGGCGCGGGTGATGGTCAGGTAGCTGTTCGCGTCGAAGCGGCGGACAAAGGTGCTGCCCTGGTGGCGCAGGTAGCTCTCCACCTCGAAGACATCCTCAAGGAAGGTGAGCGAGCTGGCGCCGCGCAGCCGGCGGCCGAACTTCCGGGTCAGCGCCTGTTCCGACAGGTAGGTGATATGGGCGACCATCCGGGCGACCGAGAGGCCCTTGGCCGGGATCCCGCCATCCTCCCAGTAGCGGCCGCCGCGCCAGTCGGGATCGGAATGGATGGCGGCGCGGCCGACCTCGTTGAAGGCGATGTTCTGGGCGCTGTGATAGGCGGCCGTCGCGATCGGGGCGGCGGCATAGACCGCATCCGGGAAGGTCGCCGCCCATTCCAGCACCTGCATCCCGCCCATTGAGCCGCCGATGACGGCCAGCAGGCGCTCGATGCCGAGGCGGTCGACCAGCAGCTTCTGGGCCCGGACCATGTCGCGGATGGTGATATTGGGGAAATCCGTGCCCCAGGGGCGGCCCATCGGCCGGCCTTCCGGGTCGGTCATCTCCTCCCGCGGGCCGGTGCTGCCCATGCAGCCGCCGAGGACATTGGCGCAGATCAGGAAATAGCGGTCGGTATCCAGCGGCAGTCCGGGACCGACGATGGTGTCCCACCAGCCGGCGCGGCCGGTCAGCGGATTGATGTCGGAAACATATTGGTCCGCGGTCAGCGCATGGCAGACCAGGATGGCATTGGTCCGGGCGGCGTTCAGGGTGCCATAGGTCTGGTAGGCGACCGCCATGGGGGCGATGACCATGCCGCAGTCGAGCGCCAGGCCCTCCGCGAAGAGGGCGCGCTGGTGGTCAACCTGGGGAAGCGGGACGACGGGTGCTGACATGCTCGGTTCTACTGGCTTGGGTGCCAGGAATAGGCTCCCCGGGGCGGGTCTTCAACGGTTGCCGCCGAGGGAAGGGGGCAGGGTCGGGCGCCAGGGGAGGGCGTGGAGCCTTGGCGCGGGGCGGAGTCACGTCTATTGCTGCCGCGAAAGACGTCCCGGACATGACATCCTCAGACAGCGAATTGGCGCCAGCGCCCGAACCCGCCCCCGATGGCGTCCCTGCTGCGGCAGCGGATGCGCCACCGCCGAACCCGCTCGCCCAGGCGCGGGCGGAGATCGATGCCCTGGACGATGCGCTGCACGCGCTGGTGATGCGCCGCGCCGCCGTGGTCGCCCGGCTGGCCGCCAGCCGCGCCAAGGCCGGCAGCCCCAGCCCGCTGCGCCCGGGGCGGGAGGCGATGATCATGCGCAGGCTGCTGTCCCGCCACACGGGGGCGCTGCCGGCCACCGCGCTGATGCGGCTCTGGCGGGAGCTGCTGGCCTCCTCCTCCGCCCAGCAGGGCGGCTTCTCCGTCGCGGTCTATGCCCGGGGGCCGGAGCATGAGCGGCTGGCGCGCGAGCATTTCGGCAGCCTGACGCCGCTGCGCAGCCTGCCCACCGCCGCCCGCGTGCTTTCGGCCGTCGCCGCCGGGGAGGCCCAGGTGGCGGTGCTGCCGCTGCCCGAGGAGGCCGAGGCGCCCGAGGCCGCCTGGTGGACGAGCCTCGACAGCCCGCGGCTGCAGGTGATCGCCCGGCTGCCCTTTCATGCCGCCGGGACCGAGGGCCTGACCGAGGCGCTCGCCGTCGCCCCCGGTGCGCCGGACCCGAGCGGAGCCGACCGGTCGCTGCTGCGGATCGAGGCCTCCGGCGACCGCAGCCGGGCGCAGCTGGCGGCGGCGCTGACCGCGGCCGGGCTGCCGCCGCGGATGCTGCAGCTCCGCCGCGACGGCGGGGTGCTGCGGGCGCTGGTCGAGGTGGATGGCGTGCTGACGGCCGACGACCCCCGCCTTGTGGGCCTGCCGGTGGACCGAGCCCTGCCGCTGGGTTTCTACGCGGTGCCCGAGAGAGGAGACCAAGGCTGATGTCCGCTTTGCTGCCACGCCCCAGCATCCTGTCGATCGAGCCCTATGTCGGCGGGGAATCGAAGATCCCGGGCGTCAACCGGATCATCAAGCTTTCCTCCAACGAGGGCGCCTTCGGCGTGCCGCCGGGGGCGCAGGCGGCTTATACGAAGCTGGCCGGTGAGCTGCACCGCTACCCCGACGGCGGCAGCACCGCGCTGCGCAATGCCATCGGCGCCCGCTTTGGGCTGGACCCGGCGCGGATCGTCTGCGGCAACGGCTCGGACGAGCTCATCGGCCACATCATCATGGCCTATGGCGGCGAGGGCACCGAGCTGGTGATGAGCGCGCATGGCTTCGTCATGTATGACATCGCCGGGCGCTATGCTGGCTGCCGCATTATCAAGGTGCCGGAGAAGAACCTCACGGCCGACGTGGATGCGATGCTGGCCGCTGTCGGCCCGCGCACCCGGCTGCTGTTCCTAGCCAACCCGAACAACCCGACCGGCACCATGCTGCCGGCCAGCGAGGTGACCCGGCTGCGCAGCGAGCTGCGCGAGGACGTGCTGCTGGTGCTGGATGCCGCCTATGCGGAATACGTCACCCGGGAGGACTACGACGCCGGCGTGGCGCTGGTCGAGGCCGGGACCAATACGATCATGACCCGGACCTTCAGCAAGGTCTTCGGCCTGGGCGGGGTGCGGCTGGGCTGGACCTATGCGCCGCCGCATATCACCGACGTGCTGAACCGCGTCCGCGGGCCCTTCAACGTGAATGCCCCGGCGGCCGCCGCCGGCGTCGCCGCCCTGGCCGAGGCCGGCTGGGTCGAGAAGTCGGTCGCGCACAACAGCGAGTGGCGGGCCAAGGTCAGCGAGGGGCTGCGGGCGCTGGGCGTCACCGTGGTGCCGAGCGAGGGCAATTTCATCCTGGCCGACTTCAGCACCGCCGAGCGGGCCCAGGCGGCCGATGCGGCGCTGAAGGCGCGCGGGCTGATCGTCCGGGCCATGGCCTCCTACAGCCTGCCGCAATGCCTCCGCATCACCATCGGCACCGCCGAGGAGTGCGGCATGGTGCTGGATGCGCTGACAGGCTTCGTGCGTGGGTGAGCCCCTCTTCGAGCGGCTCTGCCTGATCGGCGTCGGGCTGGTCGGCAGTTCCATCGCCCGGGCGGCGCGGGACCGCGGGGATATCGCCCGGACGGTGGTGGCCCATACCCGGAAGCCCGAAACCCTGGCACGGGTCCGCGAACTCGGCTTCGCCGACGTGGTCGAGGACGATGCGGCCGAGGCGGTGCGTGGGGCGGACTGCGTCATCCTCTGCGTGCCGGTCGGCGCCTATGCCGGGGTGATGGCGGCCATCGCGCCGCATCTGGCGCCCGGCTGCGTGCTGACCGACGTGGGCAGCACCAAGGGCAGCGTGATCCGCGACCTGGGGCCGCTGCTGCCGCCCGGCGTGCATCTGGTGCCGGCGCATCCCATGGCGGGGACCGAGCATTCGGGCCCGGATGCCGGCTTCGCCGACCTGTTCCGCGGCCGCTACGTCATCCTGACGCCGGTGCCCGGCGGCGATGCCGCGGCGGTCGAGAAAATCGCCGAGCTGTGGCGGCGCTGCGGCTCCATGGTCGAGAGCATGGATGCGGCGACGCACGACAAGGTCGTCGCCATCGTCTCCCACCTGCCGCATCTGATCGCCTTCACCATCTGCGGCACCGCCGACGACCTGGCGGAGGAGACGCGCGAGGCGGTGCTGAAATTCGCCGCCTCCGGCTTCCGCGACTTCACCCGGATCGCCTCCTCCGACGTCGACATGTGGCGCGACATCTTCCTCAACAACCGGGAGGCGCTGCTGGAGATGCTGGCCCGCTTCACCGAGGACAGCCATGCCCTGGCCCGCGCCGTGCGCTGGGGCGAGGCGGGGTTCATCGAGGACCGGATCCGCCGCGGGCGGCGCATCCGGCGGGGGCTGATCGAGCGGAAGCAGGCATGAGCCTGGCCCGCGGCACCTGGCACAACCCCCCGGCCGCGTGGCGGCTGGAGGGTGACCGGCTGCTCGCCGTCACCGATGCCGCCACCGACTTCTGGCAGGAAACCCACTACGGCTTCGCCCGCGACAGCGGCCATTTCTTCGGCTGCGAGACGACCGGCGACTTCACCGCCCAGCTCCGCATCCGCGCCGACTATACCGCGCTCTATGACCAGGCCGGCATCATGGTGCGGCTCGACCCGCTTCACTGGATCAAGGCCGGGATCGAGCTGTCGGACGGGCAGGCGATGCTGGGCAGCGTCCTCACCGATGGCCGCTCGGACTGGGCGACGGGCCCCTATGCCGGTGACCCCAAGGATTTCTGGCTGCGGGTGACGGTGGCGGCGGGGGTCATCCGGGTCCAGGCCTCGGCCGATGGCCTGCGCTGGCCGCTGGTGCGGCTGGCGCCCTTTCCGAAAGCGGCCCGCTATCGGGTGGGCCCGATGTGCTGCACCCCGGAACGGGCCGGGCTGGCGGTGGAATTCTCCGCCTTCACCGTCTCGCCGCCGCTCGGCCGGGGGCTGCATGACCTTTCCTGACCGGGCCGGGCAAAAGGCTTGACCTGATCGTCCCCGCCCGGCGTTGTGACGGGATGCCATTCCGTTTCTTCGAACGCCTGGTCGACCCGGTCGCGGCGCCGGGGACCAAGGCCTCCCGCCTGTTCGGTACGCCGGTGCCGGAAGGCCCGCCGCCGCGCAGCCTGGCCGGCTTCTACTGGCACTTCATCCGCCAGGCGAAGCTGCCATTCGCCGCACTGTTCTTCGCCGGGCTGCTGGTGGCACTGCTGGATGCGGCCATCCCGGCGATGATGGGCCGGCTGGTGGCGCTGCTCGGCAGCCATACGCCGGAGACCCTCTGGACGGAGGCCGGGGGCAGCCTGCTGGGGATGGCGGCGCTGATCCTGCTCGGCCGGCCCGGTGCCATCCTGCTGCAGAACCTGATCACCCAGCAGGGCATCAACGGCAATTTCACCTCCCTGGTGCGCTGGCAGAGCCATTGGCAGGTGGTCCGCCAGGGCCTGCCCTTCTTCCAGGAGGATTTCTCCGGCCGGGTCGCCAACCGGGTCATGCAGGCGGGACCGGCGATCCGGGAAAGCGTCGTCCAGGTGGTCAATGCCGTCTGGTACATCCTGGTCTATGGCACCGCCGCCCTGGCCCTGCTGGGCCATGCGGACTGGCGGCTGGCGATGCCCATCGCCGTCTGGTTCTTCGCCTATGCCGGGCTGCTGCGGGTGCTGGTGCCCCGCATGCGGGACCGCTCCCGCAAGGCCTCGGAGGCGCGGAGCCTGCTGACGGGGCGGATCGTCGACAGCTACACCAATATCCAGACGGTGAAGCTCTTCGCCCGGGCCTCGCAGGAGGATGCCTTCGTCCGCGACGGCGTGCTGGGGCTGAATGCCGCCTTCCTGCGGCAGATGCGGCTGGTGACGGTGAATGGCTTCGCCCTCGGCCTGCTGAATGCCTCGATGATCACGGCGACGGCGGCGACCGGCGTCTGGCTCTGGATCCATGGCCAGATCGGGCTGGCGGCGGTGGCGACGGCGCTGCCCATGGCCTGGCAGATCGCCAATATCTCCGGCTGGGTCGCCTTCAACGTGACCGCCATCTTCGAGAACCTGGGCGTGGTGCAGGAGGCGATGAACTCCATCGCCGTGCCGCCGACCGCGCCGGACCCGCCGGGGGCGGTGCCGCTGCTGGTGCCGAAAGGGGAGATCCGCTTCGAGGCGGTGAATTTCTCCTATGGCCGGGACACCGGGGTGATCCAAGGGCTGAACCTGCGGATCGCGCCGGGCGAGCGGGTCGGGCTGATCGGCCATTCCGGGGCGGGGAAATCCACCCTGGTGAACCTGCTGCTGGGCTTCTTCCGGCCGGAGGCGGGCCGCATCCTGATCGATGGCCAGGATATCGCCGGGGTGACCCAGGAAAGCCTGCGCGGGTCGATCGGCGTGGTGACGCAGGATACGGCGCTGCTGCATCGTTCCATTCGCGAGAATATCCGCTACGGCCGGCCGGATGCCGACATGGCCGAAGTGGAGGCGGCCGCGGCCCGTGCCGCGGCCGCCGGCTTCATCGGCCAGCTCGAGGATTGGCGCGGCCGGGCGGGGTACGACGCCCACGTCGGGGAACGCGGGGTCAAGCTCTCGGGCGGGCAGCGCCAGCGGATCGCCATCGCCCGCGTGCTGCTGAAGGACGCCCCGATCCTGGTGCTGGACGAGGCGACCAGCGCCCTCGATTCGGAGGTCGAGGCGGCCATCCAGGACCAGCTGGCGGAATTGATGGCTGGCAAGACCGTGATCGCCATCGCCCACCGGCTCTCGACCATCGCCCGGATGGACCGGCTGGTGGTGCTGGAGCACGGCCGCATCGCCGAGGAGGGCACGCATGAGGCCCTGCTGCGCAAGGGCGGGGTCTATGCCCGGCTCTGGCGGCAGCAGAGCGGTGCCTTCGAAGCCGTATAGGGAGGTGGCCGGCGGATTAATCATGGGAAAAGCATTGCTGGCGTCCTGTGCAGGCGCGCGACGGATTGACACTCCGCGGGGGGGGCCTTACGAGCCCGATGCCTTCCGCCGGGGTCCGGAGGAGGAGCAAGGGTGAACGAGCGCGACGACTTAGAGCAGCGACTTCGGGAGGCGCGGATCCGCCAGGGTCTGGACAAGCCGAGCGAGGGCGCCAAGCAGGGTCTTCCGCCCGGTCCTATGGGGATCGGGTTCCGCGTCGGCCTCGAACTGGTCTCGGCCCTGGTGGTCGGGGTCGTGATCGGGCTGATGCTGGACCGATGGCTCGGGACGAAGCCCTGGCTTTTCCTGCTGTTCTTCGTGGCGGGCGCTGCTGCCGGGGTCATGAACATCTTTCGGCTGTTCAAGCCTTCCGGTGGTCGCAGGACCTGGGGCCGCTAGGCCCCGGATCACAGGATTATGGCGCGTCAATCGCGGGAGTTGCTGCAGTGGCTGCTGAAGGCAAGGCTATCGACGCGCTGAGCCAGTTCGAGCTCACGCCGTTTCTCGGCGCCGTCGGCGAATCCGTGCGCTTCAGCCAGTCCAACGCGCATATGCTGCTGGTCTTCGGGCTGATCACCGCGCTGATGCTCTGGGGCACCGCCAAGCGGGCCATCGTGCCGGGCCGCATCCAGGCGCTGGCCGAAAGCGGTTACGAATTCGTCCATGGCATCGTGGTCGGGCAGGTCGGCGACGAGGGGAGGAAGTATTTCCCCTTCGTGTTCTCGATCTTCATGTTCGTGCTGTTTGGCAACATGCTTGGCCTGCTGCCCTATGCCTTCACCTTCACCAGCCACATCGCGGTGACCCTGGCGCTGGCCGTCCTGGTCTTCCTGGTAGTCACGATCGTGGCGCTGGTGATCCACGGCAAGCACTTCTTCGGCTACTTCCTGCCGGAAGGCGCCCCCCTTGCGCTGGCACCGCTGATCATCCCGATCGAGGTCATCTCCTACCTCTCGCGGCCGATCAGCCTGTCCGTTCGTCTCTTCGCCAACATGGTCGCCGGCCACGTCATGCTGAAGGTCTTCGCCACCTTCGTCGTCATGATCGGCGGGGCCTTTGGTGTCGTCGGCATCATCGGCGCGGCCCTGCCGCTGGCGATGAATGTTGCCCTGGTCGGGTTCGAGATCCTGGTCGCCTTCCTGCAGGCCTATGTCTTCGCCATCCTGACCAGCATCTACCTGCACGACGCGGTCCATCTGCACTGATCGCCGTCGAACAGACCTCTCGCAACCACACTACCCCTGAAGGGACACTCTCATGGAAGTCGCCGCCGCCAAGGCCCTCGGGGCCGGTATTGCCGTCATCGCGCTGTTCGGCGTCGGTCTCGGGATCGGCAACATCTTCTCCTCGCTGATCAGCAGCGTCGCGCGCAACCCGGGCGCCCGGGACGTCGTGTTCCCGATCGGCATCCTGGGCTTCGCCCTGACCGAAGCGGTGGCGCTCTTCGCCCTGCTGATCGCCTTCCTCATCCTCTTCACCTGAGCATTGCCGCGAGACCGGCGGAGGGCGCGATGCCCTCCGCCGTCCGGCATGCAAGGGAGACGAGCATGACAAAGACCATTCGGTACGCGATCGCGCTGAGCCTGGTGGCACTGCCCGCCATGGCGCAGGTGGCGGCCGAGCACGGGCGGCCTGAATCGAGCGCCGGCGGCATGCCGCAGCTCGATTTCGCCAATCCCTGGACGATCGCCCAGGTCGTCTGGATGCTGATCATCTTCGGCGCGCTGTACGTCGTGATGGCGCAATACGCGCTGCCGCAGGTCGAAGGCGTGCTGGCAGCGCGGCGGGCGCGGATCGAGGGCGACCTCGAATCGGCGCAGGCGGCAAAGCTGCGGGCCGATGCGGCGCTGTCCGAGCATCAGACGGCGACCGCCAAGGCCCGGGCCGAGGCGCAGGCCGCGATCAACGCAGCGACGCAGCGTGCGCAGGAGGAGGCATCCGCCCGTTCCGAAGCGCTCAATGCAAAGCTTGCGGCGCAGATCGAAGCCGCCGAGGGCCAGATCGCCAGCGCCCGCGACGCTGCCATGGGCGCCCTGCGCCAGGTGGCGACGGAGACGGCGGATGCGCTGGTGGGCAAGCTGATCGGCAAGTCCGACACCGCGGCCGTCGGCCAGGCGGTGGACCGTGAACTCAAAGCACGGGGGCGTGCCTGATGGCGCATCATTACGAACACTTCTACCTCGACCCGAAGTTCTGGGTCGCGGTCAGCTTCTTCATCTTCATCGCGCTGGTCGGCCGTATGGCCTGGGCCAAGCTTACCGGCATGCTCGATGCCCGCGCGGCGCAGGTGAGGACGGATCTGGCCGAGGCCTCGCGGCTGCGGATCGAGGCGGAGGCCCTGCTGAAGCAGGCCGAGGCCGACCGTGCCGCGGCGCTGGCCGAAGCCGGCGAGCTGCTGGCCCGGGCCCAGGCGGAAGCCGGGCGCGTGGCCGAGGCCGCGGCGGCGGAAGCCGAGGGTTCGGCGAAGCGGCGTGAGCGCATGGCGCTCGACCGCATCGCCGCGGCGGAGGCCGGTGCGGTGGCGGAAGTGCGCGGTGCCGCGTCGGAGATCGCCGTGGCGGCCGCCCGCAGCGTCATCGCCGAACGGATCGATGCCAAGGCCGATGCGGCGCTGATCGACAGCGCCGTGGCCAGCCTGCCGACCAAGCTGCGCGCCTGATCTTCGGATCAAGGCGGGACTGAAGAAACGGGGACCGAAAGGTCCCCGTTTCGCTTTGCGGGCCCTGCATCCCCGGGCTACCTTCCGGCGCGTCGATCTCGCTGGGAGACTCTCCAACAATGCGTCGTTTTGCCCTGGCTGCCGCCCTGCTGTGCGGCACTGCCCTCAGCGCCCAATCCCAGACCTTCCGCTGGGCGAATGACGGCGATGTCAATTCGATGGATCCCTATACCCGCCAGGAAACCTTCCTGCTGGCCTTCGGGTCCAACTTCTACGAGCCGCTGGTGCGGCGGAACGCGCAGATGCAGCCGGAACCGGCGCTGGCGGTCAGCTGGGAACAGCCTTCCCCCACCGTCTGGCGCTTCCATCTCCGCCAGGGCGTGAAGTTCAGCGACGGCACCCCCTTCACCGCCGATGACGTGATCTTCAGCGCGCAGCGGGCGCGGGCGCCGGGTTCCAACGTGCAGTCCGTGCTGGCCTCGGTAAAGGAGATCCGCAAGGTCGACGACCACACCGTGGATTTCGAGACCACGGCCCCGAACCCCATCCTGATCCAGGAAATCACCAACTGGGGCATGTTCTCCAAGGCCTGGGCCGAGAAGAACGATGCGACGCGCCCGGCCGACCTGACCGCGCGCGGCGAGAATTTCGCCACCCGCAACGCCATGGGCACCGGCCCCTTCCTGCTGCAGAGCCGTGAGCCGGACCGCCGCACCGTGCTGGTGCCGAACCCGGGCTGGTGGGACAAGGCGGTCCACAACCTGCAGCGGATCGAGCTGAACATCATCGCCAACGACGCCACTCGCGTCGCGGCACTGCTCTCGAACGAGCTGGACTTCGTCTATACCGTGCCGCCGCAGGACGTGGATCGCATCGGCCGCACCCCCGGCGTCCGCATCATCCAGGGGCCGGAGCTGCGGACCATCTACTTCGGCCTGGACCAGATGCGGCCGCAGCTGCTGAAGTCCGACGTCCAGGGCAGGAACCCCTTCCAGGATGTCCGGGTCCGCCGTGCCATGCTGCTGGCGATCGACGTGCAGGCCATCCAGCGCACCGTCATGCGCGGCCAGTCGCGGCCGACCAACCTGCTCTATGGGCCGGGGGTGAACGGCTTCCTCGAGGCTGATGACGTGCGGCCGCGGGTCAACCTCGAGGAAGCCAAGAAGCTGCTGGCCGAGGCCGGCTATCCCAATGGCTTCGGCGTGACGCTGGATTGCCCGAACGACCGCTACGTGAATGACGAGGCGATCTGCACCGCGACCGTCTCCATGCTCGCCCGCATCGGCATCCGGGTGACCCTGAATGCCCAGACCCGGGCCCGCTTCTTCGCCGAGGTGAACGGGCCGCGCTACAACACCAGCTTCTACATGCTGGGCTGGACCCCCTCGACCTCGGATGCGCACAACGCGCTGTTCAGCCTGGCGGCGACCCGGGACGGCAGCCGCGGCGTCTTCAACAACGGCGGCTATTCGAACCGGCAATTCGACACGCTGGTCGACCAGATCGCGGTCGAGACGGATGCGGCGAAGCGCCAGGCGCTGATCAGCCAGGCGAGCAAGATCCTGATCGACGACGTGGCCTATATCCCGCTGCACCAGCAGCAGATCGTCTGGGCCGCGCGGCAGGGCGTGGAAGTGCCGCAGACCGCGGACAACTACATCCAGATGCGCCTGGTGCGCATGCCGGCGCGCTGAACCGGAAGGCCGGGGAGGGAGACCTCCCCGGCCTTTCTTCTCAGCGCTGGGCGGTCGTCGCGGCGAGGAAATTGCCGAGCGAATCCTCGGCGACCCGCAGCCATTGCGTCTGCTCCAGCCGGAAGGCATCCCACTTCTCGTGGATGCGCTTGAAGCGCGGATTGGTCGCGCCGATTTCCGAATAGAGCTCCTGGCTCGCCCGGTAGCAGGCGGTCAGCACGTCCCGCGGGAAGCCGCGAAGCTGGGTGCCGGAGGCGATGAGCCGGCGCAGCGCGGCCGGGTTCAGCACGTCGTAGCGAGCCGCCATCCAGTGCCAAGCCTCGGTGCAGGCGGCGTTCAGCACGGCCTTGTACTGGGCCGGCAGGTCCTCGTAGGCCTTGGCATTCACCATCAGGTCGATCGAGGGCGAATACTCCCACCAGCCGGGATAGTAGTAGTATTGCGCGACGCGGTTGAAGCCGAGCTTCTCGTCGTCGTAGGGCCCGACCCACTCCGCGCCATCGATGACGCCGCGTTCCAGCGCCGGATAGATGTCCGGCCCGCCGATCTGCTGGGTGACGACGCCGAGCTTGCTGAGGACGTTGCCGCCATAGCCGGCGATGCGGAACTTGAGGCCCTTCAGGTCCTCGACGGTCTTGATCTCCTTGCGGAACCAGCCGCCCATCTGCGCCGCGGTATTGCCGGCCGGGATGCCGACGACGCCCTGGTCGCGATAGACCTCGGCGTACAGCTCCCGCGCGCCGCCATGCGTCAGCCAGGCCCAGTGCTGCCGGGAGGAAAGGCCGAAGGGCACGCAGGTCACCAGCGCGAGGGAGGGGTCCTTGCCCAGGTAGTAGTAGCCGCTGGTATAGCCGCATTCGACATTGCCGTTGCCGACCGCATCCATCACCTGCAGCGCCGGCACCAGTTCGCCGGGGCCGAAGACCTGGATCTGGAAGGCGCCATCGGTCATTTCCGCGACGCGCTTGGCAATGAATTCCTGCGTGCCATAGAGGGTATCGAGGGATTTCGGGAAGCTGCCCGGGCAACGCCAGCGGATCCGCGGCTGGGCGGAAGCAAGGTTCGGGGCGGCAAGCGTAACGGCGCCGGCGGTGCCAGCGGCACCCGTCGCGATGAAGCGGCGGCGATCCATTCAGGACATCTCCCTTGGTTCAGATGAGGCACAGATTGCGCGGATTGGGCGGCCGACGCAACGACGCGCATCTTTCGCCGCGTCGCGCGCAATGCCAGTCTCCGCGCCCTTTCGAGGAGTAGGAATTCCATGGACCAGGCACGTGACAAGATCGGTTTCATCGGGCTCGGGCGCATGGGCTGCGGCATGGCCTCCAATATCCGCCGCAAGCAGTTTCCGCTGACGGTGCACGACATCGCGCCGGGACCGGTAGCGGCGCTGGAAGCGCTTGGCGCGGCTTCGGCCGGCAGCGCGGCGGCGGTCGCCAAGGCCAGCGACGTGGTGCTGACCATGCTGCCGGGGCCGAAGGAGGTTCAGGCGCTGGTGCTGGGCGCCGACGGCATCCTGGACAACCTCGCCCCCGGCGCCGTGGTGATGGACATGTCCACGGTGGATCCGGAGACGACGGATGCGCTGGCCGCGGCCTGCGCCGCCCGCGGCATCGGCTTCGTCGATGCGCCGGTCGGGCGCCTCGCCTGGCACGCCGACCGCGGCGAATCGCTGTTCATGGTCGGCGCGAGCGATGCCGATTTCGCCCGGGTGAAGCCGCTGCTCGATGCCATGGGCACCACCGTGCATCACTGCGGCGGCCCCGGCGCCGGCACCCGCAGCAAACTGGTGAACAACTACCTCGCCATCATCCTCTGCCAGCTCAACGCGGAGGCGCTGTCGCTGGCGACCGCCTTCGGCCTCGACCTGGAGAAGACGCTGGAGGTGCTGCATGGCACGACGGCGACCAATGGGCAGCTCAAGGTGAACTGGCCGAACAAGGTGCTGGCCGGGGATATCGTGCCGGGCTTCTCTATCGACCTGGCCCACAAGGACCTGTCGCTGATCGTCCAGGCGGCCAATGCTGCCAAGGTGACGCTGCCGGTCGCCGCCATCGCGCGGGAGGCCTTCAGCAGCGCCCGCGGGCGCGGCTGGGGGCAGAAGGATTTTTCGGCCATGCTGGATGCGCAGTGCCAGCTCGCCGGGATCGAGCCGCCGCGGCTGAAGAAGGCCTGACGCCGGCCTTGGGGAATTCGCGCGGCCCTGGTGGCTGCGCGATTCCCGTCGCCGAAATTATGTCCTAGCCTCGCGCCCAGCAGCAGCGCGAGGCCCGCCATGTCGATGACCAACCTGCCCGATCCCGAAGCCCGCAAGCGCGTCGTCGAACAGGATCTGGCGAACGTCCTGCACCCGCTGGTGCAGCACAAGTCGCTCGAGCAGAAGCAGATGGTCGTCACCGGCGGCCAGGGCTCGACCATCGTCGATGCCGATGGCACCACCTACCTCGATGCCATGGCCGGGCTTTGGTGCGTCAACATCGGCTATGGCCGGGCGGAGCTGGCGCAGATCGCCGCCGAGCAGATGCAGGCGATCGCCTACTACCCGCACACGGGGATGAACCTGCCGGCGGCGCAGCTGGCCGAGCAGCTCAACACGCTGATGGGCGGCGACTACCACAGCTACTTCGTCAACTCCGGCTCCGAGGCGAACGAGGCCGGCTTCAAGATCGCCCGGCAATACGCCAAGCACGAATTCCCCGGCGACTTCCGCTTCAAGACCATCAGCCGCTACTACGCCTACCACGGCACCACCCTGGCGACGCTCGCGGCCGGCGGCATGGGCGACCGCAAGATGAAGTTCGAGCCCTATGCCGGCGAGTTCGTGCATGTCGGCGCGCCGACCTGCTACCGCTGCCCCTTCGGCCTCGAATACCCCTCCTGCAAGGTGGCCTGCGCCACCGCGATCGAGACCACCATCCTCGGCGAGGGGCCGCAGACCGTGGCGGAGGTGATCGTCGAGCCGATCATGTCCGGCGTCGGCGTCGCGGTGCCGCCGGACGAGTACCTGCCGATGGTCGAGGCCATCTGCCGCAAGTACGACGTGCTGCTGCACGTGGATGAGGTGATCAACGGCTTCGGCCGCACGGGGAAGATGTTCGGCCACCAGCACTGGGGCGTCAGCCCGGATATCATGGCCGTCGCCAAGGGCATCGTCTCCGCCTACCTGCCGATCGCCGCCACGGTGGTGAAGAACCACGTCTTCGACAGCTTCCTTGGCGAGGTGGCCGAGGCGCGGCAGGTGATGCAGGTGAATACCTATGGCGGCCACCCGGTCGCCGCCGCCGTCGCCGTGCGCAACATCGAGATCCTGCTCGAGGAGAAGCTGCCGGAGCGGGCGGCGACGATGGGCGCCTATCTCATGGATGGGCTGAAGGATCGGCTGTTCCGGCACGGCATCACCGGCGATATCCGCGGCAAGGGCCTGCTGATCGGGATCGAGCTGGTGGCCGACCGCGAGAGCAAGGTGCAGCTCGACGGCGGGCTGATCGGCGGCGTGGTGGAATTCTGCAAGAACCACGGCGTCATCGTCGGCCGTTCCGGCGGCGGCGCGCGGCATTCCAATACCATCGTGCTCTCGCCGCCCTTGGTCATCACCCGCAGCGAATGCGACACGCTGATCGAGGTGCTGGACAAGGCGCTGGCCGATGCGGTGACGAAGATGGCCGGCCGGACCTAGTCGTCCGGCGCGCCCGGGGTCGTGTCATCGACGCCGGGCGGGTCCGGATAAAGGTCCGAGGGCACCTTGGCCTTGGGATTGGCCGTGGTACTGCCCTGCTGCACCTTGGCCGCGGTGGTCTTGGAGGCGGGGTCGGCGGAATTCATCGTCTCCGCGGCGCCGCTCGGCTTGCCGGATGTGCTCATGCGGGACCAACGCGAAGCCGGTGGGCCGGTTCAGGCGGCCTCGCCACCCTCCGGCCCGTAGAAGAGCACCCAGGTCGCGAAATCCTCCGAGAAATCCTCGAAACGATGCTCGGCATGGGCCGGGGCGAAGATCAGGTCGCCGGCACGGCAGGGGGAGAGGACCCCGTTGCAGCGGAAGTGGCCTTCGCCGGTGACGACGACATAGGCCTCGTCCCGGGAATGCGGCGTCTGCGGATCCATGCCGTGCGGCGCGTACCAGCGCACCTCCAGGGTGCCGTGACCGAAGATGCGGGCTGAAAGCCGCCCGGGCTCGTTCAAGGCATGGGCGGCGAGGGCGGCGGGGAAGACACTCGGTAAGGGCATTCAGAAGCCTATGCGCCCGGCCGCCCGCAAGGCCAGCAGGATCGCACCGAAATGGCCGGCATTGCCGATCAGCCCCTCGGCGAGCCCCGCCAGCACCGCATCGACCGGCAGGGTCTCGACCGCGATCTCCTCGCCAGGGTCGAGGTGCTGGGGCCCGGTCGGGGTGGCACCCTCGGCGAGGACCACATGCAGGTGGTTGCCGGCATGGGCGGGGTCGTGCCGCAACCGGCTGACCAGCCGGTAGCTGGCGGCGGCATGGCCGGTCTCCTCGGCGAATTCGCGCTGCCCGGCGGCGACGGGGTCGGTCTCATGCGCCTCCACCATGCCGCCCGGCAGTTCGAGGATGGCGGCGCCGGCGCCCGGGCGGAACTGGCGGACCAGCACCATCCGGTCATCCGGCGTCAGCGCCACCACATGCACCCAGTCCGCCCAGTCCAGCATGTACCAGGGGTCGAGCACCTTGCCCGCCCCGGTCACCCAGGCCTCGGCGCGGAGATGCACCCAGCGGTCGCGGTGGACCGTCCGGGTGCCGGTCCGCCGCCAGGGCCGGAGCGTCACTCCGCCGCCTGCAGGTGCATCTGCTGCGCATAGGCCTCGAGCGGCGCGCAGGTGCAGACCAGGTTGCGGTCGCCGTAGACATTGTCGACGCGCTTCACCGGCGGCCAGTACTTGTGGGCGCGGACGAAGGGCAGGGGGAAGGCGGCTTCCTCCCGCGCGTAGGGATGCGTCCATTCCGTCGCCATGACCTCGGCGGCGGTATGGGGGGCATTCTTCAGCGGGTTGTCGGCGCGGTCGCTGCGGCCCTGCTCCACCGCGCGGATCTCGGCGCGGATGGCGATCATGGCGTCGCAGAAGCGGTCCAGCTCCTCCTTCGGCTCGCTCTCGGTGGGCTCCACCATGAGCGTGCCGGAGACCGGCCAGGACATGGTCGGCGCGTGGTAGCCGTAGTCCTGCAGCCGCTTGGCGATGTCCTCGACCATCACGCCGCCGCCCTGCTGGAAGCCGCGGCAGTCGAGGATGCACTCATGCGCCACCATGCCGCGGAGGCCTCGGTAGAGCACGGGGTAGTGCTGCTCCAGCCGCTTGGCCATGTAGTTCGCGGACAGGATCGCCACCTGCGTCGCCCGCGTCAGGCCTTCGGCGCCCATCATGCGGATATAGGCGTAGGAGATCGGCAGGATGGCGGCACTGCCGAAGGGCGCCGAGGAGACCGGGCCGTAGCCGGTCGCCGGACCGGCGCCGCTGTGGAAGGGGTGGTTCGGCAGGTGCGGCGCCAGATGCGCGGCGACGCCGATCGGGCCGACGCCAGGCCCGCCGCCGCCATGCGGGATGCAGAAGGTCTTGTGCAGATTCAGGTGGCAGACATCGGCGCCGATCGCCGCCGGCGAGGTCAGCCCGACCTGCGCATTCATGTTGGCGCCATCCATGTAGACCTGGCCGCCATGGCGATGCACCAGGGCGCAGATGTCCTTGATGGCCTCTTCGAAGACTCCGTGCGTGCTGGGATAGGTCACCATCAGCGCCGCCAGCCGGTCGGCGTGCTGCGCCGCCTTGGCCTCGAGGTCCTTCAGGTCGACGTTGCCGTCGCGGTCGCAGCCGACCACCACCACCTTCATGCCCGCCATGACCGCGCTGGCCGGGTTGGTGCCATGCGCGCTGCTCGGGATGAGGCAGACGTCACGCTGGTCGTTGCCCTGGGCGCGGTGCCAGGCGCGGATGGCGAGCAGCCCGGCATATTCGCCCTGGCTGCCGGCATTCGGCTGCAACGAGACGGCGGCGAAGCCGGTGACGGCGCAGAGCCAGTCCTCCAGCTGCTTCACCATGGCGAAGTAGCCCTGCGCCTGGTCCTCCGGCGCGAAGGGATGGATCTCGGCGAAACCGGGGAAGGTGATCGGGATCATCTCCGCGGTCGCGTTCAGCTTCATCGTGCAGGAGCCCAGCGGGATCATGCTGCGGTTCAGCGCGACGTCCTTGTCCTCCAGCCGCTTCAGGTAGCGCAGCATGGCGTGTTCGGAGTGGTGGCTGCGGAAGACCTCGGCGGTGAGGTAGGCGCTGCGGCGGGCCAGCGCCTCCGGCAGGCTGGGCTTCGGCGCCAGCGCATCGAGCGCGCCGCCGCCGAGCAAGTCGGCCAGCGCGGCGAGGTCGTCGCGCGTGACGGTCTCATCGAGGGCGATGGAGACACAGCCGGCATCGACGCGCCAGAGATTGAAGCCCCGGGCCACGGCGCCTGCCATCAGCGCCTCTGCACGATCTCCGGCCTCGATGGCGATGGTGTCAAAGAAGCTGTCGTGACGCAGGGTGAAGCCGCCGCGCCGGGCCGCCTCGGCCAGCAGCCGGGCCTGCAGGTTCACCCGCCGGGCGATGCGCGCCAGCCCTTCCGGGCCGTGCCAGACCGCATACATCCCGGCCATGACGGCGAGCAGCACCTGCGCGGTGCAGATGTTGGAGGTCGCCTTCTCCCGCCGGATATGCTGCTCGCGCGTCTGCAGCGCGAGCCGCATCGCCGGATTGCCGGCGGCATCGAGCGAGACGCCGACCAGGCGCCCCGGCAGCAGGCGCCTCAGCGCATCCTTCACCGCCATATAGGCCGCATGCGGCCCGCCATAGCCGAGCGGCACGCCGAAGCGCTGGGTGCTGCCGATGACGACATCGGCGCCCATCTCGCCCGGCGGCGTCAGCAGGCACAGCGAGAGCGGATCGGCAGCGACGATGGCCAGCGCCCCGGCCGCATGCGCGGCGGCGATCTCCGGCGTCAGGTCGCGGACCTCGCCGGTGGTGCCGGGGTACTGCAGCAGCATGGCGAAGGGCTTCTCCGCCGCGGCGGCGATCAGCCCGGCGGGCGGGACGACCTGCACGGTGATGCCGACCGGCTCGGCCCGGGTGCGGACCACGGCGAGCGTCTGCGGATGCAGGTCGGCGGCGACCAGCAGGGTATTCGACTTGCCCTTGTGCGCGGCATGGGCCAGCGCCACCGCCTCGGCCGCGGCGGTGCCTTCATCGAGCAGCGAGGCATTGGCGACCGGCAGGCCGGCCAGCTCGGCCACCATGGTCTGGAAGTTCACCAGGGCTTCGAGGCGGCCCTGCGCGATCTCGGCCTGGTAGGGGGTATAGGCGGTGTACCAGCCCGGGTTCTCCAGCACGTTCCGCAGGATCACCGGCGGCACATGGGTGCCGTGGTAGCCGAGGCCGATCAGCGACTTCAGCCGCCGGTTCCGCTCCGCCAGGGCCCGTAGCTCGGCGATGGCCTCGGCCTCGGTCGCCGGCGGCGGCAGGGCGGAGAGATCGGCCTGGCGGATGCTGGCGGGGATGGTGCGCCCGGCCATCTCCTCCAGGCTGGCGGCGCCGACCACCTGCAGCATGGCGGTGATGTCGTCCGGGCCGGGACCGATGTGGCGACGGGCGAATTCGGCGCCGTCCTCCAGTGCCGCGAGTTCGGCCAAGACACCTTGCGGCTGATTCAGCTCTTCGCGGCCTGCGCCGCTCCGACCATCAGACGCAGTCAAGACTGGCTCTCCACGAAGGCCGCATAGGCGGCGTCGTCCATCAGCGCGGCGATGGCGGCGGGCTCGCTGGCCTCGATCTTGAAGAACCAGCCCTCGCCGGTCGGCTCGCGGTTGATCAGCCCGGGGTCGTCGACCAGGGCGGCATTGACCTCGACGATGCGCCCGGCGATCGGGGCATAGACGTCGGAGGCCGCCTTGACGCTCTCGACCACCGCGATGGCCTCGCCGGCGGTCACTTCGCGGCCGACCTCGGGCAGGTCGACGAAGACCACGTCGCCGAGGGCGTTCTGGGCATGCTCGGTGATCCCGATCGTGGCGGCGTCACCCTCGGCCCGGACCCATTCGTGATCCTGGGTGTATTTCATCTCGGACATGGATGGGCTCCTTACCGGGCGTAGCGGTGGGGGACGAAGGGCATCGGGGCGACGCGGGCGGCGAGCGGCTTGCCGCGCACCATCAACTCAAGCGCGGTGCCGTCGGCGGCATGGGCGCGGGCGACATAGCCCATGGCCATCGGGCCACCGAGCGAGGGACCGAAGCCGCCGGAGGTGACCTCGCCGATCGGGGCACCGCCGGGGGCATGGATCAGCGTATGACCGCGGGCCGGCTGGCGGCCCTCCGGCTTCAGCCCGACGCGGAGCCGCGCGGCGCCGTTGGCCAGCTCCTCCCGCACCCGCTCGGCGCCGGGGAAATCCCAGGCCATGCGGCGGCGCTTGCCGATGGACCAGACGAGGGCAGCCTCGACCGGGCTGGTGGTCTCGTCGATGTCGGAGCCATAGAGGCAGAGGCCCGCTTCCAGCCGCAGCGAATCGCGGGCGCCGAGACCGGCGGGCATCACGCTGGGCAGGGCCAGCAGCGCCTTGGCCAAGTGCTCGGCCTGCTCGGCGGGGACGCTGATCTCCCAGCCATCCTCCCCGGTATAGCCGCTGCGGCTGGCCAGGATGGGCACGCCAGCGACCTCGGCCGCGGCGATGCCCATGAAGGTGAGGGCGGTCAGCGCCGGGGCGACGGGCGCCATGGCGGCGGCGGCCCCCGGACCTTGCAGCGCCAGCAGGGCGCGGTCCGGCAGCCGGTTCAGCCGGACGCCGGCCGGCAGCACGGATTCGATGAGGGCGAAATCCTCGTGCTTGCGGCTGGCATTGACCACGAGGAAGAGCCGGTCGCCGAGGTTGGCCACCATGAAATCGTCGAAGATGCCGCCCGCGGGGGTCATCAGCAGGCCGTAGCGCTGCCGCCCCGGCTTCAGCGCCTGGACATCGGCGGGGGTGACCCGCTCCAGCGCCGCCGCGGCGCCTTCGCCGACCAACTCGGCCTGCCCCATGTGGGAGACGTCGAACAACCCGGCTGCGCTGCGGACATGCAGGTGTTCGGTCAGGATGCCGGCGGGGTATTGCACCGGCATGGCATAGCCGGCGAAGGGGACCATGCGGCCCCCAAGCGCCCGGTGCAGGCCGCCGAGCGGTGTCTCAAGCAACTGATCTGATTCGGCCACGGGTCCCCCGACCGCATCCGCGGCGTGAGTTGAAGTCCGTGGCCCCCCTCTGTCCGGTGAACCTGAGAGATTCGGCGGCGGCTTTGGCCGGGCCTTACTCCTTCGGTGCCGATACCTTGCGGCACCGAGCTTTCCAGAGGTCCCTTCTCCGCGCGGCCCTTCTGCCTGAGCGTTTCCGGGGGCCGGTTGCGCCTTCGGCGGGGATGCTGCCCGGTGGGCCGGGGCATCCCTCTCTCCCGCGCGGTATCTGCGGGTGCGCCTGTCTAGCCTTTGCCCCGTCCGCCGCGCAATCCTCTTCCGCGCGAGTTAGCGGGGGCCGCGCCGCCGGTTGAGGGCGAGATCCTCCTCGGAGAGCACGAAGGATATCTTGATGTCGTAATCCTGTGCACGCCGCGACTCACTGACGGGCAAGGAGATTGAAATCGGTGCGCTGGTGATGCTGGTCCGGGTCTCGTTGCGGGCGAAGCCGGCGCGTTCGACAAATGCCGGACGGCTGATGATCGCCCCGGTCCGGCGATCGACCACGCCGACGAACCACGGCAGGTCCACGGTACGGCCTTCCAGGCCCGCGCCGCGCTCCACGCTGAAGCGAACCGTCAGTTCCATCTCGATGCTGCGGTCGTCCCGCCCGGCGCTGCAATTGCCGCCGAGCCCGGTCAGCCTGGCGTCGTATTCGAGGGTGGTGAGGTCCTGGACGGGGCCGGGGCGGTAGCGGGTCAGGTCGGCCCCCTGGGCCAGCAGCCCGGGGGTGGGGCAGGCGGTGGGCAGCCGGGTCCCGGTGCCGGCGGCGCCGCAGCCGCCCAGCAGCAGGGTCACCATGAGGGGAAGCACCAAAGCCTTCAGGACAACTCTCACCCGCATCCCCATATCCCCCTTGAGCGCCCACCGATGGCCGCTAGTGTGCCGGGGCCATCTTTACCCCGGACCCGCTGAATGACACCAACCGGGCCCCATCTATCGCCCATCTGGCCGCCCATCTGATAGACGGCACTCCACCCCGCGCCCAGCGAGCGAAAGGCACCATGGACCTGCACCCCGGCGCGACCGAGCGCAACCTGCCCCCCCTGAAAATCCTGCTGGCCGGGCCGCGCGGCTTCTGCGCCGGCGTGGACCGGGCCATCAAGATCGTGGAGGAGGCGATCCGCCGCTACGGCGCCCCCGTCTATGTCCGGCACGAAATCGTCCACAACCGCTTCGTGGTCGAGAGCCTGGAACGCCAGGGCGCCATCTTCGTCGAGGAGCTGGACGAGGTGCCGGACGACGCCCCGGTGGTCTTCTCCGCCCATGGCGTGCCCAAGGCCGTCCCGGCCGAGGCCAGCCGCCGCAAGCTCTTCTACCTCGATGCGACCTGCCCGCTGGTCAGCAAGGTCCACCGGGAGGCCGAGCAGCACTTCAGCCGCGGCCGCCACATCCTGCTGATCGGCCATGCCGGGCATCCGGAGGTGGTCGGCACCATGGGCCAGCTGCCGGAAGGGACGGTGACGCTGATCGAGGATGCCGCCCAGGCGCTGGCGGCGCCGGTCCCGGGCGGGCTGCCGCTCGCCTTCATCACCCAGACCACCCTGTCGGTGGACGACACCGCCGATATCGTCGCGGCGCTGAAGGCGCGCTTCCCGGATATCCATGCCCCCGCCAAGGAGGACATCTGCTACGCGACCACCAATCGCCAGGCGGCGGTGAAGGCCATCGCCAACCGGGCGGAGCTGATGGTGGTGGTGGGCGCACCCAATTCCTCCAACTCGCTGCGGCTGGTCGAGGTGGCGGAGCGCGCCGGCTGCCCGCGCGCGGTGATGGTCCAGCGCGGCCGCGACCTGGACCTGGCCCTGGCCGAGGGCGTCACCACCATCGGCATCACCGCCGGCGCCAGCGCGCCCGAGGTGCTGGTCGAGGAGGTCCTGACCCGGCTGCGGGAGCGCTACACGCTGCTGATCGAGGAAGTGGTCGTGGCGGAGGAGACCATCACCTTCAAGCTGCCGGCGGCACTGGTGACCGAAGGGGTGCGATAACGTTCCAGCCCAATCGTTCCCGGCCGGTAGGCGACGGCATCGTGGCGGTCTAGAACCCGCCCGATGGCCGTCTATACCGAAGTTACCGACGAGGCGCTGCGCGCCTTCCTTGCCGCCTATCCCCTGGGCGAGCTGGTCGCCTTCCGCGGCATCGCGGAAGGGGTGGAGAACTCCAATTACGCCCTGAAGACCGGCACCGGCGACTTCGTGCTGACGCTGTACGAGAAGCGCGTCGACCCGGCCGAGCTGCCCTGGTTCCTCGGCCTGATGGAGCACCTCGCGGCGCGCGGGCTGCATTGCCCGCAGCCGGTCAAGGCGCGGGACGGCCAGGCGCTGCGGGTCCTCGCCGGCCGGCCGGCCGCCATCTGCACCTTCCTGCCCGGCGTCTGGCCGCGCCGGGTGCGGCCGGACCACGTGGCGCCGCTGGGCGAGGCGCTTGGCCGGCTGCATGCCGCCAGCGCCGATTTCACCGCGACCCGTCCGAATGGCCTGGGTCCCGCCGCCTGGGGGCCGCTGCTCGACCGTTGCCGCCCGGGCGGCGATGCGGTGCAGCCCGGGCTGATCGCCGAGCTGGACGCCAAGCTGGCGGCGGTGGTCGCCGCCTGGCCCGCCGCGGGGGCGCTGCCGGTCGGGCAGATCCATGCGGATCTCTTTCCCGACAACGTCTTCTTCCTCGACGGGCCGGACGGCCGGCCGCAGGTCTCCGGCCTCATCGACTTCTACTTCGCCTGCACCGATCTGCTGGCCTACGACATCGCCGTCTGCCTGAACGCCTGGGCCTTCGAGCCCGACGGCGCCTACAACGTCACCAAGGCGCATGCGCTGCTGGCGGCCTACCAGCGGGTGCGGCCGCTGACGGCGGCGGAGGCGGCGGCGCTGCCGGTGCTCTGCCGCGGCGCCGCGCTGCGCTTCCTGCTGACGCGGTTGTACGACTGGATGATGACCCCGCCCGGGGCGCTGGTGACCCGCAAGGACCCTCTGGAATACCTGGCGAAGCTGCGCTTCTTCGCCGCCGCCGAAGGAGCTGGCGCGCTTGGCCTCTGACCCCGTGACCCAGCCCCGGCAATTGGTCGAGATCTGGACCGATGGCGGCTGCAAGCCCAACCCCGGCCCCGGCGGCTGGTCCGCCATCCTGCGCTTCGGCGACCTGGAGCGGGAGATGTCCGGCTACGACCCCGCCACCACAAACAACCGGATGGAGCTGATGGCGGCGATCAGCGCGCTGGAGGCGCTGAAGCGCCCCTGCAAGGTGGCCCTGCACACCGACAGCGAATACGTCCGCAACGGCATCAGCCGCTGGATCAACGGCTGGGTGCGGAACAACTGGAAGAATGCGGCCAAGGAGCCGGTGGCGAACATGGCGATGTGGCAGCGCCTGCTGGCCGCCGCCAAGCCGCATGACATCGAGTGGAAATGGGTGCGTGGCCATGCCGGCGACATCATGAACGAGCGGGCGGACAAGCTGGCGACGGAAGCACGGGTGCGGATGGGCGTGGGCTGCGATTGACCATGGAGAACCGCACCCTCTCGCCGCCCCTCCACGCCGATGCCATCCCCGAAGGCTTCGTGCCCGCCCACCACGGCGGACCCTATGCCCGCGAACTCGGTCCCTTCTGGTCGCGGCCCGGCGATGCGCATGTCTCGCTCGGCCTGCGGCTGCAGCATCGCCACTGCAACTCGGCCGGCGCCGCGCATGGCGGCTTCATCGCGACCCTCGCCGACCTCGGGCTGATCCATGCGGTCGCGGTGATGCGGGAAAGGAAGGGCCTGCCGCGCCATGCCCTGACCACCGTCTCCCTCACCACCGACTACCTCGCCCCGGCGCCCGAGGGCTGCTGGCTCGAGGTCCGGGCGGAGGTCTCCCGCCTCGGCCGCAACCTCTGCTTCACCGAAGGCGTGATGCTGGCCGACGGCAAGCGCGTCGCCCGGGTCAGCGCGGTGATGGCGGTGCTGGGACCGCGCGACTAGGACCTAGTGTCCTGATCGCAAAGTTCCTACGATCACATGGCTGATCGTAGGAGGCGGTGGTGGGCAAGCCTGCGGTGTCG
>NZ_CEEDBP010000021.1:0-82989 GCF_979252845.1 Belnapia sp. AC561
GATTCCGGCACCGTGGTGAACCAGCGCTTCTTCACCCTGGGCGCCGTGGTGAAGCCGGGCGACCCGGTGATGGACCTGGTCCCTGACCACGACCGGCTGATCGCCGAGGTGAACGTGCAGCCCTATGACATCGACGTGGTCTATCCCGGCCTGCGCTCCGAGATCCGCCTGCCCGCCTTCAAGCAGCGGCTGGTGCCCTATCTGCACGGCCAGGTGACCTGGGTGGCCGCCGATGTGACCACCAACGACCAGACCCGCCAGCAATACTACCGGGCCTATATCCTGATCGACCCGGAGCAGCTGGCGAGCCTGCCCAATGTCTTCCTCACCCCTGGCATGCCGGTGGAAGCGCATGTGCAGATCGGCGAGCGGAGCTTCTTCCGCTATATCACCCAGCCGATCCGCGACAGCTTCCATCGCGCCTTCCGCGAGCAATGATAGTTCTACCGGCCAATGCGGATTGCAAACCGCGTTCGCATGCCTGCAGCAAGATATTCGCTTTTGAATTTATGCTGATGGCATCGCAATTCAGGCTATGGGCTTTTAACCGCTCAAACCGATAGTGGGTAACAGCATAATATTTTAATTATTACGTAGTGTCATTTGGAGAATATCAATGACCGACCATTTTAAAAGAGATACCATTATTGTATACTGGATTGGTTGGGCTCTAGCCTTTATATTTTCTGTCTATTTGGGAAATTCAATTGTTGAAGCCACTCTGCTGGCTTTTTTGGGATGGTTTTATATAATTTTTTGTGCATTGAAAGCTGTTGGGCAATTTTTCTCTTGAGTCCATTGGTTTGAACAGCGTCCTCGGTCGCGGGATGCGCATCCATGAGCCTGGAATGGGTCGACTAGCGAAGACCGCAATCCGACTTCATCAATACCCGCAGGCTTGCCTGGGAGCCCGTTTTTAGAACTGCAGCGACAGGACGCTGCATCCAAATCCCGTTTCCGCTCGTTGCTATCCAGCCGTCACGCATCCCGCGATCGGACAAGGAGATTGGACACATGGCAAGCGCTTCCGAAATCAAAGAACACATGGAGATCGTCGGTTCAGACGACCAGCATGTCGGTACTGTGGATAAGGTCGAGGGCGACCGGATCAAGTTGACCAAGCGCGATGACCCCGACGGGTCCGGCCAGCACCATCATTACGTACCGGTCAGCGCCGTCGCCTCCGTAGAAGGCAATCGGGCGCGCCTGTCCATGACGGCGCAGCAGGCAAAGCAGGCGGCGACTGGCGGAGCATCCTTCTAACAGGTGGCTGACGTCGTCCGCGCGGCCCAGGCACGCTTGGCCGCGCGGCTCTTGGCCTATCAGCAGACACAGCACAGCGAAACCGGCCGACTCCGGCCTTGAGACTGCATAAAACCGACTTGGTCAGGTGGCCACGACACGGGCGGCCATGACCACGGGCATGAGCACGACCACGGTCATGAGAAAGGCGCCGCCGTGCACCGGGAGGCTGAGGCCGCCCCGCCTGCGCAAGGAGGCCTGCCCGTGACATCGGTGTCAGCCGGTCGCCTCCTCGAGCAGGAGCAGGAGCAGGAAGCCGACGAAAAACATGGCGGTGACCCATGGTGCCTCAGGTCCTTCGTGAGCCTCGACCAGTAGTTCCTCCGTCACGAGGTAAAGCAGCGCCACGAGGGCAAAGGCGAAGAGACCCGTCCGCCAGACCAGCCCCAACCCCGCCGCAGGCGCGCCTAGCAGGGCGCCCAACGGCAGCAGCATGGCAAGCCCGGCGACAGCCAGGACGGTCCGCGCAGACGAGCCTAACGTAGGCCGCAGTTCAGTTGTCACCGACAGGCCGAGGAACAGCACCTCGACCGTGAGAGCTATGGTCAGAAGCAGGCCTTCGCGCGGCCCCGCAGCGAAGCCGAGACCCAGCACGAGGCCATCAATGAGGACGTCCACCCCGACCACCGCCGCGAGAGCGATGCCGCCCCGGGCACCTTCTCCAAGACGCCGGACTAACAGCATCAGTGCGACGCCGATGGCACCCCCGAGTGCCACCGGCAGGGCTGCGCCTTCGTGCTTCAGGTCTGGCAGGATCTCGCCCGCCGCCGCGGCGAAGACCACGCCTGCGGCGAAGTGCTGAATCGCGGCGGCGACCCTCGGACCAGGTGGTCGCCAGACAGCGATCGCGGCACCAAGCACCGTCGCCGTGGCAGGGATCAGGGTGTAGAGCCAGGCATCGGCCATCAGATGGGGGTGCCTGAACCCGACGGCCCCGCGCGGTCCTCCGCGCGTTCCCGGTTCTCGTCTAGGCGCTCGATCTCCCTGGCAAGCTGCTCGTAGTCGAGCCCGATCGCTTCAAAATCTCCGTGTTGCGCCGAACGCAAGGCGGATGTCTGCTGCCGGGTCCACTCCGCGAAGTCCTGCTCATAAAGTGCAGCTGCCTGTGCCGCCGGGATCGCACCCACCACCATTATGCTTCTCCTGCCTTGAACCGCATTCTGCTAAAACTGTGGGTGCTTACCGGGCAGGCCTACGAGACGAAGCCATCATGCAGCACACCCGGCGCCGCGATCTGGCCTCGATGCGTCATTATATCCGTCGCGCTCGCTTGCTTGAGGATAGCGCCGCTACGGTTCTAGGGTTGTGACAAGCTCAAGCCTTTTTGGACTTCAGCCATGATCGCTTGCAGATCCTCCATGAACAAACGCCGATGGCAGCTGCTAAGCTCTGTAGAAAAGTGCGTGGTCATGAACGGCATCAAGCTCCAGTGACGAAACTCGGGCTGGGTCTTCTTCGAAAGTAATTTTTTGATGCCGATCTGAGCGATAACCTGAATCGCTACTTCGTACTCATTCGCTGATGCGACGGTATACGGCATCTCGTCCAACACGCTGATCGGGATATGTAGGTTTTCAAGGCGGCGTCTGACGTGCTCACCAAGCATGTTCTGGACGAATGGGCTAAAGAGAAACCATTCTTCAAATGTCAAAACGATCGGGTAGATTGGTGAGCCGTTCGGCTTCCACGGCGCCTTGTCCGCTTGGGCCTCACGGATGTTGCGGTACAACTGAACTATGGCCTTTGCCATCTCGTCTAGTTCGGCACTCAATGCAGTGGTATCGGACATGAGCTTAGCCTCAAGCCGCAACCTCTTAGCCTTGCACTCGATAGCAAGTTCGGCGGTTTCGTCGCCCAGCACCCAATCTACACCGCGCTGCTCCTGCAACTTGACGAAGTAAGGCTCGTCCTTAATCACTTTGAACCGTGGCGGCAGGCAGACCATCGTCGTTACCTCGCCGATGTAAGATTCAAACGCAGTGCCGTAGGGGTTCTTAAAATCCTTACTGCTGACTAGATCATAGAAAACGCCACTCATTACACGCCGCTGGAGATAAGCCGGGATCGGACATATCACTCGGTCAGGGTGTGCGGGATCGAACCGGATGAGTGGCCAGCGCTCAAGCGGGTTCCATGCATATAGCCAATCCGTCCCGTAGGTAGCTTTCGTATCGAGTGAGGCTTTCAGTTGGGCTGGCGTAGCAGCAAGGCGGTCAAAGAATGCTTGTGACTGTTTGATTCCAATACCCAACACAGCATAATCCTGGTTGGTCGACATTCCCCAGTCCCGCATGAAGTTGCCTGCCACTGCTCCACCCAAAAGGAAAAGCTGTTTCATACTCATGCCTAGCTCGCGCAGTACAATTTCTTCCAGATTAGAAGCTCCAAATACTTTTAGGTAGCGCACTGTGCTATCGACGGTGGGGCTGCGTTGCCAAGGGAACTGGCGGTGAACGATCCGATGGATTTCAAACAGGACGTCGGGCGTGTCTGGCTGTTGTGATGCCAGCCCATCGAGACGGCGCACCATTTTGGATACCTTCGCCAAATCGGACCATCTTCCAAGACGATGGGTGCCGCGAGCGCCTGCGTTCATCAGCAGTTCTCTGGCCATCACATCGAGATCCCAGGGGTACAGGTATTCCCCGATACGCCCTCCAATCTGGAGAGGTATTCCGACAGCCAGTCCTGGGCGTACCGGTTGACCATGAATGACGTGGAGCGCGTAGCCCCAAACGTCGACAAGGCCGTCCAACAGCGCGAACTTGCGCATGGTGTTCCGCAACGGCTTGTACTCTTCGTAGAAAGCCAACCGCGAAACTTGCAAGCTATGCCTCACTCTGAGAACTTGACTGATGATCAGCCGGCTCGTCTCGATGCGCCGCTACGTCCGGTGGGCCCGGCTGATAGAGGACAGTGCCGCAGCGGCACTGGGGTTGTGATCGGTCGCTATCTGCCCTGTTTAGGAATCTGCTGATTTCAGTGATTCCACCACCATTCTTCACCGACAGGTTCGGAGAGGGCTTCGCGGTTTACGTGTGTGAGGCGGTCAAACTGGCTCTCAATTCCATAGAGACCGTAATAGTACAAAGCGGTTGCCCGCTCATGGGTTTCTCGAGCTGCCGTATTGGGTAGTGTAGCCGCCGCTAAAACAATTTCGGGCTTTGCCACGTAATCTTCTGGAGTCCAGGATGTCAGGCGCCGCGCTGCATCTTCCAGCAGCTCGGCTGGCAACACGTCACCCCGGCTGAGGCCGATGTGGGTTTGCATGTCAATCTCGAGACCTTCCATGCGGACACGATGGAAGGTGCCTTTATTGAGCCTCTTCAGCCACAGGATAAGCGATTTCACCGTCAGTCGTGTCTCTTCGTAATCCCACGGCACGCTGTCCCACGGCTGGTAGCGATGGTACGGCTTTTTTGTTGACGTGCGGTAGGTCTCCCTGAGAATGATACTGACGCTCCCGCTCCTCTTTCGTCTGTCACCCTCATAAAGCTCGTCGTGTGCTGCGTCGAAGTTGTGCTCGGTGTCCCGGAGGAAGACGACGGTTAGGTCGCGGTGGGGATCGCTCTCAAGCAGAAGGTCAATGATCCTGCTGCAAACTAACTCGGGTTGTCTGCCGAAGCGTGGCACGTCCGCAATTGGCGGCACGCTCTTGCCGTGCAACCAGTCGAGAGAAACGTTGAAACGCTCTGCCTGGTTTGAGAGCAAGTTGTCGGTGAGCAATGGCAGCATCCTGCCATCATCCATGATGTCAGCAAGCGTGATGCCGTAGGGCTCCAGAACGTCTGCGATCATGCGTGGGGTGAAGCTGTGGATCCGAAACAGGTGGAGAAACCGCTCCAGCACAAGCGAGATGTTGCCGCGCAAGGCATCGACCGAATTCGGCGCCTTTGACAGTTGTGTCGCGGCCATGACGCCCTCAAGCACCATGGCGACCATAGCCGACGCGCTGGCCGCACCGCAGGCTTCTGCCTGGGCCTCATAGTAGGCCTTTACCCGAGGCTGCACCCGCACGCTCAGTGGGATTGTCGCCGTGTCGCCAGGAATCTCGGCGATCGCAGCAGATCCTGCCTTCGCGCCCCGGCTGATCATCAATCCAAAGAGGTCCTGAAGGGGGGGGATTCTCATCATACGCGCCCGTATTCAATGGAGTACACATCGTACACGATTGAACACGCAGCTGCATAGCCTCCAAAACTAAGAGGGATCGGCTTTAACGCTCGAAGCAGAGGCATTGAGGACTCGACTGGCTAAAACCAGCTGTTATGTTCTCTATTTGTTCCGTAAATGTCGAAACATTTGGATGGTTCGGCCCAGCCTGTGGATCCGATTTGGTATCGGCAGTATGAATGGCTGCATCTGTCCTGCCAGTGCGGGCATCGTACTGCGTTGCACATTGGCGACCTGGCCTTGCAGCACAAGTTGGCTAAATCAATGCGGCTATACCAAGTCGTTGACCGCCTACGTTGCCAGCGTTGCGGAGAACCGCCGGCTCAGATCGAGGTAAAGCCGCGGCGGTGATGATGCTCCGGACGTTCGGCCTGGCTGTCCACGAGGCGAGAGCGATGCGCTTGATAAAAGCGTTGAGGGCTGGCCCTCACGGGCCCCCTGGATAGCGGCATCTCCTGCACAGTGGCTTTGATCCCGTCTTCCATCAACAACACGCATAGCTCCGTAAGCGCGGCGCCGTCACCGATCTGTTCCAGCCTAGCCATGAGCTCCTCGCTAATGTCCAATGTGAGTTGGGGCATCTATGGCCTAGCTCCGAACGGAAAAGATTCACATCGTGGCGGACGGTCCAAGTCTCAGCGCCGTGAAATCTTGTAGGCCACCGTAAGGCCATAGACATCGGCCTCAGCCCATGCGGGCGCGGAGGTTCCTGGCGGCCATGAGGCCTAGGCCGGCAATGAATAAATAGACTACGGAAAACTCTGGCCGGCCCAGCCCGAAGGAGGCGATTGCGCCAAAGCCCAGCATCCAACAGATCACACGAGCAAACCAGAGGACCACCAGTGCCGGCCCGCGCACGAACGGCACTAGCGGCAGGATCAACCACCTCAAGTAGGGCACCAGCGGCGCTAGCCGAGGAAGCCAGGGAGTGGGCGGAGCGGGTGGGGCCGGCAGGTATCGAGGCGCGTCCATGTTTCCTCCTACCAGGCTACCAGCCGGAACGCAGTGGCGAATCCCATCAGGCACCCTAGGACGAAAGCACCGCCGATGGCACCGGCGACGACAGCATTGGTCCGGCGATCAAACGCACGATACCAGCGGCTGGATTCCCGCTTCACGCGCTGGTCGACCTTTTCTCCGATCAGAGCCAAAAGCGCAGTCGTGGCATCGTCCGAAAGCGGCGCCCGACCGGCATGGATAAGTCGCACCAGCTCCGGCATCAGCTCGACCACCGAGGCTTGGGCGATGAAGTTTTCGCGGTAGGGATCACCCTTCATCGCTGGTGAGCGTGCCGCTGCAGCGATGCGTTCGAGGGCCTTGTCTGCTTGTGCCTGGAAGGCGTCCAGCGGATCTATCGCCGCTGGCGCGGGCGAGGGCTTGGTCGCCAGAGGCGGAGCACTAGGAGGAGGCGCTACCGCCTCCTCCTTATTCGCCAGCGCCAAGGCGAAGGCCCGAAGCCCCCCGGCTCCCACCGCCCCCTTCAAGCCAGCCAAGGCATGTAGCCCTTGGCCTCAAGCATGGCGGTCTCGGCGTCCGCCGCTTCCAGGTACTGGCGCACCACGGGCCGATAGACGCCCGGGATCGGCGGGTTCGGATTGCCAGCCGGTACCAACCCATCCCGTGCTTCATGGAACAGGAAGCGCCGGCTTTCGATCCACAGGGCGAGCTCCTGTGGCGCCAGCTTCGGCCACCACAACTCAACCGCACCAGCCGCCAGCGCCGCCCGGTATTCCGGGGTCCGGCGCAAGGGCTCGAAGGCGGCCGGGCTATCGGCACGGCCCAGATTGAGGATCAGGACCGTCGCCGGCCATGCCACGCCGAGCCGCTGGTGTTCGGCGAGCTGCGCCACGTCATCCGTCGATGGCGTGAACACATAGGCCCCGATCAGCGACACCCCTTCCTCCTGGAGTTGGGCGGGCAGCGCTGGACCGGACGCCAGCAGTTCTCCGAATGCGATGGCATCTGCCCCCAAATCGAAGTACCCGCCCTGCATGGCGCCTCTGGCCCGCGAGCTAGCCAGTGCCCCGAAAACTCGCCGCTGGAATTCGACAACCTGGGCAATTGGCGTGCCCCCCTAGAAGTAGTCCACCGGCTATGAGAAGCCGGTACGACCATGGAAGGGACGGCTATGGCAGGGAAGCGGAGCACGCCGGAGCAGATCATCGCCAAGCTCCGGCAGGTCGAGGTGCTGACGGCACAGGGCAAGCCGGTGGCTGAGGCAGTCCGGGCGATTGGGGTGACTGAGCCGACCTATTATCGCTGGCGATCGGAGTACGGCGGGCTGAAGCTCGACCAGATGAAGCGTCTGAAGCAACTCGAGGCGGAGAATGGGCGGCTTCGGAGGGCAGTAGCGGACTTGGCGCTGGAGAAGGTCATTTTGAAGGAAGCCGCGTCGGGAAACTTCTGAGCGCCGCCCGTCGTCGGGCCTGCGTCGAGCACGTCACGACCAGGCTGGGCATCTCGGAACGGCTTGCCTGCAGGGTGCTGGGTCAGCACCGCTCGACGCAGCGCAAGGCGCCGAGCAGGCCCGACGACGAGGCGGCGCTGCGCGACGAGATCATCGCCTTGGCCAAGCTGTATGGGCGGTATGGCTACCGCCGGGTCACGGCGCTGTTGTGGGCGGCGGGCTGGTGCGTCAACCACAAGCGCGTTGAGCGGATTTGGCGGCAGGAGGGGCTGAAGGTACCGCTTCGGCAGCCGAAGCGCGGCCGCCTTTGGCTCAACGACGGCTCCTGCGTTCGGCTGCGGCCGGAGCGACGCAACCACGTCTGGGCCTACGACTTCGTCGAGGACCGCACCCGAGACGGACGCAAGTTCCGCATGCTCTGCGTGATCGACGAGTTCACCCGCGAGGCGCTGGCCATCCGGGTGGCGCGGCGGCTCGGCTCGGGCGAGGTCATCGATGTCCTGGCCGACCTTTTTATCGCCCGCGGCGTGCCCGCGCACATTCGGTCGGACAACGGCCCCGAGTTCGTGGCCAAGGCAGTGCAGGGCTGGATCACCTGCGTCGGCGCCAGGACGGCCTACATCGGGCCCGGCAGCCCTTGGGAGAACGGTTATGCGGAGAGCTTCAACGGCAAGCTCCGGGATGAGCTGCTGGACTGCGAGGTGTTCAACACACTCAGAGAAGCCCAGGTGCTGATCGAGCAATGGCGGCAGCACTTCAATACCGTCCGGCCACACAGTGCCCTCGGCTATAGGCCGCCTGCGCCGGAGGTGGTTATGCCGGGACCGCCAATGCCGCTCCACCGCCCGAACCCGACCGGGTCGGTACCGCCCGCCGTCATGCTCCACTAGATTCCGTGCGGACCACTCGATGGGGGCTGGTCACGAGCCGTCGCGCTGCTCCGGCAGCCGGCGCGGTGGTTGGTTGGTGGCAGACGCTATCGTGCCGGTCGAGCGGGTTGCCGTCTGCTGCGGCATGGACTGGTGTGCTCCCTGGACGTGACGCCAGAGTCTCAGTCTATCGCGGCCTGCCTAATGAGATGTGTCAGGGTTTTCCCGTCGGGCTCGGGTTGCGATAGGTCTGTTCAGCCTCTGCATCATAGGCCGGCGGTTGAGTCCCCCCAGGGCCGCCCCCTCCTCGCATCTTGGCGACGAGGTGGAGCATCGTCTCCGTCGCAATCAGTCCGTAGCAAGTCGGGTCCTGTATTGAGTTTGCAATCAGGGATCGGAGCTCATCGCTGACCCTGTCAAGCGAGACTGCGGGATGGTCGACGTCGAGTGCGATCACGGTCGGCAGGGGCTGGCCTGCCTTGGCGGCTTCCGCCAGGGCGCGGAGGGCGGCGACACCGCTCCCGCAGAGCACGACCCGGTTGGGATCTCCTGGCATCGCGGGCGAATACGCCAGGTCACTGTGGACGATGCGGCGTATGTCCTGGCCTGTTAGGGGATGGCGCCACGCGGACATAATGCGATCACCGTCCCGGCCACAAAACGCCACGCTGCCAGGCTCGTAGTGCACAAATCCGGCAGCCTCAGCGGCAGCAATGATGCGCTCTGGTATTCCGTGGTGCTGTGCCAGCCAAAGGCGGCCCGCATCCCTCGCCGGCTTAGTTTGGATAGGCAAACTCGGCCTCGGCCCAAGGGGCTTATCTATCCCGTTGGCTCCAGCGGTAGGCCGAGCACTGCCCTGGCTTGGACTTTCATGCGCTGCATTTGGCTTAGTCGCGTCGGATCCGCTTGCCGGCTGTGTTCCTCGAGGAGCTGCCATGCGGTCACTAGGATCAGATCCTCGCCGGTTCCGGCTGGATGCGTGTCCAGTGCCTGCCGCCTGTACCCGTCTAGGATCGGCAGGCTTTCCGTGTCGGACCTTTGGAGATTCATTCTCAGGATTCGCCACGCGACCGCCAGCAGCGAGCTCACGCTCCCGTCGCTTGGCTGCTTTGGCCCGCTCCATTTTCTCTCGCCATGCGAGGTTGGCCCCGGGGGGGCGCTCTCCCGTAGATCCGTCAGGAGTTCCGCGGACGCGGCGAGCAGTTCGTTTACCTGTTCCCGGGCTTGCGCTAGGTCCCCCCTCAGGTACGCCATCAGGTCGGTGAGTGCCCCTGGGGTGCTCGTCTCCCGGAATGCCGCCAGGTCGTCTTGCATGACCGCCATGGCGTGCTGCTGCGACGCTGTCTCCTGGCGCAGGGCCGCCACCTCCACTTGGAGCTCCCTGCTCGCCGCCTCCTGCCTCTCCGCGGCGTCTCGGAATGTGGAAATCTGGGTATGCAGGATTTGCATCCCCTCGATGAGGGCCCTCGCGGTCGGCTGAATCGTCTGGCGCAGGCGTTCCGCCCGCCCCTCCTCGGCGTGTTCGATCCTGTCCGGAATCTCTTGCAGGGTTGCCTGCAGTTCCATGAGCTGCTGGATCACCGGAGCCAGGGCCCCTTTGCTCATGGCTATCTGCACGCGGCTGCGTCCTTCCTCCCGCATCTCTTGCATCCGGCCCATCAGTCCCTCTGTCCCTCTCTGCGTGCCACTGCGCCGCCAGGTCCGCCGGTGGCTCGTATCCGTCGACCGCCAGACCTGCCCTTTGGCAGGCCAGCCAAGCGAGCTGGCAGAATTCCTCGCTCTCGCTCCTGATGCGAACACCCTTCCAGCCCTTAGCTTGAGCCATGGAAACCATCACCACCGCCGCGGCGGCCGGCGAGGTTCCGTCTCGCCAAGTTGCCGAGAGCCTGGGCCCGGCGTCGACCAGGCGCGTCATGTCACGCAGGCCTATCTCGACTGGCCCGGCCGGGCGGTTGGACCTGACATACGAGATATGCGAGGCGACCTCGGGGTCGAGGCGATCGCGGTAGATCCCGGCCAGCCGCTGCCAGGCGTACCAGCCTGCGGTCGTGGTCTCGCCTGTCCCTGGATCGATTTCTGCCCGGTGCTCAGTGCGAGGTGGGGTCTCAGGGATCGGTGCCGCGCGGCCCGCGTTCTGGGCCCTTGTCTGCTGTTCAGTTACCCATATCGCCCGGACATTCTCGGGCGGTTCGTAGTCGCGGACCCTGATGCCGGCGCGCATGCACGCCAACCAAGCATCTCGTTTGAACTGTTCGTCGTCCCCAAGAACTCGAACGCTCTGCCAGCCCTTCGCCTCGGCCATGACGATCATGGCGCCGATCGCCGTCTCCGACAGGCGGCCGCTGCGCCAAATGGCTTTAATCTGCCCACCAGTGTCGGTCACGCGTGTGCCGTCGCGCAGACCGAGCTCGACGTGGCCGGAGGCCTGGTGGATCTCGATCCAATCGAGGTCAGAACCTAAGGTTCGCTGATACACCTCTGCCAGCCGGCGCAGGCGGGCACGCTCCCGTTCTGGGTCCATCCGGCGGCGGGTAGTGGTGCCCCAGGCTATGGTTACGCTGATCTCAACATCGACTTCGGCATAGGGGTCGTTTTCCTGGCCTAACCCATTATCCCGCGTCTGGTCCCTGCTGCGCTTTGGGCCAGGGTCGTGACCCCCCGCAGGATTTGGTCCAACTTCTGCTCGAGCTCCTCCTGGCGCTTCAGCATGCGGTAATTCGCTGTCGACAGTTCTTCCAGCAGCTGGACGATCTGCTCCGTTTTGCTCGGGCCGTCCGGCGTCTCCAACAGCACCTGCAGATTCTCGACGCCGTCCCGGGTTTTGAGGATGGCCTCCCCCATGTCCCGGCTCGCGAGCGGGGGTGACGTCAGCGGGCTCGGCCGGCCCTGGTTCGGAGCCTTCCAGTCGCCCTCGGCCCATGTTGGTAGGTGGCGCGGGTCGGTCGGCATTTCGACCCTCTGCGCCGAGGCCGGCAGTGCGGGCGGGACGTCCGGGCGTTCGGGTGACATCGGCATCGTTATGCTTCCTCAGGTCGGCGGTGATCGCGGCCAGCCGGTCTAGCTGATACGCAGGAGTGGCTCGGAGGCTGATTTCCAGCCTGATGTCGTCGACCACGGCTGCGGCGACAGCGGCTCGGTCGAGCTCAGCGCGACGCTCGCCTAGCCTGCGCTCGATCGATTTTGCGTCGCAGAGCCCGCCGATGTGGACGCCTTTGTAGGTGACGTGATCCTCGCCACCGTCCCACTCGGCGGTCATCCCGTAGCTGATTCCTGTGACCCGACCTCTGCCGACCGAGATCCGCGCTTCGATTCCCGCGTCGGCTAGAAGTTGGCGAAGGTTTTCTGGGGTGCCATCGCCCAGGGCGATCGCCTCTTCTACAGCCTCGGCAATGTCGTTTTTTGGAGATGCGCGCCCACGGCCGCTCCACATCTCCATCTCGTCCTGAGAGATCCTAAGCCCAGCGCGGGGGCCGGCGCCGGGGATCTCCTGGTCGAGGTCGCGGCCTTTTGTGGCCGACAGGCCAAAGCCCGCGAACTCCTTTTCCAGGGCCTGGGTAGAGGCCTGCGCTGTAAATGCGTCGTTCACTCCGTGCCATAGGCTCGCATCCAGGCCGATCCGAGATGCAATGATATGGACGTGTTGGTGGTCGGTGTCGGTGTGGAGGACCACTACAAATTGGTGGCGTGTCGGGTCGAGCCCGACATTCCGCATGTGTTGGTGCGCGACCTCGTCCCACTGCTCAGCGGCGAGGGTCTCGTTTGCTGGGAGCGAAAGTGTGCAATGCCACACCGGGCGTGCCACCTCCCGCCGCTGTGCCCGTGAGATGCCAAACTCCGATGAGAGCTGCCGGGCAGTCCGACCAACCATATTCCCGCCGACGATGCCGCACTGGTTGCCGCGGTCCAGGGCGTATCGGAGCAGGCCACCGAACCCGCCGCCGCGACGAACATTGGCTTTCATGGCTGGCCCATCCCATCGTCAAACCGCTCCTCGTCCTCGAACCACTCCTCGGGTGCCGCATCTCCGTCGGCGTCAGCTGGTTCCTCGGGAGGGGCCTCTTCGATCTGGCGACCGAGCAACGCCAGGCGCAGCGCTCTCAACTCCCACGCCGCCTGGGCAATGATGACTTCGATCGGAGGATCCAGGTGCGGTGCGAGCAGGCTCAGTCTCTCACCAGCCGCGGCGTTTGCGAGGGTTGTCATCGCGCCCGCCCATTTTCCTAGGTGGGACCACGCTGCCTGGTTGACTGCGGGAATCACCGGCGGCGTTCGGCCTGAAGCCCGATCAAAGATGTACCGGGCAACTCCTCGCTCGCGTCCCGCCTTCGCCGCGTCCGTCCGCATCCTCTCGTATTCACCTGGCGTCAGCCGGATGGTCAGTCTCTTCGCCCTGAGGTTCTCTGCTGTTTTTTTCGGAGCCCCACGACGCCTAGCTTTCACGATCGAGGTCATTGGTCAGCAGGCTCCCCAACTCTCCGGGGGAGGAATCCACTGCCCCAACGGACGACCGCCGAGGCGGCATACCGTGTCGGTTTCTGAGGCCGCTGCTGCGGCGGCTTGTCCTCTCTCACGCCATCACACCCTATTCCACTGGCCCCACCATGGCGCCGTAACGGTACCCTCGCGGTACCGTCCCGGTACCCTGACGGCATAACTGTTTATCCAGTTCCCGGGCCGTGACCGGGGCTGGATTGGGCTGGCCAGAGGCCAGACCCACCCCCGCGTCAGCGGGGGTCGGCGCCAGAGGCGCCGGGGGGAAGAAGGGGGTCCCCGGAGCGGAGCGAGGGGGGGACATTAAATGGCATCGCCATTTATACGTCCCTACCACCCGTCCCTTTTGCCTAGGACAGATATTGCTCCCACAAACGGAAACCCAACCCTACCAGCAAAAACCATTTTTCGGCGGATCACTCGCGGGCCTATGCAACGGCCGCACTTGCCTAGTGGGGATGATGCACTGAAGTCAGCGAGTGAGGAGGGGGTGTTCCCGTGCGTTACTTGGCTGTTGTTTGGAGCGCATTGGAACGCGGAACATATCCAACCTGTGTCGCTGAACATCGTAGGTTCCGAGATTACGGCTATCCTGGTTCCAGACGCTGAGCTCCGGCGTCTCTCTCAGTCCGAGGTCCGTGTTGTCAGATCTTCCCCTGTTCCAAGCGCCCCCTCAGTCTCCTCGTAATCGACAGGCACGGACGCCCTCAGGACGCCGGACCAAAATCACTAGGGGTGTGGAACGGGCCAAAATCGTCCGGATCAGGATTAGGCGGGCCGACAACGATGGCAGGGTATTTAGGACTAGCTTCTCGCTCGATTGGACGGTGTTCGATATTGCCGCCCTGATTTGGGGTGGAGAGGAGGTCGCTCGGTTGCGGCTGGTACAACTGGCCGAAGCAACCTGGGAGGCTGACAACCGAGCCAGGCACCATGCAGACGAGGCAGGCCAGCCCTATAGCGCCCAGGTTTCGGTCAGCAGATATGTCCAGGCCGCAGTGATCGCCGCTGCTGCCTCCCGACTACGAGAATTCCAGGAGCAGGGTTTGCTTCCATTGGCTGTTCCCAAACGACAGAAAGCCAGTACCAGCCGCAGGGCTCGGGTGGATGCTGTTGGTTGATCCGCCAAGTCCAGGCAATGCCCCCCCATCAACCGAAACACTGTTGTCCGGCTCAACCGAATTACGACCATAAGCCGGCGCCTTCGCTTTTTCTGTTCGATCAAGCACTGGTCAATAAAGCAATATATGCGAAAGGAAGCCCCCCTTCCTACCGTCTGCACTAGGCCAGACGCAGGCGCTTCAAAGCGCCTGCGTCTGGCCTGGAGAGATCTTAGGAGATCTCTCCAGGATAGATTCTAAGGACGGCTCGCATTGGAACACCTAAAAAACACTCTTAACCTACTGAAATCAAACAGCTATTCAGGTACCCCGATTTGCGCGGAATATAGGAGTTAGGAAGGGGGGGCCTGGCAGTCCGACATATGTGTGGGAAGGGGCCTTGGGCAGAAAATGGTTGCACGAAGCGCTTGCAACGACACCTCAAGGTGCGCCATAACTTCTGCCCGGGAAGACGGCGAGAGGGGATGAAGATGGACGGCCGTGCGATAGCCATTCCCCGCGTGAAGTGGGGGACAAAGTTGAGCCTCGACGTCATCGAAGCCCTTCGGGCTGCGGGCTATGACACGCGCCAGGATCTCAATGAGATTGTGGAACGGTTGATTCGGGAGCACCTGCCAGCCCGCTATCTGGCGGAGGGGCTCACTCGCGCGACCCAGATCGTGGAGGCCTCGCCGACATAGCCTAAAACAAAACGGGCTCGGTTCGTCTCACCGAACCAAGCCCGTTCCGCTTCTCACAACAAGGGCTGCTGCTACAGCCCGGGTGCCAAGCATCATTTTATGCAAGTGCATCTAAAACGCAAGAGATGGGTGCCCTCTTATGCCTTCGCCTTATGAAGCGTCTCTCGTGGACGTCAAAACCGCCTCCGGGCCATTGGTTGATGTCGTGGGGCGGTATGTGCGCCTCCAGCGCCGTGGTCGAATTTCCGAGGCTTGCTGCCCGTTTCATCAGGAGCGGACGCCGTCCTTCGTTGTCTACCCTGACCATTTCCATTGCTACGGCTGTGGCGCGCACGGGGATGTCTTTGATTTCGTGGCTCGCGCGGAGAGCCGGCAGCTCGGCGACGTCATCCGCCAGATGCGGAACCAGAGCGGTGTCGGCGCCACCCCTTCCCCGGAGGCCCGAGCGCGTATTCGCCTCATGCAGGAGGCGGCCGAGGCCGCCCTGAATGAACCGGACCCCTACGAGATCGTCTCGCCGGTTCCGGCCGGGGTGCCTCCGCTGTGGCAGGGTGGCGGTCAGCCTACCGCGAGGATACTGAAGCCCGGCGCCGCTTTGGGCGAGGCACTCAGCAGCCAGCTACCCGTCGAAGCCGTGCATGAATACCGGGGATACCACGGCGAGCTGCGCGGCTTCGTCGTGAGAACCCCGCGCAACCGGCGGACTGGCAAAAAAGGCGCTCATCAGGTTGCCTGGGCCCGTAATGTCCGCCTTGCAGATGGCTCTGTGACGGAGGGCTGGACGTTCGTGAGCTACCCGGAGCCGCGCGCCGTCTACGGGGCTCCCCTAGTCACCCACGCGCGGGAGGAAGGCAAGCCCCTCCGGTATCTGATCGTCGAGGGCGAGAAATGCCAGGAAGCCGGGCAGGCCTCCGACTTGGCGCGCGATTGGATCGTGGTGAGCTGGGTCGGAGGTAGCAATGCGTGGCTCCGGACCGATTGGGCCCTGATCGCGGAGGGTGATGAGGTCGCGTTGTGGCCAGATGCCGACGAGAGCGGCGTAGGTCACGCAACCATGGTGGGGATTGGACAGCACCTCATCGCCCTGGGGTGCCGCAATCTCAAATGGATCACCCCTCCCCCGGCCGTCCCGAACAAATGGGATGTGGCTAACGCAATCCGCGACGACGGCTGGACCGGCGACCGGCTCCGCGCTTTTGTGGCCGCCGGTGTTCCATGGACTGGCGCCGTTGAGCCGCCTCCCCCGGCTGCAGCTGTGCCAGCCGAGCCATTGGTGCCCGGTCTGCCTCCAGAGCCTTCCCCGCGGGAAAGGGTTCTCTCGGTTGTGGAACAGGAAAGCCTTGTTCGGTTCGGCAGCAGACTTCGCCAGTTCAGCACGGTAGTCCAGGCACCGCCGCCGCAGCTGCAGTTCACTCTCCCTGGGTTCCTCCGAGGCACTGTGGGCATGGTCGTTGGCGCCGGCGGCAGCGGCAAGAGCTTCGCCATGCTGCAAACCATGATCTGCCTGGCGTCCGGGCTGGACATCTGGGGTCTCTGGTCGGACCTCGCGGACGAGATCATGGTTCTGCCCAGTCCGCCGGGGAGGTGCATCTACGTCGCGGCCGAGGATCCTGCCGTAGTCGTGGACTGGCGCACTCATCATCTGGGCCTCGATGCGATCAAGCGTATCAAGGGGTCGCGCCATAACCTCGACGAGGTATTGGTGTGCATCGACCGAAACCTCCAGATTTTCCCAGTCTACGGCGCCGGGAGGGAAAATGCATTCGCCCTTGCCGGAAGCCGCACCGAGACATCGGTAGTTCCTGGCCCACTGTATGAAAACCTTATGCAGTATGGGCGTGGCGCCCTAGCTATCGGCCTAGACACATTGGGTCGAGTGTCTTCTTCTTTGGAAGAAAAAGAAGGCTCGGACATGGGGCAGATTATCGACATTGCTGAGACTCTTACTGTCGAGACTGCCGGCGCAAACGTCCTCTTCGCTCATCACACTACAAAAGCGGCGGCTCTCAATGGGCAGGCCCAGGAACAACAGGCCGTCTCTGGCAGCCGGAAATTGACAGACCATGCTAGATGGCAGGTGAACATGGCGATCATGGATGCCAAGACCGGCGAGGCGCGGGCGCTCACCGATGCTGATCGGCGCCGTTGGATCAACGTCGCTGCAGCCAAAATGAACTATGCCGACAATGCGGGCGCCCGTTGGTGGCGCCGCGGGGAGCACGGAATTTTAGTGGGTGGATATAGCCCGCCCGAACAGCAGCAGAGGCAGCCGAATTTAGCGGGTGGGTCTGTTAGCCCAAAAGCGGGTTCGTCTTTCGCTCGGATGTCGAGGGAGGTTGCTGGTGAGTGACCAACCGTCAGTTCCTGAGGAAGCCGAGGGCTTCGCTAGTGTCGAGCGGAGTTTTGCTAAGGTCGATGGGCTGGTGGTGCCGGTCAGAGGTCACCGAGCGGGCGGTTTTGAGCTATATTATCCTGGTCGGGACGAGTTTAACACCGACGGGATGAACTTTACATTCCGCATATTTCAGCAGCTTGGGGCTTGGGACGAATCGGTTCTTCTCGTCTTGCTGAAACTTCTGGGTCAGCGGGGCAAGATTTTGCTTCCCGAGCCTGAAGGCGCAAATCTACGCCAAGTCCGACAGCAGTTTAATGCTGGGGGCGAGGCGTCGGCGCAGGCGACGGTTCTACTATCTGGCACATCGTATTCGGAGATACTGCGCAACATGGGTCTCGGCACTGCCGGCAGGGCACGTCGCCTGTTGCGAGAGAGTCTACAGCGGCTGAGCGCAATTTCACTCTGGATCAAGCACCGCAGCGGAGCGGAGGGCAGCTCAAACCTGTTGGTGGTTCATGCATCGCCGACCGGCGATTTGCTGATCTCGATCCACTACCTGTTAGCGAGGGCCTTCCTGTCAGAGAGCCACTGGGCGCGGATTAACCTCGGCGAACGGTGGCATCTAAACGGCGACATCGCCAAAATTCTGCATCGCTGGCTTAGTGCGTGGTTGGATGAAGGTGAGACCAAGCCGGCCAGGCTCTCGACCCTGGAGCGCCATGTCTGGGGGAATACCGCCACTGGCCTCGATAGGGCGCGCCGGTTCTCGGATCTCAAGGCGGCATTCCGGGAGATTGAGTCTATTGGCACTGGCTGGCTGGTGACAGGCACAGACCAACGCGGAGATTGTACATGCCGGATCACCCGGCCTCTCCGGTCCACGTCGGTTGCGAATGAATCCGTTTTGCCGGCGCTTGACGTCCAAAGTGAGATGCCTGTCGCTGTCCCCCTTTCCGCTATAGTCGAGGCAGCAATAGGTTGAGAGGCCATTTAGCCAGGTGCTGCGGTGGTCGTGACCTGCTGCAGCGCCCGCAGCTGCTCCTCGAGCGCAGCAGCACGGCCTGCCGCCTCCCCTGCCCGGCCTAGTGCTTCCCGCGTTACTGTTTCCGCGTCCGCCTGCCGCCGCTGAGCCGTCTCCAGTTCGGCGAGAACGCGGGCATGGTCGCCCTGGCGCTTCTCTACCTCATGCCGGACGCGGTTGACCTCTTCCTGGTGCGCTGCCTGGGCGGCGGCTGCCAACTGACGGGAAGTAGCGGCTTCGGTTTGATGTGCCGCCCGCGCCTCGTCGAGGTTCTGTTGCGCCCGGGTGAGATCGCCCGAGAGGCGGCTGACTTCCGTGTTCCGTGCCGTTTCGGACCGCTCCAGCGCGGCGCGGAGGTGCGCAACTTCGTCCCGCATGGCGGCAGTTTGCGCCTCAGCTGCGGCCCGCGTCTCGGCAGAGGCTTGGGCGGTCCGGTTAGACGCCTCCAGATCGCTCCTCAGTCCGCGGACCTGCGCGTCCGCATCATCGGCTCGGGAATGGGCTTGGCGCTCGCGCTCCCCGGTATTCGCTAGGTCGATGCGGATCTCTGCGAGTTCGTTTTCAAGCGTGGCCACCGCTTCGGCGCGTTGCAGGGATTCTGCCTCAGTCGCGGCGACACTGGCCTCTGCCAAGTCCAACTCGTGTTTGTGGTGGAGCGTCTCGGCCTGCAGCCTGTCCGTCACTCGCTGATAAGTCGCGTCTGCATCCGCTCGAGCATGCCGGTGGATCGCCGCGACGATCGTGTCGAGCTGGCCGGCGAGCGCGCCTTTGCACTCGTTAACCAACTCCTGCAGCGGAGTTGGGAGGTTGCTGGCCGCATCGTCGTCCTGGATCACCGGCGGTGTACTATCTCCCCGCTCCCGCCAAATGGCCTCCAGGCGCTTGGCTTGGCCGCGGTCACCGACCTGCCGACGGATCGCCCAACCAGTGACCTCCTCACCGCGCGCTCTGATCTGGCGTCCAGCCTCAATAATCTCCTCAGCGGTCACGAGCGGTGGGCGCATGTGCAACGTCCTAAGTTAGTAAGTAAGTTCGGATCATACCTACTTACCAACTAACTTACTTACTAACGCGTAAATTCCTTTCCTTTTTCATTTTGTCGGCCAGTCGCTAGTCACTTCCGCCTGGGGCGTGGCAGAAAATCCATAGCGCTTGCATGTAGTTAGCACACGCTAGCGCGTGCTATATGACGATAGCTTAGATAGCTTCCGCTAACATTGCTTGCACGCGCTAGCGCAGGCAGCTAAGCTAAGATTGCTAGCTACGCTATAAGCGCTATGGACGCTAGCAGCGCTATCGGGGGATAGTATGGGCAGCATAGTTACGATTGCGACGAGCAAAGGCGGCGGCGGCAAGACAGCTCTTACGACCCTCTTGGTCGCCAACCTGGCATCGCGCCTCCGCATCAGTGTGACTGACGCGGATCCCAACGCGTCGTTCGCGACTTGGCACGGGCTTGGCTACGAGGGCCCGTCCCTCACCTGCCTGACCGAGATCAGGCACATCGAGGTGGTGGACACACTTCAGGCTCAGGCCGAGAACCATGACGTTGCGATCTGCGATACAGCTGGGTTTGCAAACCAGACTGCGTCGATGGCAATCGCCACCTCCGACGCTGTCCTTATTCCGCTGATGGCCGATCGGGGGACCGCCCGTGAGGCGATCAAGACGGCCAAGCAGGTGTTGGCCTGCGGCAAGTCAGCTCGGCGCATCATCCCTTATGTGCTCGTGCCCATAGCCTGGAACCCACGCGGTCTGGCTGAGCGGGCGACACTGGAGGAGCTGGCAGAGGCCGAGAGCGCGCTCGGTCTGTTACTGCCGGTCGCGCGGCAGCACGTCTCGAGCTCGGCTGAGGTCCGCAAAATGAGCTACACGGGGCGAGTGCCGACCTCTGGCACGATTGGCCTGGAGATTGATCGGCTCGTCACCGAGTTGACCGGCGCCGGGATCCTGCCGGCCAATTCCAGGTTCCCACAGCGGCAGCCGAGCCAATCGGACCTGCTTACCGCGTCAACAAATACAATCAGTTAGCGTGCGCTATCTGATGATAGCAAACGCTCGCGTCGCTAGCATCAATAGCAACCATAGCGTAGTCAAAGGGAGTAGGGTGATGGCATCCTCTGGACTCAAGCGCCGGCCGTCGGGGTTGGAACTGGCTGGGGCACTGGCGCCGCTGACTGGCGATCTTCCTTCCACGTCGGGCCGCGTTGACGTCCAGTCACAAGTCGATCCCCCTAAGGTGATTGCAACGCCGGCACCGCAAAGGGTCGAGCTGGTGCAGGTCAATTTCCGCGCCAGCAAGGGACTGGCCAAACTCCTTGCCCGACTTTCAGAGGAGCGTGGCAGCACCCGGCGGCTTATTGCTCAACTGCTGCAGTCTGACGGCCATGAGGTTCCCGAGGTCGATCTCGTCCGTCAGGAGACCCGCCGCCGCTATGACGAATAGCGGCGCTAGCGTCCATATCTCTTGCTAGCAGACGCTAGCTAGCACTAGCAGCCATAGCTTCCGCTAGCAGCCCTCGCCTAAGCGCGTCAGTGCCGCCCAAGCTCGTAGCGCACTGCCACTGAGCGACAACGGGATCGAACGGCCCCACTGGCCGTGGTGAGGATAGCTGAAGCCATCAGGTGCGATACCGGCGCGGCGGCAGGGGGCATAGACCCATCCTGCAGTCCAAGTCATTGCCATCCACTCGAAGCCTGGGGGCAGCAGCGTTCGCGTAGCGGCCTCGTCCATGGTGTAGGGGAGCGCCTGTCCCTCCCAGCTAAACGCCTGGTGGATCGCGCAGTCCGCTGCAGCACTACCGGCCCCAACCTCACTTAGGCGATCAGCAATGCGGAGCAGGCGGTCATAGCTAGTCATCACTCCGCGGCCGGCTGCAGTGGGTCATAAGGGGGTGGAGATAAGCATGGCTATTCAAGTTCGTCACTTCGAGGCTGCTGACGCTCAAGCCTTAGCTGGCTTGATGGTGGAAATGGCAAAATCTTATGGCGCCACCATCAAACCCGACTTGGCTGTTGCTGAGGACGTTGTTCGGCAGGCTCAGCAGGTTGATGTCATCGTGGCGCACGATGATGTCCGTCTGCTGGGCTTCGCTACCTTCACATCCCTCTACCCTGTCGCCGGTCTGCTTCGCTTCACCTACGTCCAGCAGATTTACGTCGGCCAGTCTGCACGTCGGCTAGGTGTCGCACAGGATTTGATGGCGGGGATCGCTCGTGCAGCGAAGGCCGCGGGCAGCACTAGAATCGAGTGGTCTACATCAAAAGAGAACATGGCAGCACGGGCGCTCTACGACGGGATGGGGGCGAGTGGGTCTGACAAGGTCTACTACGTACTCGATGGAGCCGCCCTCGATCAGTTGGCGGCAAGAGGTCGGCAAGGTGGCTAGAACCTGCTTCATACCAGCTTCGCCATGGGTCCTAATGAAGCGGAGCTATGGCCGAAACTGGGTGACGGCGGTTTGAGAAAGGCGGCGTATCGAGGCGGGTGACGAGCCTGCCAGAACCTCCCGAAGGAGCGATACGCCATGACCAGCGATAGCACCGTTGTTCCATTTCGTCAGGCGGAGACGACCGATGATCCGCTGACCGCAATCCTGAGGAGCGGCGCCCGCCGGTTACTGGCACAGGCGATTGAGGCGGAAGCCGAGGCGTTCCTGGCAGCCATGAAGGGGGTGCCGCTGTCGGACGGGCGGGAACGTCTGGTGCGGCACGGACATGGCCCTGAGCGCCAGGTGCAGACCGGGATTGGCCCGGTCGCGGTGCGGCGGGTGAAGCTGCGCGACCGCGGCACTGTTGAGGCGGTCGAGCGGATCCGCTTCACCTCGAGCATCCTGCCACGCTGGGCGCGGCGGACGCCGAGCCTGGATGCCCTGTTGCCGGTGCTCTACCTGCGCGGGGTCTCGATGGGCGACTTTCAGGAGGCGCTCGGGGCGCTGCTGGGCAAAGATGCCCCGAACCTGTCGCCGTCGGTGGTCGCGCGGCTGCGGGGCGAATGGGAGGCGGACCATGCACGCTGGCAGCGGCGCGACCTGTCGGCCCGGCGCTACGTCTACCTTTGGGCGGACGGGGTCTATCTGCAGGCGCGGATGGAGCCGCAGGCCGAGTGCATGCTGGTGCTGATCGGCGCCACGCCGGAGGGCAGGAAGGAGCTGGTCGGGTTCCAGGTCGGCCTGCGCGAGAGCACGCAAAGCTGGCGCGAACTGCTAGTCGACCTCAAGGCGCGTGGCTTGGCGATCGCCCCGGAACTGGCCACCGGCGACGGGGCGCTCGGCTTCTGGAAGGCGCTCGAGCAGGTCTGGCCCACAACCCGGCATCAACGCTGCACGGTGCACAAGACCGTCAATGTTTTGGACAAGCTGCCGAAGTCGGTCCAGCCGGCGGCCAAGGCCGACCTGCGCGAGGTCTGGATGGCGCCGGACCGCGCCACAGCCGAGACGGCGATCACGACCTTCGCCGGGAAGTACGGCGCCAAGTACGACAAGGCCGTCGCCTGCCTGCTGAAGGACCGCAACGCCCTGCTTACCTTCTACGACTTCCCCGCCGAACACTGGGACCACCTGCGCACCTCGAACCCGATCGAGAGCGTGTTCGCCACCGTGCGGCACCGGACGGTGCGGACCAAGGGCGCGCTGTCGCAGGACACCGCCCGGCTGATGGTGTTCAAGCTGGTCACGGCTGCCGCCAAAACCTGGCGCAAGCTGAAAGGCGAGAACCAGTTGCCCAAGGTCATCCAAGGCGTCACATTCAGGAACGGCGTCGAGGTCACCCAGACGCCAGCACAGACCGCCGCCTGACCGGCTGCCGTCACCCAAATTCCAGCATAGCTCTAATGAAGCGCCAGGGCCTCCGCGCAAACAGTGCAAATCCAGGCACATAAGAGGCGGTCTGGACCGAAATCAACGATTTGGGTTGGGACGTCTGGGGCTCTGAATGTGGCACGCCCGGCTATGTGTCGATAATACAGGATGATCACACTCCAGTCTGGAATCCAGCTGAGAGTGCAGGTCACTAATTTGTTCTCAACAACACCGAGCTAAAACTGCTTGAGCTTCGCCATCATTTTATGGATGTTCTTTTACCAAGCGAACGAAGGTCGATCGGAGCGTTGTTCGCTCGGACCCTGATAGCGTGTCCTGTCCATAGTGCGCCCGGCCGATGCGCAGCAGGGTTCTGTCATAGTCGCCGGGAACTTGGCTGCCGGTCTGAAACAGGGTCTTCAGACCAGAGAGATCTGCAGGAGCCAAAGAGGTAATCATGGGGTTAATGAGTGCGTCGAGCCCCGTGCCCGCCGTTACCGCAGCTGCCGCCGCGGGAGAGGCAGGCGGCGAGTAAGACAAGAATTCCCGCACGACGTCGGCATTCCACTCCGTTGTAGTGTCCGCTTCCTGCATCAGGGATCTGCTCTGATTCGAGCGGGCCGGCTCGATGCCGATCAAATGCACCCGCACGCCGAACTGCTGCGCTAACACTACGCCAACCCGAACATCTTCGTCGCCGGACAATAACACGGCGTCGGTCATCGCGTGATTACGCGCTAAGTCGGCCATGTCGGTGATGATGAGAGCGTCGACTCCCTTTTGCTCTCCGGCCGAATTGATCTGTCCAAGACGGACCTTGATCTCGTTGGAGTCTGCAAGGGCCGCCTGTTCTGGCGTAGGGCGTCCGACGCGCATCGCGTCATACCAGTAGATTCGGAGGAGAGGTAGATCGCAGGCTGTCCGTGCAACCCGCTTCAGAGCTTCAACGACTTTGGGAATGTCGAGAGAGATAAGCTCGCGGCCTTGACGGGTACCGGTGAGAAGAACGGACCCCTGCGCGAACAGATACCCCGCATCGACGAAGACCGCCGACCGTTGCATATAAAGGCTCCTCAAATGACAAAGGACGCCCGCAGGCGTCCTTTTTAGTACCGTTGCGCCAGACGTGCGTAATCTCCGCCCGTCGCTACAGGAACCTATATAAGGAGCCTATCGCATGAAGTCTACCATAAAATGCCGAGTGGCGTCGTTCCGGCTGTCGGGATGGGCTCGCCTCGGCTGGCTTCGGTTGCCGCCACCGCCTGATCTCAATATCATTCTAAGGCTCCATAATAGTTCTTCTGTAGGGTGAGAGGCAGGGACGAGGGCGTTGCCGCCCCCAGCTCTTTAGCCCCACGTTGAGCCGCCGAGCGGTCCCGGTATCCCTTTCTGTAGCTCGCGCAGCTTGGCCAAGCGGTCCCGGAATTGGGCGATTTGCTCCTGCGTCGCCCACGGCTCGGCGATCCGCTTCTCGAGTGCCTGCTGAAAAGGTAGGTTGTAGCCTGCGCCGTTCCCACCGCCCTCGATGTAGCGATCGATCTTCTCCAACAGCTCATCCGTTACGTTCATCATAATACTCTCCTGCGTCACATCGTGGTCGAGACTTCAGCCTGGTGTGAAAAGGGTGGCCGTGGCCGTGCCTTCCGTCGCCATCGTCTCATTCGATTGCTGCGGAAGGCGTCGTATGTTGAGAGGGCGTCAGCAAACCAGCCATGCGCGCCCGGTCGAGCAAGGTTTTGACCGAAGAGGGCGCCCAGATGTTCCCTCCGCGCGGGGGAGCAAGGCCAAGGCGGGTAAGCTCGGTCCCAAGCTGGGCAAGGGTGATGCTGTCGCGCCCCGCCACCAAGGCAGCAACGACTTCCGTGGCGCGCTGGCGGGCGCGCAAATGCTGTCGTGGATGCCGTCGTGGGGTGGTCCCCAGCATCTCCGGTTCGGCCAAGGCCTCGGCAACGAGCAGCTTGATCGTTCGAACTAGCCTGTCCTCGGTAAAGTGGCGGTGGCCGGCTGGCAGCGCCTGGTTGACCGCCTTTGTGACTTCCGGCCAAGGCTGTGTCGGGCGCAATTTACGGACCAGGGGCAACCATTGGTCCAGTCCGGGCATCAAGTTGGCCAGATGGGATGCCCGGCGCGACGCGGCGAGCTTTCGCAGCACGGCAGGATCGCGCGCTTGCAGACCAGGATTGCCGCCCACCCGTCCGCGCACTTTGGCAGCCTGCAGGCCTGCCTTGGTGCGCTCCCGGATGAGGCTGCGTTCGAACTCCGCGACCGCCCCCAGCATCTGCAGGACGAGCACGCCGCTGGGGCCCGAGGTGTCGATCGGGTCGGCAAGCGAGCGAAAATGAGCACCCTTGGCGCGCAGCGTTTCGACCACCTCAAGCAGGTGCGAGAGCGAACGGGCTAAGCGGTCGATGCGCGCCACGACCAGCGTGTCACCGCGCTGTAACCGTGCCACGGCGGCGGCGAGTTGGGGGCGGGATCGGCTGGCGCCGGAGCCAAACTCCTCGAACACCTCGTGGCAGCCGGCGGCACGGAGGGCATCCAGTTGCGGCCCTAGGGTCTGGTCTTCGGTGGAGACGCGGGCGTAACCGATCAGCGGCATGAGGGAGCAGGCTTTCTGCGCGAATGCGGGTACATTTTCAGTCGTGGCAAGTTACGCTGAAACGACCGTTTGAACACGCAAAAAACCTCTGAAAATGATGCGAAATCAAGCGTATTAGCCCGCGCCTCAAGCACTCGAGGACGGGGCTGAACACAAATGGCGCTTTGACATGGGGGCTAGGCGGGAGTGCCAAGGAGCCTCCTTGGCTTCACACAGGGCGAAGGTTCCGAGCAAAATCAACTTCTTGCAGAATTACCGCAGGGGGCCTGCCAGCTTTGCACCACAACCAATCCGCCTTAGCCGGCGAGGTTGATCTGCGAGGAAGTGCGGTTTAGCGGACGGAATGGGGGCGGAGATGGCAGGAAATCAGAAGGGTAGGGGAATGGCGCATGATCTCAATGAGTTAGCGCAATACCGCTGCGCACTTTTTGTTATCGTGCCTAAATACAGGCATCAGCACGATTGCCCTGAATTTCCGTTTCAGTCCGGCTGATAGGGGCAGGGTGGTAGCATCCCGCGCAGCCGCGGCACGGTACGATGCTGCTAAGATGGCGCTATGCAGCCAGCTGATGCCACCCACGAGACACCCGCCATGGACCGCGAGACCGCGAGGTCAGTTTCACCTTGTTGGGCCTTAAACGTGCCCGCGACCGCGGGCGCCTTCTCGGCCTCGCTAGTTTGGAAGTCCTGCTTGCCGGTGTTGCGGTGACGGTGCAGGGCATCAGCATCATTTATGAGCTGGACGGTAGCCTACTCGTGCAGCCGCCGCGCTTTCGCCATCCCGACGGCCAGTGGCTGCCCGTCGTGATCCTGCCGCCCGAATTGGCCAGCGCCATCGCGGCCGAAGTCCTGGACGCTTTTCAGGATGTGTCCAACTGACAATCGGAGGGATGCCATCCGGTGATCAGTGGCTTGCCTGCCACAGCATTGGTTAGGTTTACAGCACCAGTCTCGCGCACCGCCATGGGCTTTCCGCCGCAACCGCCAAATGCCATTGCCGCATGTCGCCAAGCTGGGATTTAACGGTGCAAGCGATGGCCGCTGATTCGGCTAAAGCGATCATCCAGACGATCTCCGTTCAGCAGCGGCATTGGAGCATCAGACCGTGGCAAAGAAGCAGCCCACTTCGCCAGCCAAGGCACCGACCTCAGCGACCAAGACGCCCATCCCGCCAGTCAAGACACCTACACCAGCCACGGTGACCCTTAAGCAGCTGGCACCCGAGTTGGCTAAGACCAATGAACTGACGAAAAAGCAGATGGAAACAGTGCTGAGCTCGCTGGTCGACGTCGTCACCGTTCGGCTCAAGGCTGGCGACAAGGTCCGGCTGACCGGTCTCGGCATCCTTCAGGTGCGCGATCGTCCGGCTCGCAGCGGCCGCAATCCGGCTACTGGCCAAGTGATTGAGATCAAGGCAAGCAGGAAGATCGCCTTCAGCACCGCCAAGGAACTCAAGGACGCCATCTGACGCCGAAAACCCTTCCAGTTGCAGGAATAGATCAAGGATGACGGCCGAGGAGCGCCGAGTCCGGCAGTCGGATCAATTGAAATGATCCGACTGCGGATGATGATCCGGCAGGCCTTGGACGACCACGGCATCTCCACGCCTGCCGGGATTGGCGCGGCCGTCGGTCTGCCGGGATCTGACGCGCTGAAACTGCTTAGCCGTGGGGGGGTGACAGGGCACAGCTTGAAGCCATGGTAGCGCAGCTGGGGTTGGAGGGGCTGAATGTCCGCCTGAGCAAGGTAGCCCGTCTCACAGCATGCAGGCTGCGCCGGATAGTCCAGCACCGGCGCACGCATGCACTCTGCAGAGGCGAGACGGGTTGTGGAGAGCCTATGACCTATGTCGGCCTTAATCTGCACAAGAGAGGCCCGCAGGGCGCTGGCCAAGCGAGGCCTCGCAACCTGCATACTGTGAGACGGGTCACCCCTATCTTAGGCGGACATCTGGTTAGTTCATCGCATGGACCAGGGTATCCGGGGAGGTCGAGACCATCTCGGCCGCCGCATAAAGCACGAGCATGGCCACTAGCGCTTCCATGGCGATCGACCGAGCCAGCCGACGTCCTGCGCCTCGAATGTTGGCAGCGAGGGCAGGAGTTAGTCGGCGATGGTGCCAGGCGGCAAAGCCCAAGAGGACGCTTACCAGAGCAAGTTTCGCCAGAAGTGCCCAGCCATACCAGGAGGCAAAAAGCTGCTGCACGCCACCCAAAATCCACCAGGCGAGCAGCAGGCCGGCCACCGCGAGTACCGGCACGGCGATCATGGCGACACGCGACCAGGCCTCGACCAGGCGCGCCGCCGCCGGGCCTCCGCGCCTGGCGCTCCAGGCGAGGGGTGGCAAGCTGCCGATCCAGAAGGCGGCCACCAGTAGATGGACCAGCAACAGCCCCGCCAGAACCGGCCGCGGGGTCAGCATGGTGGTATGCCCAAGCAGGGCGTAGCTGGCGCAAACAAGAACGCCACCGAGAGCTGCAGCTATCGTCCAGCGTGAGCCTACAGCCAGCAACGAGACGAGCAGCAGGCCGGCGCCACCCAGCCCGTAGGAGCTGCCGGCCCTGGAGGTGAGCACGACCTTCCACACCTCCGGATCGGTGAGCGTTTCACCGTCGGTGAGCACGCCAACCTGGGTGGCAAGCGCGCCGGCCGCGGCCAGTAGCCCGAGTACCGCAGCACCCCGTGCCCAGCGGCGTAGCCGCTCAGCATCGGCCGCCTCCTGGCGGGTGCCGAATAACAAGGCGAAAAACGCCAGTCCTGCCCCGCCAAGACTGCCGACATAATAGGCGGCGCGCAGCACGACGGCGGCGCCGGGATACCCCACTTGGCCGCTTTGCAAAGCCGCCAGAATCACCGCGACGGCTCGATGCGGAACCGCACTGCGCTGCCGCCGACATGCCCATCGGGCGATGCGCCGCGCCATTCGATCCGGTAGTCGCCCGGCGGCAGCGTGCCCTGTACCGTGGCGCGGGCCTCGCTCGTGGCGGCGGTGCGATCACCCTCACGTCGAAGCGACCTTTCCTTCCCGGCCTGATCCACCAGGCGCAGGGTCATCACCTGCACCGGAACGGGAAAGGCCAGAAGGATCGAGGTAGGCGCTGTGCGTAGCACAGCGCCATCGGCGGGTTCGGAATGGTGCAGGTCGGAATGGGCCGCGGCCGGTGCCGCAGTCGCCAGCGCCAGCAAAACGGCAAAGGCGGCCGCTATGCGGCGGGAATGGCGAAGGGCAGGGGGCATGCAATACCTCGGTGCGTTAATGGACATGAGCAGGGTTGGCGGTCACGGGTGCTCGGCCGGGATTCAGCGCCGCGGCCGGCGCCGCAGAGGGCCGTTGATTTGCGCCCGGTACTCCCTCGCCTGAAGCATGCGCAGGCGTGACAGCGCGCTGAAGTCCGGCGGTGGACGGCGCGCAGGCGGCGAGCAAGGCGGCAGTCGCCGTGAGCAGCATCGAAGTTCGCAGATAGCTCATCGTGATCTCCTGGCGACTGCCCGTGGCGGCGCCGGCGGACCGCCACGGGCATCAGATTAGTTGGTGCGGCGGGGTTGCGGGGTGGCTGGTCCATGGCCGTGCTGCACCTCAGGGCCGCCGCTCCCACTGTTGCCAGTGATCGTGCCGCCCGACGGACTACCCATGTTGCCGCCGCCCATGCGGCTATGGTCCATCGCGGCGTCGGCGCTGCCGCCACCCTGCGGCGTCAAGGTCGGTGCCGGTGTTCCTGGCCGCGTCGCCTGGCCTTGGCCGCCCATGCGGCTGTGATCCATCTCGGCGTCGGCGCTGCCGCTGCCTTGCGGCGACAAGGTGGGCTGAGCGATGGCGCTGCCGGTAACGAACAGCAGGGCGGCAAAGCCCGTAAGCAGAGGACTGGCGTATTTACTAATCATGACAATGTCCTTGTTCCCGGCCTTCTTTTGTTGTTAGGCAAATTTTTAGTTTCGAAGACCACTACTTATATTTACTATCATTGGTGCAATGGTATCGCAACGGCGTCCAGGTAACCAACCCGGGATACCAGAGCACAGTATGGTTTAATAGATTGATTTTGTTCATCTCCTGGCCGGTCCGGCAATGCTTTGTCATGAAGCAACATTGCTAACTTGCTCGGCAATTTTTGATGAACCAGCCATACTTTAAGATAATTCGACGCATCGTCTTGCTATGCTGGCGGAGTGGGCAGCGAAGGAATGGCTTGCGTTCGCAGGGCACATGCAAGGCATAGGCCCTGCATGTGCCTTGCGGCGTGAAGTCAAAAGAAGAGCCGGATGCCGGCGACGACGGTGGACTGGGAGGGTTTTTCGCCCAGGCGGCGGTTCAGGCCGGCCGCGCCGCCAGTATAGGATTCATACGAGTAGCCAATATAGGGCGCGAACTCGCGGGTGATCTCGTAGCGCAGCCGCAGGCCGGCTTCGACCCGGTAAAGGCCAGGAGCGATCAGCGCATCGCTATCGCGCCCAGCAGCAAAATTGAGCTCCGCCTCGGGCTGCAGGATCAGGCGGTTGGTGATCAGCAGGTCGTACGATGCGGCGGCACGTGCGAGCAGGGTACCGCGTTCGCTGACAAAGCCATGCAATTGGACTTCGAAAAAGCCGGGCGCCAGGCCCTGCAGACCGAACACACCATAGGTGCGGGACGGCGTGCCTTGCCGCGGATCGATCTGAAAATCATGGCGCACGCCGACCTGGACATCCCAGTAATAGCCGACGAGGCGGGAGTAGAGCGCTTGCACCTCGGCCCGCTCCATCCCGCCGCGGTCGCGGTTCGTTTCACCGCGAGCGTTGACCCAGATGCGATGATAATCGTTGCCGTAATAGCCGAGCCCCTCCCAGGCAAACAGGGGATTGCCGCGGCCGTTGCTGCGCATCTCGAGCTGGTCAAACAGGACTGCCCCAAAATACAGCGGCGCATGGCCGCTATGCTCGTCCGCACTGGCCATGGTCATGCTGCCGCCGGACACGGGGGAGGGGCGTGGCGCCGCGGGTGTAGCGTGCGCCTCGTGGCCGCCGGCTTGCTGTGCCCAGGCGGCGGGCGCCATCAGCGCCCAGACGCCTACCGCCATCACCTGCAAGAACTTGGACGTCATGCTGATCCCCGCGCCGTTAGTGAGAATGAGCCGCAGGCATCGCAGCGGACGTTTGCCGCGGCGCGGCCGCAACCGGGGCGCCGTCCCGCACGACCCGGAAGATCCGCATCATGCCGGATTCCATGTGGTAGAGCAGATGGCAGTGGAAGGCCCAGTCGCCCTCCGCATCGACGATGATGTCGACCTCCTGCGTTGTGCCGGGCTTGATGTTCACCACGTGCTTGCGCGGATTGAAGGCACCCTTGCCAAGCTCCGGCACCATCCACATGCCGTGCAGATGCATCGGGTGGTTCATCATGGTCTCGTTAATGAAGCGGATGCGTAGACGTTCTCCCAACCGGGCGACGATCGGCTGCGCGTTCCAGAACTCATTGCCGTTCATCGACCAGATGTAGCGCTCCATGTTGCCAGTGAGCCGCACTTCGATCATGCGGTCGTAGGGGCGGTATTCCGGATCGGCGCGTAGCGGCCGCAGGTCGCGGTAGGACAACACACGGGCGCCCGGCGGTGCGCCGGTATCTTGGGTCAGCGGGTCGGCTATCGTGCCGTGGCCCATCGCCGCATGCGCGGACATGCCGCCGGCGGTTGTGGCAGGCGGTGTACCAGGACCGTTTGCACCGCCCTGCTGGACCGGCACCGGGGGCATGGCGTGGCCCATGGCGGCATGGTCCATCGGCATGTTCATCGCCATCGGCGGTTGCGCCGGGGCGGCGGCTGCGCCATGGCCCATGGCTGCATGATCAGGCGCGGCACCGCCGGCCATGGCGCCTGAGCCCATCGACCCATGGTTCATGCCGCCCATGGGAGCGACCTGGCCGGGCCGGTCGGTCTCGGGCTGCGGCGTGCCGCGATCGAGACCGGTAGGACCAGGGGTCATATACATGTCCGCCATGGTCAGGATCGGCCGCGCCCGGTGCGGCGGCAATGGCGCGGGCGGTGTGGCCGCGCGCGGCGCAAGCTGCGCCCGCGCCCAGCCGGTCCGGTCCATCGTCTCGGCGAGAACTTGGTACGCACGGTCCTCGCGCGGCTCGACGATCACATCGTAGGTTTCGGCCACGGCGATCCGGAGTTCGTCGACCACGACGGGCTGGATGTTGTTTCCGTCTGCCTGCACCACAGTCATCTTCAGGCCAGGGATACGCACGTCAAAATAGGTCATGGCACCGGAATTGATCAGGCGCAGTCGAACCCGCTCACCAGGGCGGAACAACAAGTTCGCGGGCGTCTCCGGCCGGAGGCCGTTGACCAGATAGCGGTAGGTCGCACCGGTGATATCGGCAATGTCGGTGGGATCCATCCGCATATTGCCCCACTCGATGCGGTTCTGGATAATGGCCCGCTGGGCATCGCCATCCGGTGCACGACGCAAATCGCGCAGCAAATCGGTCAGGGTGCGGCGGTTATAGTTGTAGTAGCTCGGGTCGCGCTTGAGGTTCTGTAGCACCCGCGCCGGCCGTTCGTCGGTCCATTCGGAAAGCTGGACAACGTGTTGGCGATCGTAGCGGAACGGCTCCGGCTCGCGCGGGTCGATGATGATCGGCGCATAGAGGCCGCGCTGCTCATGATCGAGGTTGTGCGCATGATACCAGTAGGTGCCGGACTGCACGACGGGGAAGCGGTACTCAAAGGTCTCACCCGGGCCGATGCCGCGTACAAAGCCCGTGCTGAAGCCGGGCGCGCCGTCCATGGTGGCTGGCAGAATCAGGCCGTGCCAGTGGATGCTGCTTGCTTCCTGCATCTTGTTGGTCACGCGGATGACGGCGTCCTCGCCTTCGCGCAAGCGCAGCAGCGGCCCCGGGAATTGACCGTTGACCGTGACGGCCGGACGGTCCTCCCCGTTGAAGTTCACGGTTCGCTGCTCAAGCACCAGATCGATGGGCTGTGCCAAGGCCGGTACGGCCAGTGCGATCAGCACCAGGCTCATCAGCAGCGAGCGCGCAATGGCGCACCAAAGCATTTTTATCATCCTTTAATCACCCTTCGCTCGAAGCGCAGCGAGCGATCTCGCTCGCAAGGCGAGCAGGCAGTACCGGCCTGAGCGAAGGAAACTGCCGGGCTGGCACTTGATCTTCAATGCACAGACGGTCTTGGGACATACTACGTAATACAAGGACAGCACCGAACTGACCGGCAGACGGTTCAGCTCGTGCGCGCGGCATGACTGAGATGGATTGCATAAGGCTCTCGGCAGCTAATACCGAACGACGCGTCACCGCATCCCATAAGCAGGCCTGATTCATCACGCCCACTACTTACAACACTGGACGCAATAATCTAATATCGAAACTTAATCTCGATTGAGCGTTGTGAAAGAAAAAAAGAATACGGAAGGCGAAAGCCGCGAGGCCTGGAAGATATTTTGCCATCGAGATGCTGACATACTATGTCATGCACTTCGTTTGAACTGACGTCATCCAGTCGGGTTCTTGGCCGCTGCGCAGCCCAACAGACAAGGCGGGTAGCCGTACCAGCAACAAGACGGAGGACGACATGAGAAACGATAGGACGATCAGCGAGGCCGGGCAGGAGCAGGCATCGGCCGCGTTCACCGGCATGCCTGATCACCAGTTGGCTATTGGTGGCCCGGGCACGGACCAGTTCGGCGGTACGGATGTCGCCGATCATTACTGGAGCCTGGCGGGTGCGGATGCGCTGGGAGGAGGCGCCGAGGGCGACGTCCTGACCGGCGGCGAAGGGCCGGATCTGCTCTCCGGCGGGCCTGGCATGGACCATCTGCATGGCGGTGCGGGGAATGACACGCTGTACGGTGCGGCGGATGCGGATGCGTTGATGGGCGGTCCGGGCAATGACTATCTGGACGAAGGTCCCGGTCATAGCAGCATGGACGGAGAGGAAGGCAACGACACCCTGGTAGGCGGCCTGGGACCCGACGCCTTCATCGTGCGTCCGGGCTCAGGCGATGACGTCATCCGTGATTTCACCGCGGGCCCCGGGGTGGGTGACCATCTGGCGCTTCAGGACATTCGGTGGGTCGACCTGACGGTCATCGATACGGACGGGGGCGTGAAGGTCAGTTGGGACAACGGTTCGGTGCTGCTTGAAGGCGTGCAGAAGGCCGAGCTGTCGCAGGATGATTTCATGTTCTTCAACCAGCCAGACCTGCCGCCGGCGGCGCGTGCACCCGAGGGACCAACAGAGGAGCGTCCGAGCCCAAGTGAGGACGGCCCGTCCATCACCGGAGCCTTGCCTCCGGTGAATACCGGCGTGGTCCCGGCTGACGGTGAGCACGCCCGCACCCTTTCGTTCGATAGCTATGCCGCCATCATTGGAACCGATGACGCCGAGCAACTGCGCGGCAGCAGCGCCTGGGACCAGATCTTCGGTCGAGCAGGCGATGACCGCCTATCGGGACGGGAAGGGGACGACGTGCTCGACGGCGGTGCAGGCAATGACTGGCTGCGCGGGGGCGCGGGACCGGACCAGCTGGAAGGTGGTCCCGGCAACGATCGCCTGATCGGCAACGCCGAGAACGACGAGCTCATGGGGGGACCGGGCAATGACTGGCTCGCCGAAGGCCCCGGCCACGGCATGCTTGAGGGCGGGCCTGGCAATGACATCTTGCTGGGCGGTTCGGGCTCAGACGCCTTCATGGTCTCGCCCGACAGTGGGGATGATGTGGTGCTCGATTTCCGCGCGACCGGTTTGGCGCAGGGCTTATTTGATCATATCGCCTTCCGCGATATTGAAGCGAGCGACGTCACGGTGCAGGACATGAAACTCGGCGCTGAAGTGGCCTGGGACGTCGACCATGACGGAACAAACGACGGCTCCGTCCTGCTGCTTGGGGTGGCCAAGGACGAGTTGCGGCAGAGCGACTTCATGTTTGAGACGCCGCAGTTTGTCGACGGCATAAGTGACGTGGGATCCTGGTATATCTTCAGCTGACCAGCAGTGCGCCGGCTCCATTGTGGGGCCGGCGCATCTAGTTACCGGGTCGATGCTGCGGCTGACGTGTCTCGGGGCGGCAAGTCGGGTGCATCCGACGGTGTAGGGCTCCGCTCGAGATCGGCAATCAACTCTTTCATTTCGCCAATCTCACGGACCTGCGCCTCGATAATCTGGTCGGCGAGACGTCGGACGCGCGGGTCGCGGAGATGGGCACGCTCACTGGTCATAATGGCAATCGAGTGGTGTGGGATCATCGCTTTCATATAGGCGACATCGCTGACGGTCTGCTGGCTGCGCACCAGCCAGAGGGCCACCGCGGCGATCACCACGCTGCCCAAGATAATAGCAATGTTCGCCCGCTTGCTGGCGTACATCTTCAGCATAAATAACATCATGATGACGGCCATCACGGCGCCCATCATCACGGCCATCCAGGTGCGCGTCTGACTATAAAGGACGTGATCGAGCGCGTAGGTGTTGAGATACATCAGGCCGAACATCACGACGGTCGAGGTCGCGATCATCGTAGCGAAGCGGGCGTAGCTCATCATGGGGCCTTACGTATCTGGAGTGGGTCCGGCCCCGGACGCGGCCGCGACATCAGGCCGCCATCTTGCGGCAGCTCTCAGCACAACGGCGACAGGCCTGGACGCAATCGTCCATGCCGCCGACCTGTTCGCAGCTGCGGGCGCATTCCTCGCAAATCTCCGCGCATTCGCGGCAGGTATGCTTGTGGTGCCGGGTGCCGATCAGCATGAAGTTGGCAGAGGTTTGGCACATCTCGGCACAGGCTAGCATCAAACGGAAATGCTCAGGCTCGACGTGTTTGCCGCCCGCTTCCAGGCAGTGGTTCATCGCCATGCCAAGGCACGTGCTGTGGCAACGCAAGCACTCGTCGATGCAGGCCTGCATTTCAGCGGTCATGTGGTGCAAAACAGTTCTCCTTCTTGAGTTGTGCACTGGGTCGCTCTTTACCAGCGCATGACCAAAAGCAGTATGTCGAGCAAAACGCAGCTATCGGTAGGAGCTCATCGGTAACGCTTCTCCGACGTTGCAAGATATTGCGTAAAAGGTCGATTCTGATTAAGTCATATGTTGATAAAGGCAGGCTGATCTACCTGATCTCCGTGTCGAGACAACCAAGACCGACGGAATGAACGAGGAATGCTGAAGCCGGTTTGCGGACTGATTGCGACAAAGCATGTCCGACAGGCTGCCAAGTCGTTGCAATGCTTGACCTTCCCACAATGGGAGACCCCATGTCGGCCGTCAGAGTTCGGTATCGGGAGATTCAGATGGTCCGCTTCAAGGTTGGGAACATGCGATGCGGTGGTTGCGCCCGAGCCGTGACCGCTGCCCTGCGAGGCGTTGATCCGAAGGCGGAGGTCCACGTGGATCTCGCCCGACGCGAGATTTCCGTGGAAAGCTGCACCAGCGATGACCGTCTGTCCCACGCGCTGCGCAATGCCGGCTTCGAGGAGCAGAGGCTCGCGGCGTAATGCAGTCGGTATCGGCCTGGCCAGCTTGGTCATGAACACGCCGCGCGATCCGAAAGGCGGTTCAGGCCCCGAGCTGCCAACGCGGCGTAGTTTGGAGCCGGAGGCTCATATCCTGATTGTGGAAGATGATGGGCCGGTGCGGCATCTCATCACTCGTCTGCTGCGCGAAAATGGCTTTCGTGCCACTGGGGTCCGCGATGGACGGGAAATGTGGGAAACACTCGGGCATGCCGAGGTCGACTTGGTGCTGCTGGACATCATGTTGCCCGGACAGTCCGGCTTGGAGCTTCTACGGGCCCTTCGTGCCAGGCCGGGTTCGCCGCCGGTGGTGATGGTGACGGCCAAGGGCGAGGAAGCGGACCGTGTTCTGGGCTTGGATCTGGGAGCAGACGACTATCTGCCAAAACCATTTGGACGGCCGGAGCTCCTGGCGCGCATCCGCGCCGTGCTGCGCCGCGCTCGGGCGCCGGCTCCTAATTCGGCCGAACTGGTAACCGGCGCTACTGCCCGCCAGCTCCGTTTTGCCGGATGGACGCTCGATATGGCACGACGTGAGCTGATCTCGCCCAGCGCCGCTGTGGTGGATCTCTCCGGCGCCGAGTACGACCTGCTGCTGGCTTTCCTCGAGCACCCACAACGGGTGCTGGCGCGTGATCAGATCTCCGAACTGGCGCGGGGACGGCTCGCAGACCCGTTCGATCGAAGTGTCGATGTTTTAGTCAGCCGCTTGCGACGCAAGATCGAGGAGGAGGGCGGCACGGCCATGATCAAAACGGTGCGCGGGTCGGGATATATTTTTCTTGCCGCGGTGGAACGCACGGCGTGAACAGGGCATTGGACCGCATTTTGCCGGGAAGCCTTGCCGGACGGACCACGCTGACCTTGCTCGCCGGATTGCTGATCTTCCATCTGGGCAGTGTTTGGTTGCTCCAGCAAGGCGTGCACGGGGCGGTCGAGGACGGACGCGAGCTGCAGGTGGCGGAATGCCTGGCCGCTGCCCGGCGCACCCTGAGCGCCTTGCCCGAAGACATGCGCGACTCCGCGGCGCGGGCGCTCTCTTCTACGGCGCTCGACATTACCTGGCGCCGCGATGTGCCGGCCAATCCATTGGATGAAGCGGCGCTGACGGCGCTGCGGGGGCGGCTGGAGAGCTTGGCGCCGCAGCTGACAGGGCTGCATATCGGATATGACATGGCGGCCGGCGAGGAGCGGCGGATTCAGGGCAGCATGCCGCTCGCGGACGGCACTTGGTTCACCTTTGCTAGCCCGTTGCTTGACCAGCCGCCCCGGCCGCCCGGTCATAACTCGCTGGCGTCGCTCAGCGCGATGGCGATCGGTATCGTGCTGGCGTCGGTCCTTGTCGTGCGTTGGATTACCCTGCCGCTGCGCCGGCTGGCCGAAGCGGCCGAAGGCTTTGGCAAAGGGGCGGCGCCCGTGCCGATGGCCGAAGAGGGTCCAAACGAAGTCCGTGACGCCGCCCGCACCTTCAATGCTATGCAGGCGCGCATTCATCGGCTGATCGCGGACCGCACGCAAGCATTGGCCGCGGTGAGCCATGATTTGCGCACCCCCATTCAACGCTTGCGGCTCCGGGCAGGGTTTCTGGAGGACATGGAAGCCCAGCGCGCCATCGATGCCGATCTGGAGGAGATGGAAGCCATGGTGGAAGCGACGCTCGCCTATTTGCGTGGAGACACTGAGAGCGAAGCCGTCCGTTCCGCCGATCTCGCTGCTATTTTGCGGACGCTCTGCGATGACGTGGCCGACCGTGGAGCGACGGTGGCCTATGACGGTCCCAGCCAGCTTCAGCTGCGGCTGCGGCCCGTAGCGGCAAAGCGCGCTTTTGCCAACCTGATCGACAATGCGGTGAAATATGGCGGTGGGGGGCGAGTGACGCTGGAAGGCCTGCCGGCCACCGTGGTGGTCCGGGTCGATGATAACGGCCCCGGGATCCCGCCGGAGGCGTTGGAGACAGTGTTCGAGCCATTCCGGCGGCTGGAGGCGTCGCGTAACCGCGGCACGGGCGGATCCGGCTTGGGTCTGACCATCGCCCGCCAGATTGTACAGCGGCATGGCGGGGCACTCGTCTTGACCAATCGTTCGGGCGGCGGCCTCGCGGCCGTCGTCGAACTGCCGCGAGACGAACCAAGAGGCGGAGAGGGACCAAGATGAGGCGTCGATGGCTTTGGACGATCGTGGCGTTGGGAATGGCGACACCCGGTGCGGCGACACCCGGTGCGGCACAGGCCCTGCACCGGCGGCTACAGGTTTGGCGCGACCCGGCCTGTGATTGCTGTGGCGGCTGGGTTGACCATATGCGCGCGGCCGGGTTTCAGGTGGAGGAGCATCACGTCGCGTCGGTGGCCGCGGCGCGGCGACAGCTCGGGATTCCCGCCGACCTGCTCTCCTGCCATGCCGCGTGGGTGGGCGGCTACGCCCTGGAAGGTCATGTGCCGGCCCCGGCCGTGCTGCGACTGTTAATAGAACGCCCAAGCGGTATTCGCGGCTTAGCGGTCCCTGGCATGCCGCTGGGATCGCCGGGAATGGAGATTCCGGGCCAGCCCGACGACAGGTACGACGTCATCGCCTTTGCGGACGGCCATCCACACCGCGTCTTTATGCGCTTTCGGGGTAAGCAACAAGTCTGAAGCTGACATGGCTGGCAACGGCCCGCCCGGTGTTCTGCATAACGAGCGCAATACGACAAAGTATTGCTGGCGCTGTTCTAGCGCCACTCGCGCTGGGCATTGGCGTTGCCAAGTCCAACCATGGAGGGTGGCTCGCGCGGATTCGCGTAGGGCAGGCCGGTGCGGCACGATCGAACATAAGGAAAAGAAGCATGACAAAATGGAAGAATGGAATGGCCGCAAGCCTGGCGCTCCTGCTGACCGGCGGACTTGCCGCCTGCGCACCGCAGCAACAAAGCGCCCCGCCGGCAGCGTCCGCGCAAGGGATGAGCGGTATGCAGGGGATGCAGGGCCATAACATGTCCGGCATGCAGGGCCACAGCATGGCGGGCATGGATCATCAGGCAATGATGGCCCATTGCGCGCAGATGCGGCAGCAGGGCGGGCGCATGACGCCTGAGATGCAGCAGATGATGGCCCAGTGCGCCCAGATGGATCGCTCGATGAGCCCGCCGCCAGCACGGTAAGCAAGCCGACACTGGCGACAGCGGACGTCAGCGAGACCCGCAGATCTTTACCGGCTGGCGCGGGTAAGAAGGCCGACCAGCTCCTGGACTTTGCGGCGCTGTGCGGCCGGATCGCCGGACGCGATGACATCCTCCACGCAGTGGGCGGTGTGGTCGCGCAGGATCTCTTCCTCGACCCGCCGGAGCGCCGCTCGCACGGCGGTGATTTGGGTGATGACGTCGACGCAGTAGCGGTCCTCGGCCACCATTTTGGTGATGCCGCGCACCTGCCCCTCAATGCGGCCAAGCCGTTGAAGGCAGGTATCTCGTGTGGTGTGCTGCATTCTTGAATGATACCCCTACTGGGTATAGGTATCAAGGACCGACAGCGGAGAGACCTCCCGCGGCAAAGGAGACCCGCCATGGAAAAGCAGCCTGCCCACCCATCGTCCACTTGCCAACACCACGGCCACGAGCACCACCACGGCGCAGGGCACGGTGTGCCAGCGGCGCCTGACGCGGTGAAGGATCCGGTGTGCGGGATGACGGTCGACCCGCACACCACGCCGCATCGCGCCGAGCATCACGGCCACCTCTATTTTTTCTGCTCGGCAGGATGTCGAACCAAGTTCGTCGTCGAACCCGCGAAATATCTGAGTGACCGGGTGTCGGACACGGCATCGGTAAAGCCTGGCACGATCTATACCTGCCCGATGCACCCGCAGATCCGTCAGACAGGGCCGGGCAGCTGCCCGATCTGCGGCATGGCGCTGGAGCCGGAGGTACCGTCCGGCGAGGCCGAACCGAACCACGAGCTGATCGATTTCACGCGCCGCTTCTGGATAGGCCTGGCGCTCACAGTGCCGGTTTTTGCGCTGGAGATGGGCGGTCACCTGCTTGGGCTCGACCATCTGGTGGCACGCGGGACGTCGAACTGGTTCCAGCTGCTGTTTGCCACGCCGGTGGTGCTGTGGGCGGGATGGCCGTTCTTCGTACGCGGCTGGCAATCGGTGGTGAACCGCAGCCTCAATATGTTCACGTTGATTGCACTGGGTACTGGTGTCGCCTGGGCCTTCAGCGTCGTAGCCACGGCCGCACCTGGACTGTTTCCGATGACGTTCCGTGGGCCGGACGGCTCGGTGGCCGTGTATTTTGAGGCGGCGGCGGTGATCGTGGTGCTGGTGCTGCTGGGGCAATTGCTGGAGCTGCGGGCACGCGAGCGTACCGGAGGCGCCATCCGTGCCCTGCTGAACCTGGCGCCGGCTTTGGCCCGGCGCATTAAGGCGGACGGCTCAGACGAGGAAGTGCCGCTGGCCTCCATCCAGGTCGGCGACCGGCTGCGGGTGCGTCCGGGAGACAAGGTGCCGCTGGACGGCGAGGTCCTCGAGGGTGGCAGCAATGTCGATGAGAGCCTGGTCACCGGCGAGCCGGTACCGGTCACCAAGGCACCGGGCGCACAGGTGATCGGCGGGACCCTGAATGGCCAGGGCGCCTTTGTCATGCGTGCTGACCGGATCGGACAGGACACGGTGCTGGCGCAGATTGTGCGCATGGTGGCCGGAGCGCAGCGCTCGCGCGCTCCGATCCAGCGGCTGGCCGATCAGGTCGCCGGCTGGTTTGTGCCGACCGTGATGGGGATCGCGGTGCTAGCCTTCATCGCCTGGGCCGTCTGGGGACCGGAGCCGCGGCTGGCGTATGCGCTGGTCGCCGCCGTAACCGTGCTGATTATTGCCTGCCCCTGCGCTCTGGGTCTGGCGACGCCGATGTCGATCATGGTGGGCGTGGGGCGCGGCGCTCAAGCGGGTGTGCTGATCAAGAGTGCCGAGGCGCTGGAGCGTATGGAGCGCATCGACACCCTGGTCGTCGACAAGACCGGAACGCTCACCCAGGGCCGACCGGAAGTGGTGGCCGTCGTGCCGGCGGCAGGATTCGACGAAGCGGATGTGCTGCGCTTGGCTGCCGGGCTGGAACGCCCAAGCCAGCACCCTTTGGCCGAAGCAGTGGTCCGGGCCGCGCAGAAGCGTGGCCTGCCGGTGCCGGCCGTGGAAGGCTTCGACGCACCGGTTGGGCGCGGCGTGACCGGTAGGGTAGAGGGCCGGCAGATCGCCGTGGGCAACGCACGGCTGATGCAGGAGCTCGGCGTGGACGCCACGCCGGTGGCCGCCGAGGCGGAGCGGCTGCGCGGGGAGGGAGCCACGGCCTTCTTCGTGGCGGTGGATGGCCAGCCGGCCGGTCTGGTCGCAGTCGCCGACCCGATCAAGGAAACCACCGCAGCGGCCCTGGCGGGGCTGGCGAAAGAGGGCGTGCGGGTGGTGATGCTGACGGGTGATAATCGCACTACGGCTGAAGCCGTCGCCAGACGGCTTGGCATTGCCGAAGTGGTGGCCGAGGTGCTGCCAGATGACAAGCAGCGGGTCGTCGAACGGCTGAAGTCGGAAGGCCGTCGCGTTGCCATGGCTGGCGACGGCGTCAACGATGCGCCGGCGCTGGCCGCCGCCGAGGTGGGCATCGCCATGGGGACTGGTACCGATGTAGCCATCGAGAGCGCGGGCGTGACGCTGCTGGGCGGCGATCTCACCGGCATCGTCCGGGCTCGCCATCTGTCCCACGCGGTAATGCGCAACATCCGGCAGAACCTGTTCTTTGCCTTCGCCTATAATGCCGCCGGCGTGCCGCTGGCGGCTGGAGTGCTGTACCCGTGGTTCGGGATCCTGTTATCGCCCATTATTGCCGCCGCCGCGATGGCGCTTTCATCGGTCAGCGTGGTCGGCAATGCCCTGCGACTGCGGGCGGCCCGGCTGGACTAGGCACGTCAAAACACGCTGTGGCAGGCCAAGGCGCCGCAGCGTGCTGGTTGCATAACAGCCAAGCGGATGGCGATCGGTGGAGAAAAACCAAGGTTCGGGAGCGAATGCTTCCGGTCCAGGCAACGCAGGCCTATGATCGGGCCATGCTTCGTCGCTTCTCCCGGCAGTTCGTCTTCCTGGCCACGCTCGTCGCGTTCCTCTGCGCCGGCGTCACCCAGGCGATGCCGTCGGCCACGATGCTGGCGCCGCCGGAGGCGGCGATGACCATGCCGATGATCATGGAGACGGCGGATGACGGCACGGCCATACCCTGCAAGGACCTAGCGCCCTGCCAGGACCGGATGCCGGGCTGCATGCTGGATCTTGGCTGCGTCTTCATGATCGGTCTGCCGATGCCTGATCCGCCGGCGGTCACGCGGCTTGACTGGTCGGCGATCTTTTATTGGATGTCGGACGTCGACCCGGCCGGGCTAACCCGGAAACCCGCCCTCGATCCCCCTATCTCACGCGTCTGAACGGCCGGGCAGTGCGCAAGCGCCGCGCCGGTTCGCCTCTGCTCGCTCACTGATGTCTGGTCATCTGACGCCCTGGCGTCGCGTGATGGCCGGACCTAGCGCGATCGGAGTTCCTCGCGGAGCTGGCTTCATCGCCGTTTCGTATCGGACGAACCTGTCGCTTGTGTCGTGACGCAGGCGCTCCACCAGTGAGATAGTGGTATGATTTTCCATCGTTTTCGCGCGGCCGTGCTGGGCACGGTCGCAGTGCTTGCGGCCGGCTTCCTGAGCACGGCGGCCATGGCGGCCGCTCGTGATTACCGGATCGAACTCGTCAGCGCCCAGGCGGCCGGCGCAGGCAAGACGGACGTCACCGTCCGCCTGATCCATCTGCCGGACAGCAAGCCGGTGCCCGATGCCGTCATTTTCCAGACCCGGGCCGACATGGCGCCGTCCGGCATGCCAACCATGACAGGCAAGGTCTCGCCGGCCGCCGCCCAGCCGCAGCCGGGCACCTACCGGCTGCAGGTCGAGACCGGCATGGCCGGGGGCTGGGCGCTGAACATGTCGGCCAAGATTCAGGGCGAGACCGAGACGGTACGCAGCACGATCACCTTCAACGCGGCGCAATGAGATGGCGTACCCATCTTCGGGGGCCGCGGCGCCCCTGCGGCCCGCCGGGCGACGTCCCGGCGCGGCCATGGCGCTCGGCCTGACGCTGCTGCTGCTGGCCGGAACCGGCCAGGCGCAGACCCGGACCACCCAACGCGCGCCGGGGGCCTCGCTCCCTGGGGCGACGCTGGACAGTGTGCTCGCCCTCGCGCGCCAGCTCAGCCCCGAGCTGGCCGCCCGCGGCATGGAGACCGCCGCCGCGCAGGCGCGCGTGGCCATCGCCGGCTCGCTGCCGGATCCGACCATCCAGGTGATGTCGGACGATATCGACCGCACGTCGGGGCCGCGGCCGAACAAGATGATCTACAGCTTCCAGCAGGAAATCCCGCTATGGGGGCGGCGCGACCTGCGGCGCCAGGTCGCCCGCGCCGAGGTCGGCCAGATGACGGCCCAGGCCGAGGCAGCAGAAGCCGAAGTGATCGAGCGGGTAAAGGTCGCCTTTGCCCGCTACTACACGTCCTACGAAGCGGTGCACCGGACCGAGGACCTGCACCGGGCGATTCACGGCATCGCGCAGGTCGCCCGCGAGCGCTATACCCAGGGCCGCGGCGAGCAGCAGGAGGTGTTCCGCGCCGAGGTCGAGACCACGCGTGTCGCCACCGAGATCGTCCGCCTGGAGACGGCGCTGAGAAGCGCGCAGGGCCAGCTGAACGCCTTGCTGGTCCGCCCGACCACGGCGCCGCTCGCCGCTCCGGAGCGGCTGCGGCCCCTGCCGGAGGTCCGTGCGCTGGACGCGGTTCGGCTCGCCGAGCGCGCCGGGGCCGCCAATCCCGCGCTGGCCGCCGACGCCGCCGCGGTCAGCGGGGCGGACACTAATCGGCGGCTGACCGATCGCAACTGGTACCCGGATATCACCATCGGCGGGGCGGCGGTCGACCGCTCGGGCTTCGGACCCGGCGGCTACCAGGCCTGGGTGGCGATGAAAGTCCCGCTGCAATGGGGCCTGCGTGAGGCGCAGACGCGCGAGGCCGGCGCCCAGGCGGGCGCGGCGCGCGCCCGGCGGGATGCCCGCGAGCTGCAGATTCGCAGCGACCTGGCGGAGGCGGTGGCCGGTTTCGAGGGTAGCCGCCGGACGGCGGACCTGATCCGCCGCCAACTTCTGCCGCAGGCTCAGGCGCTGGTGCGCTCCGGAGCCGCCGGCTTCGGCGTCGGCCGGGTGGATCTGGCCGCGGTGCTGCGGGCCCAGCACGATCTGGCCGATTTTCGCCTGCAGCTCCTGTCGGCCGAGTTCGACGGGCAGCGGCAGCTGGCCGCCATCGAACGCCTGGTTGGGGGCGACCTGTGAGCCGCCGCCTGTGGGCCGGCGGCGTTGCACTGGCCGTGGTCCTGGCAGCAGGGGGCGTCTGGCTGGCGCCGCGCTCGCCGGTGGCGAGCAGGGCGGCCTTGGCGCAGCCGGCTCAGGCGCGCCCGGCGGAGGCAAGGACGCCGCTCTATTATCGCAATCCGGCGGATGCAGCCGACTTCTCGCCGACCCCGAAGCGAGATGCCCAGGGTCGTGACTATCTGCCGGTCTATGAGGAAGAGACGCCGGCCCCCGTGGCGGCCGATGCGGAGCGCACGCCGCTCTACTACCAAGATCCGTCTGGCCGGCCCGCCTACTCGGCGGTCCCGAAAAAAACCGCCGACGGCCGCGATTTCATGGCGGTGTACGAGGACCCGAGCGCGCCGCCGGCGGCCGCGACGACTGCGGCACCCATGCCGGCGCCGGGCGGCGGCCCCGGCCGACTTCTCTATTACCGCAACCCAATGGGCCTGCCCGACACCTCGCCGGTGCCAAAGAAAGACTCCATGGGGATGGACTACATTGCCGTTTACGAGGAGGAAGCGAACCAGCCAGCCGGCACGGTCACCGTCAGTCCGCAGCGGGTGCAGATGCTCGGTGTGCGTACCGAGGCGGCCGTCGAGCGGGCTCTGACCCGGTCGGTGCGGGCGGTGGGCACCATAGCGGTCGATGAGCGCCGCCTGGTCGTGGTGGCACCGCGCTTTGAGGGCTGGATTCAGCGGCTACTGGTCAATGAAACCGGCCAGCCGGTACGCCGGGGACAGCCGCTGTTCGAGGTCTATAGCCCCGAGTTGGCGGCGGCCGAGCAGGAATATGTCATCGCCCGCGAGGCGGGGCGCGCCATGGCCGATGCCGACCGCGCGGTGCGCAGCAGTACGGCCGGCATTGCCGACGCCGCCCTGGCGCGGCTGCGCAACTTCGACCTGCCGGAGGGTGAGCTTACACGGCTGCGGCGCTCCGGCACGGTCAGCCGCACGCTGACGCTGAGCGCGCCGATCGACGGTGTGGTGCTGGAAAAAAATGCTGTGCAGGGCATGCGCTTTGCACCGGGGGACACCCTCTACCGATTGGCCGATCTATCGACGGTCTGGCTGCTGGCCGAGGTGTTCGAGCAGGATCTCGGCCTGATCCGGCCGGGGCAGGAGGCCACGATCGGCCTGACCGCCTATCCGGAGCGGTCGTTCGAAGGGAAGGTGACCTTCCTCTATCCAACCGTGAATGCCACGACCCGCACCGCGCGGGTGCGCATCGAGATCCCCAATCCCGACCAGCTACTCAAACCCGACATGTACGCCACCGTCGAGATCGCGGCGGCGGTGGGCACCGCGCTGATGGTCGTCGTGCCGGATTCCTCGGTGCTTGATACCGGGACGCGGCAGACCGTGCTCGTGGAGCGCGCTGCGGGGCGGTATGAGCCGAGGACGGTGTCCGTCGGGCGGCGGGCGGAGGGCTATGTCGAGATCCGCCGCGGCGTGGCCGCGGGGGAAAAGGTGGTGGTCGGCGCCAACTTCCTGATCGACGCGGAAAGCAACCTGCGGGCCGCGCTGCAAGCCTTTGCGCCGCCGCCTGCCGCGCCCGGCCAGGAGGCACCGCGATGATCGCGCGCATCATACGCTGGTCGGTGGCCAACCCTTTCCTCGTGCTGCTGGTCACGCTTTTCGTGGTCGGTACCGGCGTCTGGGCGGTGCGCAATACGCCGCTCGACGCCATTCCCGACCTCTCCGACACCCAGGTCATCGTCTACACCGACTATCCAGGCCAAGCGCCGCAAGTGGTCGAGGACCAGGTCACCTATCCACTGACCACGGCGCTACTCACGGTGCCACGCTCGAAAACGGTTCGTGGCTTCTCGTTTTTCGGCGCCTCCTTCGTCTATGTGGTGTTCGAGGACGGCACCGACCTCTACTGGGCGCGCTCGCGCGTGCTGGAATATCTGAGCCAGGCGGCGCGGCGCCTGCCGACCGGCGTCACGCCGTCGCTCGGCCCCGATGCTACCGGCGTCGGCTGGGTGTACCAGTACGTCGTCACCGGGGCGCAGCGGACCCTGGCCGAGCTGCGCTCGGTCCAGGACTGGTACCTGCGCTACCAGTTGGCGCGCGCCGAGGGTGTCGCCGAGGTGGCGAGCGTGGGCGGCTTCGTCCAGCAGTACCAAGTAGTGGTCGACCCGCAGCGGCTGCAGGCCTACCGCATCCCGCTGTCGCGGGTGACGGAGGCAATCCGTGCCAGCAACCGCGACGTTGGCGGCCGCTCGGTCGAAATGTCGGAAACCGAGTATCTGGTCCGCGGCCGCGGCTATCTGCGAGGCATCCCGGATATCGAGCAGATCGTGCTGATGATGCAGAGCGGCACGCCCGTGCTGCTGCGCGACGTGGCCCGGGTCGAGCTTGGCCCGGAGGAGCGGCGCGGCATCGCCGAGATGAACGGCGAGGGCGAGGTGGTCAGCGGCATTGTGCTGCAACGACAAGGCCAGAACGCCCTCACTGTGATCGATAGCGTGAAGAAGACCCTGGCCGATATTGCTGGCAGCCTGCCGGAAGGCGTGACCGTCACGGGGGTCTATGACCGCTCCACCCTGATCGGGCGCGCCATCGACACCCTGAAGCATACGCTATTGGAAGAAAGCATCATCGTTGCGCTGGTCTGCGTCGTGTTCCTGCTGCATGTCCGCAGCGCGCTGGTAGCCATCATCATGCTGCCGGTCGGCGTGCTGATCGCTATGGCACTGCTGCACCTGCTAGGATTGAGCTCGAACATCATGAGCCTGGGCGGCATCGCCATCGCCCTTGGTGCCATGGTCGACGCGGCCATTGTGATGATCGAGAACGCCCATAAGCGTCTGGAGCAGGCGCCACCGGGTGCGTCGCGCATCCAGGTGCTGACCGAGGCAGCGGTCGAGGTCGGCCCGGCGCTGTTCTTTAGCCTGGCGGTGATCACCGTCTCCTTCCTGCCGGTCTTCACCCTAGAGGACCAGGAAGGACGGATGTTCCGCCCGCTGGCCTTCACCAAGACCTTCGCTATGGCCGGCGGCGCCTTGCTGTCGGTGACGCTGGTGCCGGTGCTGATGGTGCTGTTCATCCGCGGCCGCATTATGCCGGAGCGCAAGAACCCGGTGAACCGGCTACTCATCTGGCTCTACCGGCCGGTGATCGCCCTCGTCCTGCGCGCCCGTACCCTGACCATCCTGCTGGCCGTGCTGGCGGTCGGCGCCACCGCCTGGCCCTGGTCGCAGCTCGGCAGCGAGTTCATGCCGACGCTGAACGAGGGGACGCTGATGTACATGCCGGTCAGCCTGCCTGGGTTGTCCGTCACCAAGGCGGCCGAGCTGCTGCAGACGCAGAACCGCATCATCCGCGGCTTCCCGGAGGTGGAAAGCGTCTATGGCAAGGCCGGGCGCGCCGCGACGGCGACGGATCCGGCGCCGACCGAGATGTTCGAGACGATCATCAATCTAAAGCCGGAGGCGGAGTGGCGACCCGGGGTTACGGTAGACTCGCTGACGGCCGAGATGGATGCAGCCCTGCGCATGCCGGGCGTTTCCAATGCCTGGACCATGCCGATCAAGGCCCGCATCGACATGCTTTCGACCGGCATACGCACGCCGGTCGGCGTCAAGGTGTATGGCCCGGATCTGGGCGGGATCGATCAGCTGTCCCGCCAGGTCGAGGCGGCCATCCGCTCGGTGCCCGGCACCACCAGCGTCTTTGCCGAGCGGGTAGAGGGCGGCTACTACCTGGAAGTCGAGCCTGACCGGGCCGCGCTCGCTCGTTACGGCCTGACGGTGGGCGATTTGCAGGAGACCATCGCCACGGCGCTGGGCGGCGAGCCGGTCACGACCACGGTCGAGGGCCGCGCCCGCTATACGGTGAACGTCCGCTACCCGCGCGGTCTGCGCACCGACCCGCAAAGCATCGCCGGCCAGGTGCTGGTGCAGGCGCCAAGCGGCGCGGCCATTCCGCTCGGCCAGCTCGCCAGCGTGCAGCTGCGACGCGGCCCGCCGACCATCCGCACCGAGAACGCCCAGCTGGTGAATTATGTCTATGTCGACATGCATGGGCGCGATGTCGGCGGCTATGTCGCCAATGCGCAGCGCGCCGTCGCGGCACAGGTGCCGATGCCACCCAGTTTCCATATCGAATGGAGCGGGCAGTTTGAGTACATGCAGCGTGCCAAGGCGAAGCTGACAGTTGTCGTGCCGGTGACGCTGCTGCTGATCTTCGTGCTGCTCTACCTGAACTTCGGCCGACTAACCGAGACGCTGATCGTCATGCTCTCGGTGCCCTTCGCGCTCGTGGGCGGTGTCTGGCTGATGTACCTGATGCACTTCAACCTAAGTGTCGCGGTGGCGGTGGGCTTCATTGCCCTGGCCGGCGTTGCCGCGGAAACCGGAGTCATCATGCTGATCTACCTGGATCACGCACTGGCCGAGATCCGCGAGCGCTGCCGCCTTGAAGGACGGGTGCTTACCCAGGCGGATCTGCGTCTCGCCATCATGGAGGGCGCCGTCGAGCGGGTGCGACCGAAGATGATGACGGTCACGGCCATCATGGCGGGGCTGCTGCCCATTTTGTGGAGTACCGGCACGGGTTCGGAGCTGATGCAGCGCATCGCGGTGCCGATGGTCGGCGGCATGGTGTCGTCGACGGCGCTGACGCTCCTGGTCATTCCGGCGCTCTTTGGTGCCATCAAGGGGTGGCACCTGCCAAAAGCCGCGACGGTCGCCGCGCACGAAACGCGTTCGCTTGCGGTAGCGGAGTGACAGTTCCCGCGAGCCAGGAAATCCCGCCGTTGGGCGGGATGGCGACCCGACCAAGGCGGCCTGGCGTATTAAAGGAGACCAAGGCATGAACAACAGGATTCGCGTAATGGCCATCGCTCTCGCGGCAGCGGTGACGATGGCCGGCGCCGCCTATGCGCAGACGGCCCAGACCACGCCAGGCGCCCCGGCGCCAGGCCAGGGCATGATGGGACGTCAAGGTGAGATGATGGGCCAGAGCGGCATGAAGGAGATGATGGGGGCCCACACTCGCATGATGGAGACCTGCACGGAGATCATGCGGACCGCCATGCACCAGAGTGGTCAGACGAACCAGGCGCCGAACCAGAGCCGTTAACGGCCACTCTGAAAGGGGGCGGGCCCTGCTGCGGGGCCCGCTCTATCACTCGGTTGGCGGATCCGCTGCGCTGAGACAGGCACCAGCGTTAGTTCCGCCGTAGGGCTGAGACAGAGGTGAGCACCATGATGGTGCATGATGGCGGCATGATGAGTGGGATGATGTGGGGCATGGGATTACTGGGGCTCCTCCTTATCATCCTGCTCGTCCTCGGTATTGCGGCGCTGGTGAAGTATCTGTTTGGCCGTCGTGGCTGACCGCCTCAGAGTTTCAAAGATGCCGGCACAGCTGGATCACGCCGTGCCGTCCGGCGAGCCAGCCAGAGAGCGGAAAGCGGTACCACGAGCCATTGCAGAAGCGGGGAGACGCCGGTGTCGATCACCGGGACGACGGGCATCAATTCTGAGTACGCCCAGCTTTGACGGACGACGATGTTCAGCCATTCACTGAAGATCGTATAACCAACGCCGAGAACCATCGTCACTGCGGCAACCGGTCGAAAGGCGTGCAGCGGCCAGTCGCGATGGCCGACGGTGATCAACGCAATCGCCAGGCTGGTAAGGGCAATCAGCACGTCGCCCCCGGTGCAGTGAACGATGGCAAACAGCTTCTCTCTTGCCGTCCCGGTATTCCACAGGGTGTAGAGGGGAAGATGGGCGGCTTCCCAGGCGAGATTGCCGACGGCGATGACACCCAGATAGACGCGAAGGGCCCTTGGCCAGTCCGCCGCTGCGGCGAGCACGGGGTGGTCCGCGCCGACCGCGCTCACTGACGGAAGATCCGTGCCGTAGGCCGCTTCGGCGGCACGCCGAAGGCAGTGGAATACGCATCGGCCAGCGCCATCCCGGGGGTCGCGTTGCTGCAGAGCGCTTCAATTGCGCGTAGCAAATGCTCGGCGGCCTCCGTTTGGCTTTCAGCCAGCGCTTGCCTAAGTGCGGCTATAATCTGCGCTTCGAGCGGTTGCGAATGTCGCATAATAATCTCCGGTTCAGTTCACCGTTATACCGAGAGCGACGGTGCGGCCTTCAATGATGGGAAGGTCAAGAGGAAAAAGTGCAGGGCAATTGCGTAGCCTTGCCACGAGATTGTTGCCGTGCTGCCGCTTCCTGGAACCGGTATCCGAGCAGCCGCAACGCGTTGATCGCAACCAGCGCCGTCGCTTCGGTGTCGGCGAGAACGGCTGGCTAGAAGCCGGTGATACCCAACACCGTGATCACCAGGAACACGACCTCGAGGCTCAACGGGAGGCAGTGTCTCGACATATCTCGGCCATCCGTGGCGAACTCGTCGAGGAGTTTACCGAAATTGAGAGGGGGAGGCGGAGTGATCGGTCGCAGCTCGCTGCGGCATTGGCAGAGGGCCGTGCCAGGCAAGCCGTGCTGGTGATCGCGTGACTGGATCGCTTGGCTCGTGACGCTCATTTTCATCTGGGCTTGGCGAAGGCTGGGACTCGATTTGTCGGACAGTGCCGGATCGGGTCCAAACTTTGACTGGCGTCGACGGGGTGCAGTACCCCATCGACGCCACCTATGCCGGCCTCTCGGGCGCGCGCTGCGGTCAAGTCACTTAGCCGCGTAGCAGAGCGCCGAAGGCGTCAGGCTTGACGGCGGCGCGTCCGGCCGAGGCACACTGAACGATCCCGTCCGTTGTGCTTTGACTGGATACTGTCCGAAAGGTTGAGTACCAACTTTTACTACGTAGCTGGCCTGCTCTGATCACCCTGCGCAGCAGGAGAGCTTCCCAACCTCTTTGGAGAAGCTCAGCGCTGCCAACTTCAGCGCCTCGACCGTTGTCAGATATGGGAAGATTGTCGCGGATAAGTCGGCCACGGTCAGTCCGTGCTTCACCGCCAGAACGGCTGTTTGGATACTGTCTCCAGCCTCTGGCGCTAAGATGTGCGCGCCTAGGAGCCGTCCGCTCCCCCGTTCCGCCACCAACTTGACCAAGCCCCGCGTGTCGCGGGCGGCCAACGCCCGGGGCACTTGGTCGAGCGGCACAACCCTGGTTTCAACCTCCAGCCCCGCACGTCGAGCCGCCATCTCAGTCAGGCCGACACTCGCTACCTGCGGGTCGCTGAAGACCACCTCCGGCATGGCCGTGGCGTCGTAGCGCAACGCGTCTTCGTCGCCGAGCGCGTTCTCCGCAGCGACCTTGCCACCGTGGGCGGCCATGTAGACGTAGAGATTCCGGCCGGTGACGTCGCCCGCTGCATAGACCCCCGGGTGCGTTGTGCGCATCCGGTCGTCAACCTGGACAGCGCCGCGGCCATCTAGCGCCACGCCAGCTTCCTCTAGGCCTATCCCGGCCGTGTTCGGCATCCGGCCGGTAGCTACGAGGACGCGCTCGGCGGGGAGTGTCACGGCGCTACCGCCGGCGCCCCGGACGACGAGTTCGACCCCACCGTCCCCAGTTTGCCGGATGGCCTTGTAGGACACCCCACAGTGGATATCGACGCCCTCGGCGCGGAGGTACTCAGTCAGCGCAGCGCTCACCTCCGCCTCAGCACTGGGCAGCAGCCGGGAGCGGCACACGATGGTCACGCGCACGCCGAAGCGGGCGAACATCTGGCCAAGCTCGACGCCGATGACGCCACCGCCAATCACCAGGAGCGAGGTGGGGAGTGCCTTGATTTCCATCGCCGTCGTACTGGTGAGCCAGGGAACCGTGTCTAGCCCGAGGATTGCCGGTGTGGCCGATGACGTCCCGGTTGCGATGATGACCTTACTGGGCCGGTATGCTGTGTCCCCGACCATGACGGCACCGTCCGGAGTGAGACGTGCACGTCCCGCGACGTAGGTGATATCGGGGTACTGTGGCAGGAGATCAACGTACTTCGCCTGCCGGAGGCTGCCAACCAACTCGTCCTTCTGCGCGACGAGGGCCTTCCAGTCTTCCAGCCGTGCTGTCGCAATGACCCCGGCGAAGCGCGAGGCGGTGCGAGCCTGGTGCAGCGTCTCCGCCGCCCGGATGAGCGCCTTTGACGGCACGCAGCCGATGTTGACGCAGGTGCCGCCGATGGTTCCGTCGCCGACCAGCACGACTTTCGCGCCGAGTTCTGAGGCGCGGATCGCTGCGGAGAAGCCCGCCGACCCGGTGCCGATCACGACGAGGTCCGGCGCATGCTCGCTACGGCTCGGCTTGGCGCTGCAACAGTCGTGTTGGGCGGGCTGCGGTGCGAAGAAATTCACGGTGCTTCCTTTGTTTGTTGGTCCGGCGGCCTAGACAGAGCGCCGACGCCAGTAGGCCGCGTAGGCGACGACCCCCAGGAACAAGATCATCGCCGGGATCAGGACGTAGTCGAGGTAGCCGAGCACGGCTGAGAGGCCGACGGAGCCGAGCAGGACGGCCAGGACCGGGGTAGAGCAGCACAGAGCAGCCACCACGAAGCCGACGATGCCGGTGGCCATGAGCTTGCGGTTTTCCATGTCAGCGGCCCTCGCCCGCACGCCCGGCGGAACCGCCGGAGTCGAGCGCGGCCGCCACAGCGGCCGTAGGCGCCAAGTGGGCGATGAAGCCCGCCGGAGGACAGCAGAGGCCGCCCAGGACGACGGCGACAATGCCAAGGGCGAACAGGTCTGCGGAGGCAGCGGCCAGGCAAAGGGCGTGCCTCATGCCCCGTCCTCCTCGGGCCGCGGGGCGAGCATCGGCACGAACAGGCCCTTGCCGACTTGCAGCGCCGCCTCCACCGAGAGCCGGAACCCGGCGCCGCCCGGGTCGACCCGTTGGCGCCACGCCGAGAGGTGCTCATCGGAGCAGAAGAACAGCTTCACATTGCAGCCCGACGTCGCGCCGCACCCGTCGGCGTACCGGATCCCCGCCCAAACGATGGCAGTGGTAGGCGTCGCCGAGGCGAGTGCATGGCCCTTGTCGCGCGTCGTGATCCGGATGGGCACGTTGCACTCGGGGCAGAAGGACTCGATAGCCGTGTCGCAGCCGAGCATGCCCCCCATGCCGAGAGCATCGATGGCGCAGAGGGCGTGCACCTCGGCCAACCCGTCTAATTGGACGCGATGGCAGGTCTCCTGCACGCTGAAGGGGTAGGCGGCCGTCACGGTCGTGCCACGCTCGTCCAGGACCACAAGATCCCGCCACTGCAGCGCGCGCAGCACCCCAGCAACCGCGGGCTCGTCCAGGCCGGCTCCAGTGGCCAGCCGCGCCGTCTCTGGCGCCGCACCGGAGCGGGCAAAGCCGTGCAGGACCGCCTGCCAGACTAAGTCCTCGGCTGCATCGAGGCCCGACCACTTCTCCGCCCTTCGCGCCGTAACCATGCTGGCGGCGAGCGCCTCGCGCGCCGTCGGCTTGGTGACGAGTGACCAGTCTGGCATCAGCACCCCAGGGCGCAGCGCAAAGGCTTGGCCGACTGCGCCGGTCGTCCGCTTCGGGGTGTCCATGGGACTGCCGACGGCTCTGCCCTACTGCACCGCCTGCGACGGAAACCCGGCGTTGGTCGTCGCCTGCACCAAGGCCGCGACATCGGCCTTGGCGTTGTCGAAGGTCACCGTCGCGGTGGCCGTCCCGTTGCCCTCGGTAACCGCCACTCGGCTTACGCCAGGCACGCGGGTAAGGGTGCGCTTCACGATGGGTGCGCAGGTGACGCAGGAGACGTTCTGCACCTTGAGGGTGGCCGTTTGTTCGGCGGCGGAGGCCATGGTGCCATTGGCCAGGACGAGGCCCAGGGCGGCGGCGAGGCGGGTGATCGGCTTCATGTCTGGCTTCCTTTCCAGGACGGTTACAGGAGGATCGACGCTGCGTAGGGAAAGGCGAGAGCCGCCGCGACGAGGGCGGCCGCGCTCCAAAGGGCGACCTTGGCGACCCGGTCGGAGACCGGTCGGGCGCAGTACGAGCCCTCGGCGCAGGCTGCGATCTTGGGCTTGCGGTAAACCGCGAAGAACCCGCCCGCGAGGCAGGCCAGGGTGACGGCCACGAAAACCGGCTGGTAGGGCGCCAGGGCGGCCAGGTTGCCGATCCAGGCGCCGCTGACGCCGACGAGGAACAGGCCGAGGGGCAGTAGGCAGCAGCTCGACGCCCCGAGGGCGGCCAGTAGCCCCACCGTGGCCAGCAACGCCTTCGGAGGGCCACCTCCCTCCTTGTTCCACTCCCCCGTCTCCTCGATGGCGAGGACGCCCCGTTCCGCTTGGTCACTCATGGCCACTTGGCCTTTCTCCATCATCTGTGGGCAAGGTAGGACCTGTAGTAACTACAGGTTCAAGGGGAAATCACGCCCCGGGAGATGACGATGGACGGCAGGCGGCAGGGCATCTCGATTGGCGACCTCTCCATGCAGACGAGGGTCAACATCGAGACCATTCGGTATTACGAAAAGATCAGCCTGTTGCCCGCCCCGGGGCGGACTGAGGGGCGGCACCGGGTGTACGGGCCCGCGCACGTCGCCCGGCTGACTTTCGTCCGCAGGAGCCGGGAACTGGGCTTCAGTCTCGACGAGGTCCGCAGCCTCCTAAGGCTCGTCGATGGCGGCCATAGCTCATGCTCAGACGTCCAGGCCGTAACCCTCAAGCACCTCGAGGATGTGCGGAGGAAGATCGCTGACCTCGAGCGGCTGGAGCGTACCCTGAGCGAAGTCGCGTCGCGCTGCCAGGGCGGGTCGGTGCCGGATTGCCCCATCGTCGAGGCGCTCTACGCATCCCCTTAACGCGCCGCACTTCTTAAGTGGACTTGTATCAAAGAAGTGGAGAGGTCCCGATGAGGCGAGAGGACCCCCATGAAGCAGCAGCGATGGTTGCGAAAGAATTCGAAGACGAGGCTGTCCGGCTGGTCAAACCAGTGGCCGAACCCTGCGGGAGATCGCAGAGGATCTCCGGTTTAGCCATTCGACGCTGTCGCACCGTACATGAAGAAAATGGCGAGGGCGGCAGCGACCATGTCCGCAAAGTAGATGGAGACCTAAAGGGTCTCCAACGTATGGCGTAACCCGCTCATGTCTGGATCCGAGTTTGGGTCAATGAATGGCGACGGTTGTACCAGAAGCCAATCATGATCACCGCTAAAGTCGCAAGTTGAACTGCTACGCCTTCAACGGTTGGGTAGACGCCAAGAGCCGCCAATCGAGGAAGCCCGGCCAACGGCTGTACATCGAGCAAGCCAGCTTCTTGCAGCGCTGCGATCCCTTTGCCAGCAAGAACAATCGATATCACTGCCACCAGCAGTGAGCTCACTGCGAAGAAGCGTCCGATAGGCAACTGACGGCTGTAGCGCAAAGCCGCCCAGCCGATAACTCCGAGCAAGACAACGGCGCAGGCGATGCCGCCGAGTAGGGGGGTGGCGCTCTCCGGTCGCCACATCGCGCTGTAGAAAAGGATCGTCTCAAACACTTCGCGATAGACAACCACGAAAGCCAGCAGGAACAGGACCCATCCCGAGCGACGCGAGAGAGCATGTGAAAGCCGCTCGCGGATATAGCGTTGCCAGTTATCAGCGTGGCTCTTGCCGTGCATCCATATGCCGACGGAAACCAGTATGAGTGCGGCAAAAAGTGAACCGAAGCCCTCTGTCAACTCGCGGCTCGCGCCACTGATGGCAATGATGTAGGTCGCGGCAAACCAGGTAGCGCCGCCTGCCACGAGCGCGGCAGCCCACCCACCATGCACATAGGGCAGCACCTCTTCACGGTTAGCTTTTCGCAGGAAGGCAATCATCGCTATCACGATGAGAAGCGCTTCCAGCCCCTCGCGCAGAAGGATGGTTGCTGCTCCCACGAACATGGTGACATTGCTGTCGGTGTCCTCGGCCAGGGTACGCTCGACCTCGTTGAAAAGGGTCGTTACCGCTGCTGCCTGGCGCCCTACCGCCTCAGTAGGCTGTCCGCGAGTGATGCCAGCGCGCAACTCGTTCATCGCTGTTTCAACACGCCCGAGCAGTGCAGAGTCTTTGGCGCCAATTCTCGGCTCGAACGGCTCAAATCCATCCAGATATGCCGATAGCGCCAGATCAGTCGCCCGCCGGCGGTCGCCGGTGCCGTAAGCCTGAACAGCTTCAGTTAGGCGAGCTCGAGCTAGGTCGAGAGACAAACCTTGAGCCGGACTTAGTGCTTCAGGATGCCGGCGCAAATAAGCAGTGACAGCTGCCGCACGCTCATCACCCACTTGGGCGGCAAGTTGGGCCGGCGTTATTCCAGCCAGTGCTTCCGGCTTCGGCACAACGGCCCGCAGCGTCGGGTCCGAGCGCCACAAACGTTCTCCTTCAGATGCCAGGGATACTGGATAGGCGAGCGTTCCCGTATGGAACGCCAAAGCCCAGCGGTCCTCGGGCGACAGTTGAGCGAAGCTCGGCATCGCGGTGCCATCCAGCCCTTGGGTGATCACCTGATAAAGCGCGAACAGGCTGCGTTCCTGAGCGCGGGATCGGTCTGTGAAGGCAATTGGCGGAGGATCAAGGTTTGCGGCCGCTGGCCCGTCGCCTGCGCCGCTCAGGCCGTGGCAGCTGGCGCACTGTTCGGCATAGAGGGAAGAGCCTCGTGATACGTCGGGAGTTTTTGTCGGAGCGAGAGGCACTGGATAGGCATCCAGCAAGTGTACAGCCAGACCGCGTGCCAGCTTCGCCACATCTGCAGGCATGGCCCGAGCGGCGATGGCGGCCTCCAAGGCGATAACCTCAGCCTGCAGCTGAGCTTGTTGAGGGTGAAAAGGTAGTTGTCCGAGACGAGTTCGCACCGATTCGGAAAACTCAACCATCTCATCGTATTCAGACTGGCTTACGATGCGCCCATCCTCGACAGCGCCAGGATAATCGACGGCGATGTAGTCCAAGAGGCGCCACGTAGTTTGAACAGCAGCCTCCTCCTCAGCCTGTCCTGGCTGAGGAAGCAGCAGGCCAATAAGAAAGACGCCTATTAGAATGAAGCGGTGATGCATCCGACTTGCCTGAATTGCGACTGCGAAGCTATCGCAGATACGCTCCCGTGCACAGGCTATGTGTCATAATGCCTGGGGGGCTAGCGCTTCGATGATCCGGCACTCGGCGACCCGGCCATGTCGGCACTGTCCGATCAGGGAGTCCAACTCCCGACGTAGCGCCTGCAAGTCAGCAATCTTGCGATCCACTTCCTTGAGATGCTGACGTGCAATCACATCGACGGCCTCACACGGCAGGTCCTGTTGCTCAGAGACGTCTAGCAGTGTGCGGATCTGATCTAGCGAGAAACCAAGATCGCGGGCGCGCCGAATAAAACTGAGGCGGGCTAGGTGCGCGGCACCGTAAGCCCGGTAGTTGCCGGAAGTCCGGTCAGGGGCGGAGAGCAAGCCCACCCGTTCGTACCACCGGATCGTCTCTACCTTTGTGCTGGTCGCCTTCGCCAAAACACCGATGTTGAAGGTGATTTCTGTTTCCACCGCCCTTGACCCTGTAGCGACCACAGGGTGCATATAGGGTGTGGCGCTTGGTTTGGGCAATCCAAGACCTGTGCCTAGGTGGGATAACGATGATGGCGGACGGCGAACTGGCAAGTGTGAGCGCAAAGCCGCGAGCAACCCTGCGGTACCGGGTTGAGGGCATGGACTGCCCCAGCTGCGCCTCGAAAATCGAAACGGCCGTTGGCCGGGTGGCCGGCGCCGAGGAAATCCGGGTCAATTACGGCACCCAGGTTCTGGCGTTCCGCCTGGACGAAACAGCTACACCCCGAACGACGGTCGAAGACCAGGTCCGTAAACTCGGCTACGGCATCGCGCCTGTGGAGGCATTGCGGGTCGAAGCGGGTGACGCAGGCGCCACGGCCGGGGACGGGGGGACCAGCCGTACCCCCTTGCCCTGGTGGAAGGGCACCAAGGCTCGCCTAGCAGCTGCTATCGCGGCCCTGACTGCAGCCGGCTTCGCCGCCTCGCTGGCCTTTCCTGAGCTGGAGCATTGGGCCTACCTGCCCGCCGCCCTGCTCGGCCTAGCCTTCTTTGGACGCAAAGCGGTAGCGGCCGCCCGAGCCGGCTCGCCGTTCTCGATCGAGATGCTGATGTCGATCGCCACGGTCGGCGCAATCCTAATTGGCGCGACCTCCGAGGCGGCGGTGGTGGTGTTCTTGTTCACTATCGGCGAACTGCTGGAGAACGTGGCTGCCGGCCGAGCCCGCGCCGGCATTGAATCATTAGGCAGCCTGGTACCGAGAACCGCCTTGCTGGTGGAGAGCGGCACGGCGCGGGAGGTGCCTGCCGCCCAGCTGAAAGTTGGCGATCTGGTGCTGGTGCGGCCAGGTGACCGGATCTCCGCCGATGGTGTCGTGGCCGAGGGCGAGTCTGAGATCGATGAGAGCCCGGTCACCGGAGAATCCGTGCCGGTGGCCAAGAGAGAGGGCGATCCGGTGTTCGCCGGCAGCGTCAACGCCTCCGGTGGGTTGCAGGTCCGGGTCAGCAAACCCGCCTCGGACAACACCATTGCCCGCATCATCCGCTTGGTCGAGGAAGCGCAGGAGGCCAAGGCCCCGACCGCCCGCTTCATTGAGCGGTTTTCCGCTATCTACACCCCCATTGCGGTGGCCGTGGCGGCTCTGGTGGCTGTGGCGCCCCCACTGCTCCTTGGGGCGGACTGGGATACCTGGGTGTACCGCGGGCTGGCGCTCTTGCTGGTGGCCTGCCCCTGCGCCCTGGTGCTGTCGACACCAGCCGCCATCGCCTCCGGGCTGGCGGTCGGCACCAGGCGCGGATTGCTGGTCAAGGGAGGCGGCGCCTTGGAAGTCATCGGCCGCATCCGGACCGTCGCCTTCGACAAAACCGGCACCCTGACGGAAGGCCGCCCGCGTGTGACTGACGTCCAGGTTCTGTCCGGCTCCGAGCGGACGATGCTGGGGCTGGCGGCAGCGGTTGAGAACGGCTCAAGCCACCCGCTTGGTCGCGCAATCCTGGATCGAGCTGCGGCGGACGCTATCCCTTTGCGCCCGACGAAGGACGGGCGAGCCATCCCCGGCAAGGCCGTCGAGGCCATGATTACCGGCAAACGGGTCAGTGTCGGCTCCCCGTCCTATGCGGCCGAGCAGGCACCGCTGACGTTCGATGTGAATCGCGCCATCACCGCCTGGGAGAATGAGGGAAAGACGGTCGTCGTTGTGGCGGTGGATAACGTACCCGCAGGCCTCATCGCGGTCCGCGACGAGCCGCGCGCGGATGCGGCGGCCGGCATCCGGGCGCTCAGCGCCCTCGGCATCCACTCTGTCATGCTTACAGGCGACAATCCCCGCACCGGCCACGCTATTGGGGAAGCTCTCGGCCTTGAGGTGAAGGCGGGGCTGCTGCCGGAGGACAAGCTCCAGGAAATCGGCGCCCTGAAAGCTCAAGCGCCGGTCGCCATGGTCGGTGACGGCATTAACGATGCACCGGCCCTGGCGGCAGCCTCGATCGGGGTTGCCATGGGTGGCGGGACCGACGTGGCCCTCGAGACGGCAGACGCCGCGCTATTGAACAGCCGTGTCATGGATGTCGCCGCCCTAGTCGGGCTGTCGCGGGCAACGCTCGCCAATATCCATCAGAACGTGGCCATCGCCTTGGGCCTGAAAGCGGTGTTCCTGGTGACGACTGTGGCCGGGATCACTGGCCTCTGGCCGGCGGTCCTGGCCGACACCGGCGCCACTGTCCTGGTAACGCTGAATGCCTTGCGGCTGCTGCGCTACCGGTTCCGCGGCGTGACGGCCTGAGCCGGCCATTGACCAAGGCACGGTGAGTTTAGCCCGTGTCTGTGTCGGGAATATCGTAGCGCTGGCAGGCGTCGACGCTACAAGCGGATCCAGCCAGCAGTTCCTCGGCCAGGCGCAACAACTCCCCTACCCGTCCGTCGCCCAATCGGTAATCGACAAACCGGCCGCGCTGCTCGGCATGGACCAAGCCGCATTCGCTTAGGCAACGCAAGTGGTTGGAGACGTTCGGCTGGCTGAGGCCGGTCGCCGCAACGATGGCACCGACATGCCGCGGGCCGGAGCGCAGTGCGTCGAGGATCGCAAGGCGCGACGGATCTGCAAAGCCGCGAAACAGCTTCGCCTGCAGGTCCAGGGTGCGCGTAGAGGTCTCTAGGAGCATCACGCCTCTACTATCAGCTCGACATATTGAAATCCACTGATATGGTGCAACATATCATTGAATGCTGATATGAAAGGGCGACGATGAACACGACTGCGATCTCTGACTCGCCCAACACGGTGCGCTACTGGGTCACCGGCATGGATTGTCCGTCCTGCGCCACGAAAATCGAGAAGGCGGCCTGGGGCATTGTCGGCATGGAGGAGGTCAAGGTCTCCATCGCCTCGCAGATCATGACGCTTCGCCTGACGGATCCCGCTGCGCGGCTGCCCGAGGTGGAACGCGCAGTCACGGGCCTGGGCTACCAGCTCAACCGACTGGACCGGCCCGCCGTCCGTCCGGAAGCGGGTAGCGACGATGACGACGAACTGCCGAAAGACCTCAGCCACATTACGCCCGGCTACAAGCGGGCGCTGTGGATCGTGGTGCTACTCAATGTTGGATATGGCCTGGTGGAGATCGTCGCCGGCTTCGTTGCCGGTAGCCAAGCGTTGAAAGCTGACGCGCTCGATTTCCTCGGCGACGGGCTGATTACCTTCCTCGGCCTTTTGGCGATCGGCTGGACGCTCGCTTGGCGCGCCCGTTCGGCACTGATCCAAGGCATGTTCCTAGGCCTGCTTGGCCTCGGCGTACTCGCTTCGACCGGCTACCGAGTGCTGGTGCTCAACCAGCCGGATTCCGAGCTAATGGGAATTTTCGGGGCTATTGCTTTGGTGGTGAACGTCGCGGCGGCGGTGGTGCTGATCCCGCACCGCACGGGCGATGCCAATGTGCGCGCCGTATGGCTGTTCTCGCGCAACGACGCTATCGGCAACGCGGCCGTAGTGGTCGCGGCCGGGTTGGTCTGGTGGAGCGACACGGCCTGGCCTGATTTGGCGGTGGCGCTGGTGATCGCCGGCCTGTTCCTGCAATCGGCTTGGTCAATTATCCGAGATGCGCGGCACGACTTGGCCGAGGTCTCAGCTTGATGCAGCCCTTTTCATCTCGACCATCACTCACCCGCACTGCAGTCACCGGCATATCGAGACGATGCCGATTGATGCGTGCCAATGGTTCTATGACTGCCGAGGCTGCAAGGCGGTGCTGCGGCCGAAACCCGGCGAGTGGGCGGGAAGCATGAGCTGCCATCGCGCTACTCGCCACGCAACCCTTTCATAAGGAAGGGTCGTCCCATCGACTGCCTTCAACGACAAAGGAGACTTCATGCGTAAGATCATCGCATTACCCGCCATCCTGCTGGCTGGAGCGCTCGCCACTGCCGGTGCGTTCGCCCAAGGCAACGCGCCGCAAGGCAATATGCCTGGCATGCAGCACATGCAGCAGATGCCTGGCATGCAGCACATGCCGATGATGCAGGGCCAGGGTGGCATGATGATGGATTGCCCATGCCCGATGATGCAGCGAATGGCGTCACTGGATTATCGTGTTCGGCAGTTGGAAGAGCGAGCCGGCATCCCGGCACCTGCTCAGCCGAACGCGCCTGTCACGCCACGCTAAAACAAGGACCCGCTGGTGGATGCCGAGGGCCGCACCAAGTGCGGCCTTCATGATTGTGTGCTCTCAAATCGTAAGGCCGCTTCCCCCTCATGATGCTTGAGTTCTCGGCACTCAGCTTTGCTCTAGCCTTCGGCGGCGGGTTGGTGTCGTTCCTTTCGCCTTGCGTGCTGCCGCTGGTGCCGGGCTACGTGGCCTGGGTGGCCGGCGCGGACCTCGCGCAAGCACAAGCGCGACCTTGGCGTACGATGCGGATGGCGTTGTTCTTCGTGCTTGGCTTCTCAGCCGTCTTCGTCGCACTTGGCGCGGGGGCAACGTTGTTGGGCGGCTGGCTGCGGCGGTGGAGCTATGAGCTGTCCATCGCCGGCGGGGTACTGATCGTGTGCCTCGGCTTGGTGCAGATGGGCGTGCTGCGGCTGGCCCCGTTAGCGCGCGAGTTGCGTTTTGCCGCGCCCGGTGCCGGTGGCAATCCGGTTTCTGCCGTGCTGATTGGAGCCGCATTTGGCTTTGGTTGGACGCCCTGCATCGGCCCGGTACTCGCGGCCGTGCTAGCGGCCGGTGCACTGGCCCCGGCAAGCGGCATTCCTCTCCTGGCCGCCTATGCGGCAGGTCTTGGCGTGCCCTTCCTGCTGGCCGCGTTCTACCTGCCGGCTCTGTTGGCACGTGGCCGGCGGCTGGGACGGCTCGGCCATATACTGCGCTTGGCGAGCGGGGCGGTGATGGTGGCGGCCGGCGTTGCTATCGCCATGGGCGAGCTGACCACGGTGGCTGGCTGGATACTGCGCACATTTCCCTGGCTAGCGAGCATCGGGTGAGGGCAGCGCGGGCGCAGGGTCTTGCGCAGCAGGACCGACCGGAAAGGGCGAAGAACTCTATCATGCGAACCCTTTTGCCTGACGTTCTGGCCGGGGCCCTGGTGCTGGCGGCGGCGGCCCATGCTCAGTCTAGTGACATTGCCGTTTCCCTGGCCTGGACCCGCGCGGTCGGCGCAACCGCGCCCACGGCGGTCGGCTATTTGACGTTGCGCAACCGCGGCGCCAACCCTGACCGCTTGATCAGCGCGGAGACACCGGCGGCGCGTGCCGTCGAGATCCATGAGCAGCGAATGGAGGAAGGGGTTACGCGCATGCGCCCGCTTCCAGACGGCATTCCAATACCACCGGGGAAGACGGTGACGCTCGGGCCGGGCGGGACGCACTTGATGCTGGTGGGCCCGACGCGGGCCCTGGCGCGCGGCGAGCGCGTACCACTGACGCTGCACTTCGAGCGCGCAGGTCAGATCCGCGTCGAGCTCTCGGTTGAGGCGGCTGGCACCCGGCAGCCGGCCCATGCAGGGCACTGACGATGCTTCGCTGGATCCGCCGTGCCGCTTGGGGTTTGGTGGCCGTGCTCGGCTTCCTCGTGCTGGCGATTTCAGCAGGCTGGTTTATCACCGACGGTCCACTCGCCGCTCGGCCGGTCGCAACCGGGCCGGCGAGTTTGCCGATCGGTGGCCCCTTTCGCCTAACCGATCACCGCGGTCGTGCCGTCACCGAGGCTGATTTTCGCGGTCGGCCGATGACAGTGTTCTTCGGCTTCACCCAGTGCCCCGGCGTCTGCCCAACAACACTCGGTGACATGACCGCACTCATCGAAGCGCTTGGTCCCGAGGCAGACCGGGTGCACTGGCTATTCGTCAGTGTCGACTGGGAGCGCGACACACCTGAAACACTGGCTGGCTACCTCGAGGCCTACGACCGGCGGATCGTCGGTCTTTCGGGCACCGAAGCGCATGTCGCGGCTGCGGCGCGGGCCTTTCGGGTCTACTACCGCCGTGTGCCGCTCAAGGATGGTGGCTACACGATGGACCACTCGGCCAGCGTCTTCCTTCTCGACGCGGCGGGCCGCTTCGCGGGCACAATCGACCATCAGGAAAGCCACGCGGTAGCGCTGGAGAAGTTGCGGGGCCTCCTGGTGTCGCGATGACATGCCCCTATCGCGGGGGTGCCGGGCTGCACCGTTTGTAGTGTTATGCCAAGCCCTCTTGCAAAAAAACTAAAACAGTCGTTTGAACGTTTTCTTGTCTAGCCAACGCTTGGAGAACCGCGTGTTCCGCAGTCCTCATCACCCATTCCACGCGGGCCTCATGGCCCTTGCCGCTGCCTTCGCGCTCGACCAGGGCACTAAGTGGTGGATCGCTGAGGTGGTAATGCGGCCGCCTCAGACGATCCCGGTCGCCCCCTTTTTCAACCTAATGCTCCATCGCAACACAGGTGTGAGCTTTGGCCTTTTCGCCGGCAACGGCGAGGCAGGCCGGTGGGCGCTCGTGGCCGTCGCCCTCGCGGTTATCGCCATGCTGTGTGTGTGGATGGTTCGTGCGGAGCGGGCCTGGGTTGGGGTCGCTCTTGGCCTCGTCGCCGGCGGCGCGATCAGTAACGTGGTGGACCGGCTGCGGCACGGCGGCGTGACCGACTTCCTCGATTTCCATTACGCCGGCTGGCACTGGCCGAGCTTCAACCTCGCTGATGCGGCTATCTGCATCGGTGTCGCCTTGCTGCTCTTGGACGGGTTTCTCGGGGAGCGGCGACAGGAAGCGGCAAGGCTCGCGGACGGGAGACAGCCTTGACGCAGTTCCCAACATCCATTTATGCAAATGTTTGTTTGATCATTTGAGGGTTGAATGGACGAGCCCTTACTCACCGATGAGCAGGCGCAGGAACTTGCTGAGGTGTTTCGTATGCTGGGTGAGCCAAACCGGCTGCGCATCGCCTTGGCTTGCCTCGGCAATCCGCTATGCGTTGGCGATGTCGCCGAGCGGGTCAGGCTCTCGCACGCCCTCGTCAGTCATCACCTGCGGGTACTGAAGGCGGCACGGTTTTTAACCGCCCGCAAGCGCGGCAAGCAGGTCTTTTACGTGGCGTCTGACGACCGGGTGCGCTGCGTGATTCGCGACATGGTTGGCCATGTCGCCGAGCCAAGCAGTGGGGACCCTATGAGTGCAGCCGAGGTCGAGGAGGAAGGGAGTGATGGACAGTGATCCATGCAGCCCCGCCGGCGTCGGCCGAACAGGTACGCCCTGCGCTTCTAGGTAGAGGGCCTTAACTGCAAAACGAGGTCTGCGCCTTGAGGGGTGCCGCCGAAGTGCCGAGACGGCAGTTTTGAGCGCCTTTCCACTATGGGCCAGCGAGCGGTTGCGGCTGCTGCTGGTGAATGTCGCCAACGCCTGCCCTCTTGTCTCAATTTCGGAGGCCACTGGCCATTGATTGTGGCCTTGGACGGGCAGCCGGTCGAGCCGCATGACCCCTGCGGGTGGTTGGGTAGTTGTCGGCCAAGCGCAGCAGGCCGACCTCGTCCTCGACACGGTGGGGCAACCCGATGAGTGCTTCGCTGTGGTGGATTGGTTCTATGCGCGCCTGGGCTTCCAGCTGACCGATCTCGTCTACGAAGACGCCTTACGGTGCGTGCCCCGTCCGGTCCGTCGGCTATCTAACCTACCGGCAGCGACCGTATGTGCGGCTGGGTAGACGATGACACGGATGACGAGCAGCCACGGCTGTGTGGGTTGGCGGACTGGCTGGAGACGAGGACTGAATGGAGAGCTCCATGCGCCATTGCGACATCTGGATCGTCAATGGCACCTCGGCAACCGGCGGGCACCCCCCGGGCTACGCGCGTGATGCAACCGAAGTGGAAAAAGGAGTGCAATGATGATGCGCGGACCGACTGTGCATGGCTTTTACGATGAGGGCACCGGCAGCGTCGCCTATGTTGTCGCAGACCCCGAGACGACGCGGTGCGCGATCATCGATCCAGTGCTCGGCTTCGACCGCGCTTCCAATGGTACCGACACACGTCTTGCGGACGAGATCGTCGAGTACATCCGGGTGCAGGGCCTGACCGTGGAGTGGGTGCTCGACACCCACCCGCATGCCGACCACATGTCCGCCGTGGCCTACCTGGGCGACCGCCTGGGTGCACCGACCGGCATCGGCGAGCGCGTCGCTGCGGTGCAGGAGATCTGGGCGGACATCTACCACCTGCCGGAGCTTCAGGCAGAGGACCGCCGTCACTGGGATTACCTATTCGCCGAGGGTGACCGCTTCCGCATCGGCGGGCTGGAGGTGGAGGTGATCTTCTCCCCGGGTCACACGGCTGCTTCCATCACCTATCTTATCGGGGACGCCGCCTTCGTCCATGACACCCTGTTCATGCCGGACGCCGGCACGGCCCGGGCTGATTTCCCTGGCGGTGACGCGAGAGCGTTGTACCGCAGCATCCAAAAAATTCTCGCGCTGCCACCAGAGACGCACCTTTTCACTGGCCACGACTATCGTCCGGGCGGGCGCGCGGCACGCTGGGAGTCAACCGTGGCCGAGCAGCAGGCTCGTAACATTCATCTTCGCAACGGCGGCGGCGAGGAGGGGTTCGTGCGCCTTCGCGAGGAGCGCGACCGGACGCTGCCTCTGCCAGGGCTGATGCTTGCCGCGCTGCAGGTCAATCTTCGCGGCGGCCGCCTGCCGGAACCCGAGGCGAACGGCACCTCCTACCTCAAGCTGCCGCTGAACCGCTTTGATCCGGCAACTGCAAAGCAGCCTTTGGATGTGGAGTGAGCCAGCTAGGAGCCAACTCTAATGTTGTCTCCGCGGCGGTATGTCCTAACGGCGCAGCCGGACGGGGGCGGGCTTGGCGGGGCTGCCATCCTGCGACGATGAAATCAGGCTGGTCCTGGCACCGACTGGAACTGAAGGCCGTTATGAGGACTTCCTGCGCCAACAACAGCTGTCCGCTGACGCTGTGATCATGGCAGGTCAAACGGTCTGTTACCCTTCCCCCTATTGCAAAAACGCTGGAATGAGTGTTTGAACGTTCGTGCGTGTGTGACGCCCGGGTGCTTTACCACCTCGGTGCGCAACCGAACCACGAGGTGGTGGTCCGGGAAGGCGACGACGCTTGCGCCGTCGCTAACGATGATGCGGAAGGAGATCAGCGATGCTGCAGCTTGGCGACACCGCCCCTGACTTTGAGGCCCAGACCACCGAGGGCCCAATCCACTTCCACGCGTGGATCGAGAACTCTTGGGTGGTTTTGTTCAGTCACCCCAAGGATTTTACACCCGTTTGCACCACAGAACTCGGTACCGTCGCGCGACTCAAGCCGGAGTTCGATCTGCGTGGCGTGAAGGTAATCGGGCTTTCGGTCGATCCTCTCCCTGAACACAGAGCATGGGTGGGCGACATCGCCGAGACCCAGGGATACGCGCTCAATTTCCCGCTTATCGCGGATCCAGACCGCAAGATTTCGGATCTGTACGGGATGATCCATCCGAACGCGAGCGACACGTTAACCGTGCGCTCCGTCTACGTGATCGGGCCCGACAAGAAGCTGAAGCTGTCGCTTACCTATCCCGCGAGCACGGGCCGCAACTTTGACGAGATCCTGCGCGTGATCGACTCGCTGCAGCTTACCGCGGAGCACAGCGTTGCGACGCCTGCGGATTGGAGACAGGGTGAGGACGTGATCATCGTGCCGTCCCTTGGTGACGAAGAGGCGAAGAAGAGGTTCCCGGATGGCTGGAAAACTCTAAAGCCTTATCTCCGCATTGTTCCGCAACCGAGGAGCCGCTGACATGCTTGCACGTCTGCGCCGCGTGCGCCTTCTCCACGGCTGGATTCTAGTCGCCGCACTGGCCGTCTTGCCCATCACCGCGCCGCGTGCCGACGATGATCGGCTGTCGCCAGAGGAGCGTGTCAGGATTGAAGCTGCGCTGCGCAGCTTGGGTTTTGTACGTTGGGGAGAGATCGAGCGCGAGAATCACGGTCGGGCCTGGGAGATCGACGATGCCCGCAATGCCGAAGGGCGGCAGTACGACCTCAAGCTGGCCGCTGACGACCTGAGAGAACTGTGGCGGCGCGAAGACGATTGAACTGCACAGGCGTCAGCGACACCACGCCGTCATTGGCCTGTGGCAAAACGAAGTAGCCACGGTTCAGCCGCAGGGTAACCAGGCCGACCTCCATCCGGAGGCCGTCAGGCAGCTCGATCTCGGTCGCCACGGCCTTGCGGGATAGCGGCAGCATGGGCTCCGAATCTGACATCACCTCGGCCCGACGATTGGCAACGGCGCCGCTGACCGGCACGAACGCCGATGTCGGCTCGGCCACCAGAAGGCCGTCCCGGGCATGGTGCCGCCCCTGGAACGCCAGACTGCGGTAGATGCCGCGTCGGGCTGCTACCTCCGCCACCTGCACACCGGGTGCATCGCATTTGGGATTGGCGCTGGTCTCAAAACAGTCCGACCTATCTTTCCGAGGAAATTTTCCGGCTCTGAAAAGCCGGTGCCACCACGGAAAAGACAGTTATGGCAGGAAAGCTAAGCAAAGCATGTTGGAACAGTTCATCGTCAGGCTGCGGTCGGTTGAAAGTTAGCGGCAAACGACGAACACATAGTCAATACGATTCAGAAAATGGGTGGTAGAGCCAACCATTATCTGCCTGCTACCCATCTCCAGCCATAAGATCTGCTTAGTGTTTATCGGACAAACACTGGTTGTGATCGTCGAGGATTTCGAGAACGCGGCACTCACTGATGAGGCCATGGGTACCGCGATCAACCATCGCCTTGAGTTCGTCGCGCAGAGCGACAAGGCGGTTTATGCGGCTCTCGACATCAGCAAGATGCGCACGGGCGATCTCGTCGGCTTCTGCGCAAGGCTGCTCCGGATGACCAGCTAGAGCGAGGAAGTGACGGATCGCATCGAGGTCAAAGCCCAAATCACGGGCATGGCGGATGAACTTCAAACGCTGAACGTCGTCCGCGTTAAATGTTCGACGGTTACCATCGGTGCGTGGTGGGGCGGGCAAAAGGCCGATCGACTCGTAATAACGGATCGTGGGCGCCTTCACGCCGGCCAGGGTTGACACCAAGCCAATGGATAAGAAGTTCGTAATAATTTTTCCCTTGCTCCTCTAGCCACTAGAGGACCTAGCAAGATTGCCTCGGCACACGCTAGGGCAATCCGCCTTGCCGAGGACGACGCGGATCACGGGCGAAGCACCAAACCTCGTGATTGCGTCGCTAAGCGACGGTGGCCGCAGCGACGCATTGCCGTTGGGCCGTCTACAACAGGAGGACTTATGCCAGAAGAGAAGCCCGGCCAGCATCACCCGCACCCTGGTCACGTCCCGGGCGACCTGGATCCGCATGGTCATCGCGACAAGAGTGCGAAAGAGGTTCCTGGGGAGCATCACGATCACCCGGGCCATACGCCTGGTGATCTTGATCAGCACGGTCACCGCGACAAGAGCGTGACCGAGAAGCCGGGGCCTCATCACGACCATCCCGGCCATGTTCCGGGAGATCTCGATCCCGGTGGGCATCGCGACAAGAGTGCCCCACCGAAGCCCTGATCGATAAAAACTGACGCACGACTGACGCGTCAGCAGCGATCGAGGCGGTCGGAGAAATCCGGCCGCCTCGATCAACATGCAGTCGATGGTGGGTGACGATGCTGAAGCGTCCCAGGACGGCGTTGGACCCTCAAGATACCAGACATCTGAAAAGGTAGGCCCCCAAAAGTCTGAGGTTCTACAACAATCTGCAAAGTACGGAGTTACCCCAATGAATATTGGCAGCCGGTCTGAATGGCGAGTGGAGGGCATGGACTGCGCTGCCTGTGTCGCAAAAGTCGAAGGCGCCCTGAAGCGATTGCCTGGTGTCTCCGACGTGTCGGTCAATCTGATGGCTGAGCGGCTGACACTGCAACTGTCGCCGGGTCAGACGGATGCCGCCGCCATCGAGCAATCGCTCTCGGCCCTGGGGTATACCGGGCGTCCTATCGTATCGCCCGCGACCGCGCCCGGCCCGGCATCCCTCGATGATGCACATCACCACTCCGCCGGCTCCGATGAGGCGGCCCATGAACATGGTGTGGCCGGACACGGCCATGACCATGACGATCCCGCCGACGCAGACAAGCCCTGGTACGCAACCGGTAAAGCTCGGCTGGTCTGGATCCTAGGGGCCCTGGTGCTCAGCGCTTACGCGCTGTCCCTCGTCTTGCCGCCGCGGCTGACCTACCTGCTGTTTCTGGTCGCGACGGCCGCGGCGATCGTACCCTTCGGGTGGCGGGCCTTCGCCTTGGCTCGTGCCGGGAATCCCTTTTCGATCGAGACCCTGATGGTCACGGCCGCGGTGGGGGCGGCCATTATTGGGGCCGCGGAGGAGGCAGCTATTGTTGTGCTGCTCTTCGCCCTGGGTGAGATGCTGGAAAACGTCGCCGCTGGGCGGGCGCGCGCCGGAATCCGCGCTCTAGCGACGTTGATGCCGCGAACGGCCCTACGGCAGCGTGCCGATGGCACGACAGAGGAAATCCAGGCGAGCCGCCTTGCCGTTGGGGATCTCATTCTTATCCGCCCGGGTGACCGCGTACCCGGCGACGGCCGGATTGAAGAAGGGCAATCCGCGCTCGATGAAAGCCCGGTGACAGGTGAAAGCGTGCCGGTCTCCCGCGGCCCCGGCGAGGCCGTCGTGGCAGGCTCCATCAATACTGATGGTGCCTTGCGGGTACGCATCACCCGTGCTGCGTCCGATAATACGATCGCGCGGATTATCCGGATGGTGGAGGACGCTACCGCCTCACGTGCTCCAACCCAGCGCTTCATCGAGCGGTTTTCAACTTACTGGACGCCGGGCGCGATGGTCGTCGCCCTGCTGGTCATTCTGGTGCCGCCGTTCCTGCTCGGCTGGGATTGGTGGACAAGCCTCTACCGAGGTCTGGCCGTGCTGTTGATTGCTTGCCCCTGCGCGTTGGTGATCTCGGTACCCGCCGCCATGGCGTCCGGCCTGTCGGCGGGCGCCAAGCGCGGGTTGCTGATCAAGGGTGGTGCCGCGCTGGAAGAAATGGGTACGGCACGCACCGTTGCTTTCGATAAGACGGGCACGCTGACTGCGGGCCGTCCGCGGGTCACCGATGTGCTGGCCGCCCCAAACGTCACAGAGGATGACCTGCTGGCCATGGCTGGAGGCGTCGAGCAGGGCTCCTCCCATCCGCTCGCCAAAGCAGTCGTCGCCGCAGTTGAGCAACGTGGGCTGACCATTCCGCCAGCCACAAGCCAGTCGGTGGTCATTGGTAAGGCAGTGACAGCGCGGGTCGGCGACCGCCAGGTCGCCGTGGGAAGCCCAAGTTACGCACAGGCGACCGGGGTGAACCTGGGGGGGCTGGCTGAGGCGATTTCAACACTTGAATCCGAAGGCAAGACGGTCGTTGTCGTGTTGTCTGACATCACGCTCATGGGTGTTCTAGCGATTCGTGACGAACCCCGGGCGGACGCCGCGGAAGGGGTGGCAGCGCTCACGGCCTTGGGCATCCGCTCGGTGATGTTGACCGGCGACAATATTCGCACCGGAACAGCGATCGCCACCGGGCTGGGACTGGAGGTGAAGGCGGCGCTGATGCCGGATGACAAGCTACGTGAAATTGCGACGCTACGGCAGGCGGGTGCCGTGGTGATGGTAGGAGACGGCATCAACGATGCGCCTGCCCTCGCCGCCGCTTCCGTGGGCGTGGCGATGGGTGGCGGGACCGATGTAGCGTTGGAGACGGCAGACGCTGCGGTGCTGAAAGACCGGGTGACGGGTGTGGCGGAATTGGTCCAACTGTCCCGCGCTACCATGGTCAACGTGCGTACCAATGTCGGGCTGGCTGTCGGCCTCAAGCTCGTATTCCTCGCTACCACCTTGCTTGGCATCACCGGCTTGTGGCCCGCCATTCTGGCCGATACTGGCGCAACCGTACTGGTCACGCTCAATGCGTTGCGGCTGTTGGCCTGGAAGCCAAGCCGATAACCCTGACTAAAGAGGTTAGCGAACAGGACGGCTTTGAATCAGCGTCCTATTTGCCAGTTTCCCTGATGTTGGTTGAACCTTCGTGCAATCGGCGACGAAGCCGGGCAGGCGGATCGCCCGCCCGGCCCGTGTTCAGTGCTTACCCGTATGCGGCGTGGGCCCGTCGGTGGTGTTGTCGAGATGCGGCGCCGGACCAGGATTTGCCGGACGTGGCTCTGGTCCCGGCTGGTGCGACACCGGGCCGTCGCTTTGATTGTCGAGATGCGGCGCCTGCCGTGCATCGGTCTGACGCGGCACCGGCACCGGCCGATGCAGCTCAGGACCACTGCCGCTCGATCCGTCGATATGCGGCGCAGCGCGCCCGGACACGCTGCCTGGAGAGGATTGAGGATTGCCTTGCGCCATGGCGGCGCCAGCGCCCAACGCGGCAATCAAAGTCAAAGCAGTCAACGTGCGGCGGATCATGTTGGTCTCCAGGCTGGATGCGGACGGCAGGTGCCGTTCCGATAAGCGTGGAGTTAGCGAGTGCCCGCTGTCATATCTTCTCAGGCGTATGACGAAGTGAGACAAGCGGCCCTTCGCACGACGGGTGTCGTCCAGCGGTCGACGTCGCTCCTAACCATTGCCGATAGCGCCTATGGCGATCACGCAACGGATATACTTTGTCATAATGTGGAGACATTGCGACGCGCACCTCGCGCTACGTCCTTATTTCGACGCGGAGTGGCGATGGTGACGCATGGTGGAGGCTTAGCTGGTCAGGCACGGGTAATGGCAGTGGCGCCCCGCGCCCCATGCCATAGGGAGGGCTGACGGATGCCAGGCGGCACAACCGATGGTGAAAGTGCTGGCCTCCCGCTGCGCGACGCCCTGGACCGCGAGCCGCATATCGTCATCGTCGAGGATGATGGTGAGGTACGGCATCTTCTCGCCAGATTACTACGGGAGAACGGCTTTACGGTGAGCGCGGCCCGGGACGGACGGGAAATGCGAGAGATCCTCCGTGCATCGACACCGCCAGCCGAGTTGGTGCTGCTGGACGTGATGCTGCCTGGCACGTCGGGACTGGATTTGCTGCGGGAGATCCGTGCCACGTCTCGAGTGCCGGTGGTGATGCTTACGGCGCGCGGCGAGGAAACCGATCGGGTGCTGGGCCTGGAGTTCGGCGCGGACGATTACATCACCAAGCCCTTCGGCCGCCGCGAATTGGTAGCACGACTGCGAGCGGTGTTGCGACGTGCGGATGGCCACGGCACCGACGCCGCGCCACCATCGGCCGCTAGCGTCGGCGCGCTGCAATTTGCCGGGTGGAGACTAGAGACCGGACGCCGGGAACTGACGTCACCGGCGGGCGCATTGGTGGACCTGTCCGGGGCGGAATATGACCTGCTGATGGCTTTCCTTGCGCATCCACAACGGGTGCTGGGACGGGACCAGTTGCTGGAAGTCGGGCGCCGTCGGCTGGGCGATGCATTCGATCGCACCGTTGATGTGCAAGTCAGCCGCCTGCGACGCAAGATCGAGCCGGACGAAGGAGCGCCCCAGCTCATCAAGACGGTCCGCGGCGCGGGTTACGTTTTCGTTGCGGCTGTCGAACGCCTATGAAGCGGCTATTTGCTTTGCTTTGGCCTGATAGCCTTGCCGGCCGCACGTCGCTGGTGCTGCTGGTCGGATTGCTGGCACTGCATCTCGGCAGTGTCTGGGTGCATGAAGCCGCGTTGCGTGGCAACGATCAGTCGGCCAGGGAACGGAGTTTGGCGGAAGGCCTGGCGCGTGCCGGACGGGCCCTGACGGCGTTGCCGGACACGGAGCGAGACCGCGCCGCGCATGCGTTATCCGGTCCTGGCCTGGAGCTGCACTGGCGGAATGGTCCACCTCCCCCCGACCGATCCGCTACGGGGGCTGACCTTCTCGTCGTTCGCAACGCATTGCTTCAGGCCGCCCCAGAGCTGGCTGGCGTCCGGTTGGGGTGGGCGGACGCCGATCGCCACCTGCTGGTTGGAGCGTTGCCTCTTGGCGATGTTGGTGCCATCTCGTTCGCGGCGCCGATCTTCCAGGCGAGCCATAGAGGCCCCTTCGACCCGACTGGTCTGGCGTCACTGGCGGCTATGGCCGCCGGCATCGGTCTGGTATCCATCGTCGTGGTGCGCGGCTTGACCAAACCACTGCGTGACCTGTCGGCGGCTGCGGACCGTGTCGGTCGTGAAGCAGGCGCCGTCCAGGTGGCGGAAGAAGGCCCTGCAGAGGTCCGCCAGGCCGCGCGCGCCTTCAATGCCATGCAGGAGCGCATTCGCCAGCTGCTGGAGGACCGTACTCAGGCGCTCGCTGCGGTATCACATGACCTGCGCACCCCAATCACGCGGCTACGCCTGTATGCAGGCTTCCTGGACGATACCGAAGCGCGGGACCGGATTGACGCCAACCTCGATGAGATGGCGGCGATGATCGAGACGACACTCGATTATTTACGTGAGGGCCGCGAGACCGAAGAACCACGTCCTACCGATCTGGTCGCGGTGCTGCGCACGGTCTGCGACGCAGCCGCCGATGCCGGTGGAGATGTAACCTATGCCGGTGCGGAGACGCTGGTATTGCCGTTGCGGCGGGTCGCGATGCGTCGTGCCCTGACCAACCTGGTGGGCAACGCCGTGGCTTATGGCGGAGCTGCCCGTCTCACGCTGTCCCGGGTACCGGGACAGGTGGTCATTGAGATTGCAGACGATGGCCCCGGCATTCCTGAGGCACAGCTCGAGGAAGTTTTCGAGCCGTTTCGCCGGCTGGAGGCAAGCCGCAACCGGGCAACCGGTGGTGTCGGCCTAGGACTGACAATTGCCCGGCGTGCCATCAAGGTCGAAGGAGGAACGCTTCGCCTATTGAACCGGGCGGAAGGAGGCCTTTCGGCCCTGATTTCATTGCCTGTTGCGCTAGACGATAGGCGCGCGCCAGCCGGCCGTCAGGGCGGCACTCGAACAAACTGGATGTCGAGCGAGAAACCCCTGATCGGGCGCCAAGCCCGCTTCTGGAACCGCGCCGATCAAACCAGGAATGCCGGCCTGCTGACGGCCCGTCTTCCTGGATCACACTAGAGGAGAAGCCAATGCAACGCAGAATCATCCTGGCTTACGCAGCGGCTGCCCTTACGGCGCTGCTACCGGCCGCAGGCCATGCGCAGGGCGCCGCGGGCGGCCATGGCCATGCCCATTCCGGTCAGGAGCAGAAGATTGGTCCGTATGAGGTAGAGCTGACCGTCCGCGGTAGCGAGGCAACGCTGACGATCCTGGACGACAAGGAACAACCGGTGGATGCGACAAGCATCGGTGCGACGGCGGTAGCGCTGGCGCGGGGCAATGAGCGGCGGACCGTCGAGTTCCGCCATGCCGGCGCCAACCGCCTGGGAGCCCGGCTCGACTTCCCCTTCGATGGTAAGTTTCGTGCGACCGTAACCTTGCGAGGGCCGTCCGGAAGCCTGGGCTCAGCCCGCTATAGCGTCGATCCGGTGCGCTAGGGCATCTTATGCAACGCCAGGCGAGAGCAGTGACGGTGAAGGCAAAGTGGCGCGCACTCGTGGCGCGCCTGCTGACCGTATCAATACTCCTCGCCGTCCTGTTTCTGCCTCCCTGCACCGAGGGCGACAGCTTGGCCAACGCGTCAACGGCCGTCGCCACCGTCATCGCCGCATCCGATAGCCAAGCAGGCGACGCGCTTCCTGACGGTGGTTTGGTGCACGCGGGAATACATTGCAACTGCCAGCTCGGCGACCGAATCAGGTTGCAGGAAACGCCCAGGCCCAATTCCGCAGGGAGCGTTGAGCACCAGCCGGGCAGTCCATGCGGCCATCCCTCCCGCGTGACAGAGCCACTATCGAGGCCGCCTCAGACCTGACCGAACCGCTGTTTCAGCCGCCGCGTCCCGGATTGTCGGGATGGGTGCACATCGTGTTCTGTCTGTTTCTGGTGCCCTGTCAATGTTCCGTCTGTCCCGCACTGCCTTAGCTGCGATTTTGCTTGTCGTCGTCATCCTGCCCGCGATGGCGCAGCCAGCCAGCCGTCGTTCTGCAGCCGCGCCAAGCGCCCCGCCACGGCCTGCTCCAGCGGTCGGCACGATCGTCGTGTCTTCACCAGAGCAGGCAGTAGCCCTTGCCCTGGCACGTGCCCCGATCTTGCGTAGCGCCGAAGCAGGTCGCCGGGCGGCGCAGGGTGACCGCGTCCAGGCCGGGCTCCGTCCGAACCCTGAGGCCCGTCTCGATAACCAGAGCCTTGCCACCACGGGCCCCTACCGGGGCGGAAGCCCTCTTGAGATCGGCGTAGGCCTGTCGCTGCGGATCGAAACCGGTGGCAAGCGGCAGGCACGCATCGATGCGTCCAGCCGCGCTCTGACGCTCGCTGACCTCGACGCGGAGGCAGTACGGCTCGACCTGACCCGCGAGGTCCTCCGCGCCTTGGCCGGGGCGGTGGCGGGCGCCCGGGCGGCAGAGATCGCCCGCGAGCGAGTGCGCCTTGCCGACGAGGTACTGCGCGCCACGCGTGGAAGGGTTGAGGCTGGACGCGAGCCCTTCGTGCAGCAACGCCGCGCGGAGGTGGCCCGGGAAACGGCCGCGGTCGGCTTCGAGCGCTCGCAACGCGAGGCCGCCGTGGCGCAGCAGGCGCTCACCGTCTTGCTGGCCGTGCCGCGAGTGGAGGTCGCGGCCCATCGCGCCGCGTGGTTCGACGATCTTGGCCCTCGGCCCGACCCTGCCCGCGCGCCGGCGTTATCACGGTCCCAGCTAGACCAGGTGCGGCTGGACGCTTTGATTAACCAGCGTAGGGCCGAACTGGATCTGCAGCGGCGCAACGCGGTCCCAGACGTTACCGTCAATGGAGGCGTCAGCCGAATCCGCGAGGCCTCCCAGACCGCCGGTGCTACCGCCTTTGTCGTTGGCCTCTCCGTGCCGTTGCCAGTGTTCGATCGCAACCAGGGCAATATTCTCCGTGCCGGTGCTGAGCTGAACCGGGCGGAAGCCGATGCCGAGCGTGGTCGGTTGTACCTCGATGCCGCGCTCGCCGATGCCGAGCGCCGACTGGACCAGGCCTGGCGCGCCGCAGATTCCCTCCGACGGATCGTCCTGCCCGCGGCACTCGAGGCCGCCGGTTTTGCGCGGGAGGGTTATGCCGAAGGCAAATTCTCGCTGCTCGAAGTGCTCGATGCACAGCGCGCGCTGTCCGACGTGCGGGAGCAGCTCAACGGCTCTCTACTCGAGGTTCAACAGCTTCGTGCCGATCTCGCACGGCTTCGTGGCCGGATAGACAGTCCTATCCCACCCATCGTCCCTGTAGGGAGTCGCTGACCATGAAGCCGATGATTGCGCTTCTTGCCGGGGGCCTCCTCGTGCTTGGTGTGGCGGTGTTGGCGCCGCAAGTGCCCGCGACGCTTCGCACGACGCTGGGTCTGGCACCCATGCCTCAGCCAGTCGCTCCGGCCCAGGCCGCGGCCCCGACGCCAGCGCCAGGCCACAAGGACGAAGGAGAAGCCCCCGAGGGCAGTATCCGGATGGCCGAGGAGCAGGTCGTCGCCGCGCAGATCAGCGTAGCGGAGGCAGGACCGGGCGCGGTGATACGCCGCGTCTCACTCCCGGGAATCGTTACCGCCAATGCGGATCGCTTGGCCCGCGTGCCTGCCCGGGTCGCCGGCATTGTCACCATTCTGCACAAGCGCCTGGGCGACCAGGTCGCGGCGGGCGACGTGCTGGCGGAGATTGAAAGTGCTGAGATCGCCACGATCAAAGGCGACTATTTGGCGGCACTGCGAACCACGGAGCTGGTCCGCGTCACCTTCGAGCGGGAGCAGCGGTTATGGCAGCGGCGCATCTCGGCCGAGCAGGACTTTTTGAAGGCGCGGACTGACTGGCAGGAGGCGCAGATCCGTCTCGATCTGGCTCGACAGAAATTAGCGGCCCTAGGCCTCGGTTCGGCGGAAGTGGAGGCACTGCCCCGTCAGCCGGTGGAAGCCCTGCGTCGGCAGGCGGTGCGGGCGCCGATCGCCGGACGGGTCACGTCCCGGCCTATCGTACTGGGAGCGGCGGTAGCTGCGGAAGCCGAAGTCTATACCGTTGCCGATCTGTCGAGCATCTGGATCGAGCTGGCGGTACCGCCGTCCGATCTGACCTTTGTCAAAGAAGGCATGCAGGTGCGCCTACGCGGCGAAGGAGAGACGCGGGGCGAGGGACGCCTAGTCTTCCTCAGCCCGGTCCTCGATCCGGAAACACGTTCGGCACGCGCAGTGGTCGAAGTACCAAATCCTGCAGGTGAGTTTCGCCCAGGCGGCTTCGCCACGGCAGATGTCGCGACCGACGAGCAACCGGTGGATGTGCTGGTGCCGCGCGAAGCAGTGCAACAGATCGAAGGCGAAAGCGTGGTCTTCGTGCGCACCCCGGACGGCTTTGAGAAACGGGAGGTCGTGCTCGGCCGCGGCGACGCAGAAGGCGTCGAGGTGGTCTTCGGGCTCGATGCGGGGGAGCGTTACGCCGCCGCCAATACCTTCGTCCTCAAGGCCGAGCTCGGGAAATCCGAAGCCGAGCATTCGCATTAGGAACGTCGGATCATGATCGCAGGCGTCCTCGACTTCTCCGTCCGCCAGCGTTGGTTGGTGGTGTTGCTGGTAGCGGCGGTGGCCGGGTTCGGTCTGCGCTCCCTGCAGTCCCTGCCCATCGATGCCGTACCCGACATCACCAATAATCAGGTGCAGATCAACACCCTGGCGCCGGCGCTCTCGCCCTATGAGGTGGAAAAGCAGGTCACGTTCCCGGTCGAGACGGCGCTCGCCGGCATTCGCGGATTGCAGTCAACCCGCTCGCTGTCGCGCAACGGGTTCTCCCAAGTGACCGCGATCTTCCGCGACGACGTCGATGTCTATTTCGCCCGCCAACAGGTGCAGGAGCGCCTGACGGATGCCCGGGAACTGCTGCCCCCCGGCGCCGAGCCGCGCATGGGTCCAATCTCGACCGGGCTCGGTGAGATCTACATGTGGGCGATCGATTATGTCCCGCGCCAGGACGGCGACGTGGTGCGGGAAGGCCGGCCAGGTTGGCAGGCCGACGGCAGCTATGTTACCGCCGGGGGCCAGCGGCTGACCACGGTACTGGAGCGCACCGCCTATCTTCGCACGCTGCAGGACTGGGTCGTTCGGCCGCAGCTGCGCAATGTCGCGGGGGTGGCCGGGGTCGATTCGATCGGCGGCCTGGTCAAGCAATTCCATGTCCAGCCAGATCCGGCGCGACTGATCGGCCTTGGCCTTTCGCTGGCCGACGTCGCGGAGGCGCTGGAGCGGAACAACGCCAGCCGGGGCGCCGGCTATGTCGAGCGCGGCGGTGAGGGCTATGTTGTGCGTTCCGGTGGCCGGCTGGAAACGTTGGAGGACATCCGCAACGTCGTGGTCGCTACGCGGGAAGGCGTTGCGCTGCGGGTGCGCGATATTGCCGACGTGCTGATCGGGCGCGAGCTGCGTACCGGTAGCGCCAGCACCGGCGGGCAGGAAGCAGTGGTCGGCACCGCCCTGATGCTGATTGGTGAGAATAGCCGCACCGTCTCGTCGGCCGTCGACGCCAAGGTCCAAGAAATCTCCCGCAGCCTGCCGCCCGGTATCCGGCTTCGCACCGTGCTGAACCGGACCGAGCTGGTCGATGCTACAGTGCGGACCGTGGCCAAAAACCTCGCCGAGGGGGCGCTGCTCGTCGTTGTAGTGCTGTTTTTGATGCTCGGAAATCTGCGCGCGGCGGTGGTCACCGCCTTGGTCATCCCGGTCACCATGCTGATTACCGCGACGGGCATGCTGGAAGGCGGCATCAGCGCCAATCTGATGAGCCTCGGCGCACTCGATTTCGGCCTGATCGTCGATGGCGCCGTGATCATCGCCGAAAACAGCCTCCGCCATTTGGCTGAGCGGCAGCACAAGCTGGGACGGGGCCTGCAACTGGAGGAACGGCTGGAGACGGTGGCCGCTTCGGCGCGGGAAATGATCCGCCCGTCGGTCTTCGGCCAGGCCATCATCATTCTGGTCTATGTGCCGCTGCTGACCTTTCAGGGCGTCGAGGGCAAGATGTTCGCGCCGATGGCGCTGACCGTCATCATCGCCCTGGTGGTGGCCTTCGTCCTCTCGCTGACCTTCGTGCCGGCGATGATCGCCTTGGTGGTGACCGGGAAGGTGCAGGAAACGGATAACTGGCTGGTGCGCGGCCTGAAGTATGCCTATGCGCCGGCATTGCGGCTCGCCATACGCCGGCCTGTGCCGGTTATTAGCGGCGCAGCTTTGCTGTTCGCCGGCGCGCTCCTGCTCGGTTCTCGTCTTGGTTCGGAGTTCATCCCGCAGCTCGACGAGGGCAATATCGCCATGCACGCGCTGCGCATTCCCTCGACCTCCCTGACACAATCGCAAGCCATGCAGCTGCAGATTGAGCAGGTCGTGGCGCGCATGCCGGAAGTGGCGGTCGTGTTCTCCAAAACCGGCACCGCCGAGGTAGCCGCCGACCCCATGCCGGTGAACGTTTCGGATTCGTTTATTATCCTGAAGCCGCGGGACCAATGGCCCGATCCAGCGCTGCCGAAGGCAACGCTGGTCAGTCGCGTGCAGGAGGCGGTTCAGCGGCTACCGGGCAATAATTTTGAGTTCACCCAGCCCATCCAGATGCGCTTCAACGAATTGCTCGCCGGCACCCGCGGCGACCTCGCAGTGAAAGTGTTCGGCGAGGAGTTCGGCCCCATGTTGGCAGCGGCTAACCAAGTGGCCGCCGTGCTGCGCGGCATCGCCGGCGCGGAGGACGTTCGGGTCGAACAGGCCACCGGCCTGCCTTTCCTCGAGATCACCGTGGACAAAGCGGAGATTGCTCGGCGCGGCCTCAACCTCGCCACCGTGCAGGAGGTGATCGGTACCGCAATCGGCGGCCGTGAAGCCGGCTTCGTCTTCGAGGGTGACCGCCGCTTCGCCATCATCGTTCGAGTTCCGGAGACCATCAGGAGCGATATCGAGGCACTGCGCAATCTTCCCGTAGCACTGCCGGGCGAGGGCCGCACTGGTAACAGCGGTACGGCTTCGGTGCCGCTTCGTAGCTTGGCTGCCTTCCGTCTTACTGAAGGACCAAACCAGGTCAGCCGGGAGAATGGCAAGCGCCGCGTGGTGGTGACGGCAAATGTCCGCGGCCGCGACATCGCCTCGGTGGTGGCGGAAGCGCAGGCCGCGGTGGCGCGGGATGTCCGTCCACCGGCAGGCTACTTTATCACTTGGGGTGGCCAGTTCGAGAATCTTGAGGCGGCCCAGCGGCGACTGTTGGTGGTGGTACCAGGCTGCTTCTTCCTGATCTTCCTGCTGCTCTATACGGCACTTGGCTCGCCGCGTGACGCGCTACTTGTGTTCAGTGCTGTGCCGCTGGCACTCACGGGGGGCATTGCGATGCTCTGGCTGCGGGACATGCCGTTGTCGGTTTCCGCAGCCGTCGGCTTCATCGCCCTTTCCGGTGTCGCGGTGCTCAATGGCCTGGTCATGCTCAACCACATCAAGCAACTACGCGGCGAAGGGATGGACCGCGACGTCGCGATACGCCAGGGCGCGATGGATCGGTTGCGCCCGGTAGCGATGACAGCCCTGGTAGCTTCGCTCGGCTTCGTGCCGATGGCGATCGCCACCGGGGCCGGCGCCGAGGTCCAAAAACCCATCGCAACGGTCGTCATCGGCGGTCTCATCACGGCGACCCTGCTGACCCTGATGGTGCTGCCGGCACTTTACGCACGCTTCGGCAGTGTCGATGTCACGCCTCCAACGACAGAGGAGCCGACAATCCCAGCTCATCAAGTAAAACCTGCTTCCGCACGCCTTGATAAACCGGTCACAGCAAAATAGCGGGCACTTGGTCTGTTATATGCACTGATGAAAGTGTTGCCCGATGAGCCTTATAACGCAGCCGTCCCCTGGCGTGCCGTTGGCGGCTAATCATGCCGCCGGCCGCGTCCTGACCGCCGGCAGCCGCGACCTCGGCGCCACCCTGCCGCCTTTCCCCTTCAACCCGCTCCTCGACGCCCCGGCGCCGCGCACCCGCGGCACCATGATCTTCGGGTTGCTGGTCTTCCTGGTCTTCGTGGTCGGTGGCGTCGCCTGGGCGGTCTTCGCCCCGCTGGCGGAAGCCTCCATCGCCCAGGGCGTGGTCAAGGTGGAAGGCAGCCGCCGTACCATCCAGCACCTGGAGGGCGGGATTATTGATGAAATCTTGGTTCGCGATGGAGCCAAGGTTACCCAAGGTCAGGTGCTAATGCGGTTGGACGATATTGAGTCCAGCGTCGTGTTAGAAACCCAACGAGCCCAGAGGTGGGCTTTGCTTGCCCAAGACGCTCGCCTTACCGCCGAGCTGGCCAAGGCCCGCGAAATCGCCTTTCCGCCGGAGCTGCGGGCCAGCACCAACGCCCGCGCCATGGACAGCATCGCCGGCCAGCGCGCCCTATTCGAGGCGCGGACCGCCAGCCTGCTCAGCCAGATCCAGGTCCTGCAGGCCCGGATCGACCAGCAGACCGCCGTCATCTCCGGCGCCCGCGGCCAGCTCGCCTCCACCCGCCGCCAGCTCACGCTGATCAAGCAGGAGGAGGAGATGACCCGCACCCTGGTCGGCCAGGGCCTGCAGCGGCTGCCGCAGCTGCTTGCCCTGCAGCGCAGCTCCGCTGGCCTCGATGGCAGCATCGAGGATTTCAACGGCCAGATCGACCGCGCCAATGGCGCCATCGCCGAGGCCCGCCGGCAGATCCAGCAGACCGAGGAGCAGCGGATGCAGGACAACTCGCTGGAGCTCCGCGACGTCCGCGGCAAGCTGGCCGAGGCCGAGGAGAAGCTGCGCGCCGCCGCCGATGTCATGACCCGGCGCGAGATCGTGGC